>CAIKTR010000195.1 GCA_903830425.1 uncultured Opitutia bacterium
CCCGGTGCACGGGTACGCCTACCTCCGCTCCTACGACACCGGGCTCGACGGGCTCGGCATCCGGCTGACCCTCGGGCTCAACGGCATCTCCCTCCCGCTCTTCGCGCTCGCCGGGCTGGTGGGCCTGGCGGCGGGCCTCTACGCGCTCCAGTCCGGGGCGGAGCGGCTGAAGCTCTACCTGCTGCTGCTGCTGGTGATGCAGGCGGGCCTGATGGGCGTGTTCGCCAGCGTGGACGTGTTTTTCCTTTATTTCTTCCACGAGCTCGCGCTCATCCCGACGTTCCTGATGGTCGGCGTCTGGGGCACCCGCGGCCCGACCGAGAACAGCTACGCCGCGATGAAGCTGACGATCTACCTGACGCTCGGCGCGATGCTCTCCCTGCTCGGCCTGATCGCCCTCTACGTGCGGAGCGGCGCGCACAGCTTCAACCTGATCACGCTGCGCGAGGTCCTCACGGCGCAGCCGCTGGCCGCGACGGTGCAGCACAATATTTTCGGCCTGCTGCTGTTCGGCTTCGGCATCCTGGTCTCGCTCTGGCCGCTGCACACCTGGGCGCCCCTCGGCTACGGCGCCGCCCCGAGCTCCGCCGCCATGCTGCACGCCGGCGTGCTGAAGAAGTTCGGCCTCTACGGCCTCATCCAGGTCGCCTTGCCGCTGCTGCCCGCCGGGCTCGGGCCCTGGGCCCACCCCCTCGCGCTGCTCGCCGTCGTCGGCAACGTGCTGGTGGTCGGGCTCATCACGCTGGCCCAGCGGGACCTCAAGCAGCTGATCGGGTACAGCTCGGTCATGCACATGGGTTATGCGTTCCTCGGCATCGCCTGCTACTCCGTGCTGGGCCTCGGCGGCGTGGTGCTGCTGATGTTCGCGCACGGCCTCTCGGTCGCGCTGCTGTTCCTGCTCGCCACGAGCATCCACCACCGGACGCACACCTTCGACCTGCAGGAGATGGGCGGGCTGGCGCAGCGGACGCCGGTGCTGGCCGCGCTGTTTGTCGCGGGCACCTTCGCCAGCATCGGCCTGCCGGGCTTCGCCAATTTCTGGGGCGAGCTCTCGATCTTTGTCGCGCTCTGGCAGTTCTCCTCCCTGGTCACCGTGCTGGCGGTGGCCGGCGTCGTGCTCTCGGCCGTCTACGGCCTGCGGGCCGTGGCCCGCGTGTTCTTCGGGCCGCCGACCGCGGCGTTCGCCCGGGTGGCCGCGGCGCATCCGCCGGCGGACCTCAGCTGGCCCGAGCGGCTGCCTGCGCTGCTGCTGCTGTTCGCGCTGCTGGTCATCGGCTTCTGGCCCAAGGCCGTGACCACGCCGCTCAACGACACGCTGAACGCGGTTTACGCCCCCGCTGACCCGACCGCGAAATGACGCCCTCCGCCGCCATGGATCTCACCGCCCTGTCCGCCCTCGCCGCCCGCAACGACTGGATGGCCATCTTCCCCGAGCTGCTGCTCGGCTGCCTCGCCCTGGCGCTGCTCGGGCTCGAGCTGGTGCTGCCGCGGCGCTTCCACGCCTCCCTGCCGGGGGTGGCGCTCTTCGGCGTGCTCGCGATCCTCCCCAGCCAGCTGCTCAGCTTCCGCCTCGGGTTCATCGAGGGCGACTCGTTCAACGGCCTGCTGCACCACTCGGCCGAGGGCCAGATCATGCGCGTGTTCTTCCTGCTGACCGCGACGCTGGTCTGCCTCCTGGGCACGGTCAGCCTGGCCCGGCGCCAGGTGCCGGCGACCGAGTTCTACCACATCGTGCTGGTGGTCACGGCGGCGATGATGCTCCTGGCCCAGAGCAACCACTTCGTGATGCTGTTTGTGGCGCTGGAGACGGTGACGATCGGGTTCTACATCCTGGTGGGCTATTTCCGCACCAGCCCCGCCTCGCTCGAGGCCGGCCTGAAGTACCTCATCCTCGGCGCGCTGAGCTCCGCGGTCCTGCTCTTCGGCATCGCGCTGCTCTACGGCGTGGCCGGCAACCCGCAGCTGCTCGGGCACACCGGCGCGGCGATGAACTTCGACCAGCTCGGGGCGTTCCTCTCCGGCCACCCGCACCACTTTCTCGCCAGCGTCGGCATCGTGATGGTGCTGGCCGGGGTCGCCTTCAAGATCGGCGCGTTCCCGTTCCAGATCTGGGTGCCCGACGTCTACCAGGGGGCGCCGACGCCCGTGACCGCCTTCCTGGCCGTCGGCTCGAAGGCCGCCGGCTTCATCGTGCTGCTGCTGCTGGCCCGGACGTTTTCCGCCTACGCCTGGCTGACGCTGCCGATCCTGACCCTGATGGCGGGGGCGACCCTGCTGTTCGGCAACCTCGCCGCCCTCACGCAGCACAACGTCAAGCGCCTGCTCGGCCTCTCCGGCGTCGCGCACGCCGGCTTCCTCCTGCTCGGCGTGGTCGCCGCGGCCACGGTGCCGCTCGGCCTGGGGGCGATCTACTTCTACCTCTTCGCCTACCTGCTCGCCTCGTTCGCGGTGTTCGGGGTGATGGCGCACGTGGCGGGGGACGACGACTCCGACCAGGAGCTGGCCCACTACGCCGGGCTCGCCAAGGAACGCCCGTTCCTCGCGCTGGTGCTCGCCGTCGGCCTCGGCTCGCTCGCCGGCATCCCGCCGCTCGCGGGCTTCATGGGCAAGTTCTTCATCTTCGTCGCGGCCTTCCAGTCCGGCCACTACGGCCTGCTGGCCGTCGCCGTGGTCGGCGTGGTCATCTCGATCTACTACTACTTCAGCTGGATCCGGGCGGCCTTCTTTGGGGGCTGGGTGGCCCCGGCGGGCGACGCCTCCGCCCGCCCGGCCGGCACGCCGGTCGGCCTGACGGCCGGGATCGTCCTCGGCCTGCTCGCCGCCGGCACCGTGGGGCTCGGCTTTTATCAGGGCGTGCTGGGCCAGTGGCTCGCGGCCCGCTGACGACGGGTCGGCCGCGGCCGCCCCGCCGGCCCGCAAAAGACGTTTGTTTCCGGCGCGGATTGTGCCTCAGTGTGCCTGCGCATGAAAGTCACCGGACTCGCCCTCGTCCCGCCCCCGACCGCCGCCGATCAGCCCAAGGTCACGCCGGAGCTGCTCGCGTCCGTCCTGGCCCGCTACTCCCGCAGCAACGAGGGCCTCGCCTCGATCCTGAGCAAGGTGGATGTGACGAATCCGGAGGCCTCAATTGACCGCATCCTGAAGTTTGTGGACTACGGCCACGCCTCGATCGGCGGCCTGACCGGCGGGCTCGCCATCGCGCTCGACGGGGTCTCGATGTGGCTGGCCTGGAAAATTTTTGAGATTGCCACCATGGCCGACGGCCAGGAGTCGAGCACGCGCTACATCACGATGGACGCGGCCAACCTCCCGACGGCGGAGCAGATCGGCATCCCGGAGGATTTGGCGGGGCGCTGGCATGACGTGATGGCCGCGGCGTTCGCCGCCTACCACGCCGAATACCTCCGGCTCGACCTGCTGGCGACGGCGCAGCCGGGGCTGGTCCGCCTGCCGCCCAACGCCCAGCCGGCGGTCGTTACCCGCCTCCGCAAGAACTACGCCCTCGACCGGGCGCGGTACTTCATCCCGTTCGCCACGCGCACCAACCTCGGGCTGGTGCAGTCCTCGCGCATGTGGGCGACGACGGTGAAACACCTCGACTCGCTGCCGAACCCGGAGGCCCGGACCGCCGCCCGGCTGATCCGCGCCGAGCTGCTCAAGCAGTCGCCCCGGCTGATGAGCCACAGTTCCGCGGAGCCGTCCTACACCGAGCAGGCCCGGCAGGAGCTGGCCGCCAGCCTCAAGCTCGGGCTGGAGCGGCTCTCCGCCGAGCCGCTGGCGGACGAGGTCTGGGTGAAGGTGGACCGGGAGACCCCGCCCTGGATGCCCGAGACGCAGCCGGTGTCCGAGGCGCTGCGCCACCGCGCCAACCGCTACGGTTACCAGGGTCTGGCGACGCGCCGCGCCCGGGTGACCTTTGCCTGGAACAACCTGGCGCTCGCGGAACTGCGCGACCTCAACCGCCACCGGACGGGCCACCGCTTCACCCCGCTGGTGCAGGGCGGCTTCTACCTGCCGCCCGAGATCGAGCGGTCCGGCCATGCGGTGCTGCTGCGGGAACAGCTGGAACTGACGCGCGAGCTGCTCCGGCGCGGCTCCCCGGCCTACGTCTACTCGCTGCTGCTCGGGGCTCAGACCCCCTTCGAGCACACGACCCAGGCCGATAAGTTCATCTATGAGGCTGAGTTACGGACCGGCATGGGCGCCCATTTCCGCTACGCCGAGCACCTGAGCGCCGCGCTGCGCGAGTTCTTTCACCAGCTGCCCGCGGCTCGTTCCTGGGTTGTCGAGGGAACCGCGGAGCCGGAATAATAGGGTTGCGACCCTACTTGGCAGCCGGAGACTGGAGTCATTCCCATGACAAGGTGTGCCGTTTCCTCCGTGTTCTGGCCCGGCATGGGTGCCCGCCCGCCGGCGCTCACTTTTGTTGCCGCGGCCTGAGCCCGCCCATCCGCCCATGAGCACGTTCCGCGTTCTCCAGTTCAACATGCAGTTTGGGCAGATTTGGGACGACACCTACCCGGATCGCGCCCCGATCCGGATCGACGCGACGCTGGAGGAGATCCGGTCGCACCAGGCCGACATCATCCTGCTGCAGGAGGTGGAGAAGGCCCTGCCCGGCGGCGTGCAGCTGAAGCCGCCGCCGAACTACATGCGGCTGCACGCGGAGCTGCCCGGCTACGACAGCTGGTTCTCCTATCCCCGGGCCGATCCGCGCGAGCTGCCGTTCGGCCTCGGCCTCGCCATCTTCTCCCGCGGTCCGCTGCACGGCCACCTCCGGATCGACCTGCCGTCGCCGCCGATCGAGTTCGAGTTCTTCGGCACCAAGACCACCCCGACCGACCGCCTCCTGATCGGCGCCTACACCACGATCCTCGGCCGCGAGGTCAAGGTGCTCAACACGCACCTGCTCGCGTTCTTCATGCTCCACTCGAGCAGCACCGCGAATCCGTTCCAGCGCAACCTCATCGCCGAGCAGCTGGCCGACTCCCACGGCCCGACGCTCCTCGCCGGCGACTTCAACGTCAGCAAGCACCGGACCCTGGTGGAGCAGTTTGCCGAATGCGGCTACATGACGGTGCAGCAGACGCAGCCCACCTGGCGCCGCCGGCCGTTCGTGCTCGACCACATCTTCCACAATTCCCAGCTGCGCTGCGTCGAGCACCGCATCGTGCCCACGCCCGCCTCGGACCACCACCTGATCGTGGCGGATTTCGAGTTCGCGAAGTAGGCCGCCGCCCGGGCGGACCGGCCGCCGGCCTTATTTGCCGCGCCGGACGCGTTCCTTCGCCTCCTCGCGCTCCTCCTCCAGCCGGGCGCGCTCGTTGACGAGCTGCTGCTGGATCTTGCCGGCCTCCTCGGCCTTTTGCTCGGCCAGGGCCTCGTTGAGGTGCTTCTTCAGGAAAATCTCCCGCTCGGCGATCTTGCCCTGGTACACCCGGTCCAGCTCGGCGAGCCGGCCCTTTTGCTCCGCCGTCAGCGGGCGTTCCGTGCTGGGATCGGACTTGGCCAGGCGTTCCATCGCGAGCTCATAGGCGCTTTTCATGCCGCCAACCTAACCGCGCCCCTCCGGGAATCCACCGCAGAATGGACCCGGGCGCAGAAAACGCCCGGCCCGCCCCCGGTGTCATCCCAGCCGCAGGCCGCCGGCCAGGGCCAGGGCGACCACCGCCAGGGGCGGCCAGTACCCGCGGCACCAGCCCCGCCAGCCGTGCGCGTAGCCCGCGAGCATGCTCGCCAGCAGCGCGGCCAGCGCCGCGTCGCCGAGCCACGGGGCCCGAAAGGTCGCGGCGCACCACATCCCGGGCAGCCGCAGGCTGAG
>CAIKTR010000196.1 GCA_903830425.1 uncultured Opitutia bacterium
CGAAAAATACGCTTGCGCCACCGGGGTCGGCTTCGGATTCTGGCCCCTTGCGTTAGTGGAAATCCGTCGGTTGCGGATACCCACCATGACTGGTCCGGCATTCCGCCGGATTGGAACGGTGACGCCGGCTCAACCCCGACTTGTCGGGGCGGGGCGGGTGCCACGGAGCCCTCCCGGGTTCCCTACAGTCGTGTAACCCTCAGCTCAAAACCATGCCAACAGTCGTTAAACCCGAAATCATCGCAGCCTACAAAACCCACGAGACGGACACCGGTTCGTCCGAGGTCCAGGTGGCGCTCCTGACCGCCCGGATCAATCACCTCACCGAGCATCTGCGCACGCACCGCAAGGACTTCCACTCGCGCCGCGGGCTCCTCCAGATGGCCAGCCGGCGTCGCAAGCTTCTCGATTACCTCAAGAAGCACGACCTGCCGAAGTACAGTGAACTCCTGCAGAAACTGAACCTCCGCAAATAACCCCTTCATCGCACGGGCGACCCGATCCGCGGGTCGCCCGTTGTCTTTACTGACACTCGCTCGAGACCGGGACATTTCCGCTTGCCGCCCACGGCGACCGCCCCCGGGCGGCAAGCGGAAATCTCTCGGGTCCCCAACGAGGAGATCGAGTGGGTCCGTAACCTCCCCACCGCAGCGGCCCTCCGGCCGCCGCCGCTTCCTCCCCCGGAAGCCACCGGGTCGCCGCCAGTCTCGTGTCTCTGGCCCGGCCCGTCCTATCCGCCGACACTTCATCCGAAATCCGTAAATCAGTCCGAACATGAATCAGAAACATAACGTCACCGTTCCCGGCCTCGGCCTCACGTTCTCGACCGGCTCCATCGCCCAGCTCGCTGGCGGCGCCGTCAACGTCAACGTCGGCGAGACCAACGTCTTCGTCACCGCCTGCGTCGCCCAGACCATGCGCCCCGGCCAGGACTTCTTCCCGCTCACCTGCGACTACCGCGACAAGTACGCCGCGGCCGGCCGCTTCCCCGGCGGCTACTTCAAGCGCGAGGGCCGCCCCACCGAGCGCGAGATCCTGATCTCCCGCCTCTGCGACCGTCCCTGCCGCCCGCTCTTCCCCGAGGGTTTCCTCAATGAGGTCCAGATCATCGGCCAGCTCATGTCGGCCGACCTCATCCACGACTCCGACATCGCCATGGTCAACGGCGCCAGCGCCGCCCTCGCCATCTCCGACATCCCGTGGAACGGGCCGATCGGCTGCGTCCGCGTCGCCCTGATCGACGACCAGTTCGTCGCCAACCCGACCATCGAGCAGATGTTCTCGTCCTCGCTCGACCTCATCTACGTCGGCAACGCCAAGGACATGCTCATGATCGAGGGTTCCGCCGACCAGATCGCCGAGGAGAAGTTCATCGAGGCCCTCGCCTTCGGCCACCAGGCCATCCAGCCCATCCTCGCCGCCATCCGCGAGCTCGTCACCCTCGCCGGCAAGCCCAAGGCCACCTTCAAGCTGGTCGGCGCCACCCCCGAGGCCCGCGCCATCATCGAGCGCGTCGTCCCCGCCGAGCGCGTCTCCGCCGCCATCTTCGGCTTCGAGAAGAACGTCCGCTCCGCCAACGTGAAGCTGCTCAAGGAGGAGGCCAAGGCCGCCCTCCTCGCCGAGCTCGGCGAGGGCAAGTTCACCGACGTCGACCTCAACGTCGTGTTCGAGGACCTCCAGTACAAGGCCTACCGCGCCACCGTCCTCGCCAAGGGCATCCGCTCTGACCGCCGCGACGCCAAGACCCTCCGCCCCCTCAACTCCCAGGTCGGCGTCCTCCCCCGCGTCCATGGCTCCGCCATGTTCCAGCGCGGCGACACCCAGAACATCGCCATCGTCACCCTCGGGCCGACCAAGGAAGCCCAGGACATGGACGGACTCACCGGCGGCGCCACCTCGAAGAGCTTCATCCTCCATTATAACTTCCCGCCGTTCTCCGTCGGCGAGGCCGGCCGCTTCATCGGCCCCGGCCGCCGCGAAATCGGCCACGGCGCCCTCGCCGAGCGCTCGCTCGTCCCGGTGCTCCCGGCCGAGGACGTCTTCCCCTACTCCATCCGCGTCGTCTCCGAGATCATGGCCTCCAACGGCTCGACCTCGATGGCCTCGATCTGCGGCGGCTGTCTCGCCCTGATGGACGCCGGCGTGCCGATCATCGCCCCGGTCGCCGGCATCTCCTGCGGCCTCATGACCGAGATGGCGGCCGACGGCACCATCACGAAGTGGACCACCATCACCGACATCCTCGGCGAGGAAGACCACTTCGGCGACATGGACTTCAAGGTGGCCGGCACGACCAAGGGGATCACGGGCTTCCAGCTCGACCTCAAGATCAACGGCCTGCCCTTCGAGATCGCCAAGACCGCGATCTTCCAGGCCCGTGACGCCCGCATCGAGATCCTGCGCTCCATGCTGGCCTCCCTGCCCGCCCCCCGCGCCGACCTCTCCAAGTACGCCCCGCGCATCCAGACGATCCAGATCGATCCCGAGAAGATCGGCCTGCTCATCGGGCCCGGCGGCAAGACCATCCGCCGCATCACCGAGACGACCGGCGCGCAGATCGACATCGCCGAGGACGACTCCGGCAAGGTGTTCGTCTACTCGAACAACGCCGAGGCCATGGCCCGCGCGATCCAGGAAATCGACGGCCTCTGCGGCGGCGGTCCTGGCGGCGGCGGCGGCGGCGCCCAGATTGAGATGGGCAAGATCTACACCGGCCGCGTCACCGGCATCAAGGAGTTCGGCTGCTTCGTGGAGTGCCTGCCCGGCAAGGAAGGCCTCTGCCATATCAGCGAGCTGGCCGACTTCCGCGTGCGCCGCACCGAGGACGTCGTCAAGCTGGGCGAGTCCATCACTGTCAAGTGCATCGGCATCGACGAGCGCTCCGGCAAGGTCCGCCTCTCGCGCAAGGCCGCGATGAAGGAACTGGAAAACCAGAAGCCGGCCGGCGACGCCGCCCCGGCCGCCGAGGCCCCGGCCGCCCCGTAACCCCCCGGACGGAAGTAGCTTCCGTCCTCTCCCTCCAGCCGCGACCTCCGGGTCGCGGCTTTTTTTTGGCCCGGCGGGGCGGCCTCAGTCCAGGCGGGGATGGGCGGAGGCCTGGCGCCGGAAATCCCGCGGCGTGACGCCCCGGGCGCCCCGGAAGCAGCGGTTGAAGTTGGACAGGTTCCCGAACCCGACGCGGAACGCGATGTCGGCGACGGTCGCCTCCGTCTCGAGCAGCAGGCGGCAGGCCGCGCTGAGCCGCAGGTCGCTCACATAGGCGACAAAGGTCTTGCCGATGGCGCGCCGGAAACAACGGCTGAACCCCGAGGCGCTCAGGTGGTGGCGCCGGGCCAGGGCGGACTGGCTCAGCGGTTCGTCGTAGTGGCGGTGGATCTGTTCCAGCACGGCCTTGATCCGGCCGCTGACCGGGCTGGCCTCCTGCTGGCGGGGCACCAGGGCCAGCGACCGCGCCGTCCGGGCCTCCGCCAACTGCTGGAGCACGCCCAGCAGCGGCAGCAGCCGGCGGCGCGGGGGCTGCGCCGCCAATTCCACCAGCTGGGCCGCAACCTGTCCGCGGACCGGCCCCAGAAACTGGAGCCCCCGGGCCGCCCGGGCCAGCAACCGCGCCACCCCGCGCATCTCCGGCAGCTGCCAGAACGCCTCGCCCCACTTCGCCGGGTCAAACTGCACCACGATGCTGTAGACGCCCGCCCGGCCCTGGGCCGGGGAACGCCACGAGTGCGGCAGGCCCCCTGCCAGCAGGCACAGGTCGCCCGACGCAAACTCCTCCGCGGAATCGCCCACGTAGCGCAGCCCGCTCCCCCGCACAATGAGCGTCAGCTCCGCCTCCCGGTGCTGGTGCCAGGGATAGTCGAAGCGGGCCTGGCGAAACTCCCGGACCGCAAACGAGCCCGTCTCCTGCAGCGGCACGCGCTCCCATCGTGGGTCCCGGGAAAGAATCATGCGTGCTTAAATGCCACAGTTTTCACCGATCAGGCAAGATATGAGCAAATTATCACCAGTTTTGGCCAAGAGAGTGGCAGACGTCCCGCGTCCTATCCGGTAGGCTGGCGGCCATGCTTTCCACCCCCGTCCCCGCTCCGGCCGAACTCGCCACCCCCTATGCCGTCAACGCGGACCAGATCGCGCGTTTCCGGCGCGACGGCTTCATCAAGCTGAAGCACGTCCTCAGCGCCGAACTGCTCGCGCACTACTCGCGGGAAATCACCAACCAGGTCGGGCTGCGCTCCAAGGAGACC
>CAIKTR010000197.1 GCA_903830425.1 uncultured Opitutia bacterium
CGAGTAGGGGGGGAGCGGGCGCTCCTTCTCGAGGGAGGTCCACGGGTACAGCCGCTTGGTGAAGGCGAGGAGCTTCTGGCCGTTCTCGAGCACGGCGAAAATCTTGAGGCAGACGGGCTCGGCGAGGTTGGCGGGCAGGTCGACGTTGCCGCGGAAGTGCGCGGTGCGGGCGCGCGGCTGGTCGGGGAAGAGGGCGGCGACGTCGTCGCGCTCCAGCCCGTGGACGAGGTAGTTCTGGGTGCGGTTGTCGGTGGTCGCGATCAGCTCCCGGATGGGCTGCTCGGCGTGGAAGATCCAGCCGCCGAGGTGGAGCTTGTCGTACTGGGTGTGCCCGATCACGTGCGGGCCCTCGAACACGCCGTAGAGCGGGGGGACGGGCAGGGTCTCGAGCGGGATCACGGACCGCTCGCGGACGAGCATGGCCGCATGGGCGTCGCGGGGGGCGCGCGCCGCGAGGGCGGACACCTTGAGGAGCTCGAGCAGCATCGGCTGCACCAGCGCGGGGTTCAGCGTCGGGCGGATTTTGCGCCCGGGCCCGCGGCCCCGGCAGGTGAGCGGGACGCGCCAGAACTCGGCCCAGGCGTTGTCGTCGTTGAGGATTTCGAGCCGGAGCAGCTTGGCGCCGGGCCAGGGGTCGAGGCGGAAGGAAAAGCCGGCGTGGGTGCCCTGGGTCCAGTGCGCGTAGGCGGCCTCGATGTCGGGCCGCGGGAGCCCGAACAGGCCCATGGTCGGGACCTCATCGATGAAGGCCCGCACATCCTTGAAGCGCTGGGTGGTTTTGGCCACGAACCAGCCCGTGATCCAGAACTGCTCCGGCGGGAGCGTCCAGTCGGTCGGCTGCTCCACGCAGAAAATACAGGATTCGTTCTCGTTGATATGGGCCTTCATCCGCGCAAAGGGGCATGAAAGCCGTCCCACCATGGCCGGCAAAGGAAATTTGCGGTCCCACGTCCGGAACCCCCCGCCGACCCGGCCCGGGCCTCGCCTTACTTGAGGTTGATCCGACCCCAGAACGCCCAGTCAAAGGCGTTGTCGTCCTTTCGTCCGGGGCCGGCCTGGAAAATCAGTTCCGCGCCCTCGGGCAGGGTGAAGTTGAAGGCCAGGGAATGCAGCCCGCGGTCCGCGGGGTTCGACTGGGGGTCGAGGAAGTGGGCGAACAGCTGCCGGTCGGCGTGCTGCGGGCGGCGCACGAGCAAGGCAAAGTTCACGCCGTCCGAGTTGGGCGGCTCCTTCCGTAGGTAGGCGCCTTCCATCATGCCGTACTGCGCCTCGACACGGTGCGGTCCGGCGGGGAGCTGGAAGACCAGCTCGGAGGGGGCGTGGGCGTTGAACCGGTTGACGTGGTCCACCGGCGTCGAGAACGTGACCCCCCAGAGGTTGCGGTTGAACCGCGGGGCCGGGGTCATGGCGGCGAACGGGGATTGGTCGGCCAGGCTGGCGACCACGACCTCCTTCAGCTCATGCCGCCGGACGGTGAGGGAACCGGGGGGGGCGAGCTTGAGCTGGTTATAGGTGCCGGCGGCGTTGGCGCGCAGGTAGGCCTCGACCCGCTCGTACAGCCCCTCGTGGAAATAAAAGACCAGGTCGTCGCTGAACGTGAAGGCCGGGCCCGGCAGGATGCCGAGCGTGCGCTCGGCGCGGTCGAGGATCGCATGCCGGGCCTGTGAGCGGCGGCTGAGGATCAGCGCGCCCACCCGCCGGCCCCGGAGCGCGGCGAACGCCCGGGCCAGGTAGGCTTGGTCCCCCTCCTGGGCGTTGGTAATCATCAGGGCGCGTCGCCCGGTGTAGTAGGGGATGATGGAGGACCAGTCGTCGCCCACGACGACGATCACGTCCTCCGGGTCGGTCAGGGTGCGGAGCAG
>CAIKTR010000198.1 GCA_903830425.1 uncultured Opitutia bacterium
CCGACCAATTCGGGCGCATGCCCCAACGCGCCCTCCTCCTCGTCAACCTCGGCTCGCCCGCTTCCCCGTCCGTGCCGGACGTGCGGCGCTACCTGCGTGAATTCCTGGGCGATGAGCGCGTGCTCGACCTGCCGGCGCCGGGCCGCTGGCTCCTGCTCGAGGGCATCATCCTGCGCACCCGCCCGAAGCACTCCGCCCACGCCTACGCCACCGTCTGGACCCCCGAGGGCTCCCCCCTGATCGTCACCTCGCGGAGCGTCCAGCAGAAGCTGGCCGCCCGCCTCGGGCCCGACACCCCCGTCTACCTCGCGATGCGCTACGGCGAGCCGTCGATCGCCCGCGTCGTCGCCCAGCTCGTCGCCGACGGCATCCAGGAGGTGCTGCTCTTCCCCCAGTACCCCCACTACGCGATGTCCTCGTGGGAGACGGTGGTGGTCAAGGTCATGGCGGAGGTGGCCCGGCAGGCGGCGCCGCTCCGGGTGACCACGGTGCAGCCGTTCTACGCCGACCCCGACTACATCGAGGCGCTGCATGCCGTCGCCGCGCCCTATCTCGCCCAGCCCCACGACCACGTGCTGTTCAGCTACCACGGGCTGCCGGTGCGCCACCTGCGCAAGGCCGACTCGTCCCGCGCCCACTGCACCGTCGTGCCCGACTGCTGCACCACCTGCGCGCCCGCCCACGCCACCTGCTACAAGGCCCAGTGCCTCGCCACCACGCGCGCCTTCGCCCGGCGCGCCGGCCTCGACCCGGCGCGGCACTCCGTCTCGTTCCAGTCCCGCCTCGCCGGCGAGCCCTGGCTCGAGCCGTTCACCGACCACGAGCTCCACCGCCTGCCCGCGGCCGGCGCTAAGCGCCTGCTCGTCCTCTGCCCGGCCTTCGTGACCGACTGCCTCGAGACCCTGGAGGAAATCAACGTCCGGGGCCGGGAGGACTTCCTCGCCGCCGGCGGCACCAGCTTCCAGCAGGTGCCCTGCCCGAACGACCACCCCGCCTTCATCGATTTTCTCGCCAAGCGCGCGCAGGACTGGTTAAACGGCGGCACACCTTGAGCCAGCCCCCCCCCACTCCGACCCACGCCACCCCCGACCCGATCGCGCGGGGAGCCTGCGCCGTCTTGTGGGTGGACGAGGCCGGGCGGGTGACGGCCGCGAATGCCACCGCCCAGGCCCTCTGGCGGACCGGGCCGGACGAGCTGGTGGGGGAGCATTTGGTCCGCCTGATCCAGTTCGACGTCGTCTCCGACGATGCCGACGGGCTGGCGGCGCACTGGGAGGTGCTGCTGGCGACCGCGCTCGACACCAGCGCCCGCCTCGCGATCCAGCCGCGGACGGGGGCGGCGCAGGACATGCTGGTGCGGCTGGAGCGGAACCTCGGGGCCGCGCCCGGCTACATCGCGACGGCCCTGGCGCCGGCCGCCGCCGCCGCGCCCGCGGCCGGCGATGACGCGAGCTTCCGGCTGCTGGCCGAAAAGGGCGTGGCCGGCTTCTTCGACCTCAACCTCCAGACCGGCCGGGCGCACTATTCGGCGGCCTGGAAGCGGATCCTGGGCTACGCCGAGGCGGAGCTGCCCGACACGCTCGACCACTGGCGCCAGCTGATCCACCCCGACGATTCCAGCGCCGCCCCCGACCAGCTCGGCAAGAAACTGGCCGGGCGCGGGCAGCCCTTCGTGGTGGAGTTCCGCATGCGGCACCGGCTGGGCCACTGGGTGTGGATCCAGTGCACCGGCCTGCAGGTGTCCGGCGCCAACGGCGAGCTGGAGCGCGTCATCGGCCTGCACCTCGACATCACCGAGCGCAAGGAGCTCGAGGAGATCAGCATCGCCAACGACACGCGCCTGCAGGAGCTGAGCGGCTCGGGCCCGCTCGGGGCCTTCGAGCTCGATTTCGCCGCCAAGACCTTCTGGTTCTCCCCCGCCTGGAAGAAGCTCCTCGGCTGGGGCGAGGCGGAGCGCGCGCCCGAGCTGGCCACCTTCACCACCGCCCTGCCGGCCGCCGAGGCCGCCGCCGGGCCCGAGGTCTGGCTGCTCCAGCACGCGGTCGGACAGCCCTCCTTTGTCGTGCCGGTCCAGCTGCAAACCAAGCAGGGCCAGCTCCTGCCCCTGCTCCTCGGGGCGCACCGCACCCTCACCCGCAAGCGCGACCTGGCCCGGGTCACCGGCTTCATCTGCGCGCTCCCCGCCAACCTCACCGCCCCCGCCGCCGCCGGCCTGCCCGCCGGCCTCGCCAGCGAGGCGCTCGCCGCCGTCGCCGAGGGCGTCCTGATCGTCGACGAGCGCGGCCGCATCGCCTTCGTCAACGCCGTCGCCGCGCGCCTCCTCAGCCGCAGCGCCGAGTCCGCCCGCGGCCAGCCGGTCGGCGAGGTCTTCCGGCTGGTCAACCGCGAGAGCCACCGGGCGAGCGACGACCCGCTGGACCGCGTGCTCACCGCCAGCCACCCGCTGCCGCTGATCAGCGAGGACGCCCTCGCCGGCCCCGCCGAGGGCCTCGCGCCCACCCCGATCGTGTGGACCGCCCGCGCCGCGCACGACCCCGCCGGCAAGCCCTACGGCGCCGTGATCGTCTTCCGCGACCCCAACGAGATGACCCTCACCCCCGAGGAGCTGGTGAAGGCCAACCGCTTCGAGTCGCTCGGGCTCCTCGCCGGCGGCATCGCCCACGACTTCAACAACCTGCTCACGACCATCATGGGCGGCATCTCGCTCGGCAAGGACACCCGCGACTACTCGTCGCTGGACGACAGCGAGCAGGCGTGCCTGGCGGCCAAGGGGCTGACCCGGCAGCTGCTGACCATCGCCAAGGGGGGCGCCGGCACGCTCAGCGTGCAGTCGGCGCAGGACCTCCTCGCGGACAGCATCAAGCTCGCCGGCGCCGGCTCGACCGCCGAGCTCACCGTCGAGGTGGCGGCCGGCACCGCCCCCGTGCAGGTGGACCGCGGGCAGCTGCTGCAGGTCTTCCAGAACCTGGTGGTCAACGCGCTGCAGGCGATGCCGCCGGCGCCGCACCGCGCGCGCGTCGAGCTCCGCGCCCGGAACCTCACGCTGGCCGCGGACCAGGTGGCGCCCCTGCCCGCGGGCGACTACGTCGAGTTCGAGGTGCGCGACAACGGCAGCGGCATCCCGCCCCAGCACGTCGCGAAGATCTTCGACCCCTTCTTCACCACCAAGAAGCACGGCACGGGCCTGGGGCTCGCCACCGTGCTCTCGATCGTGCGCAAGCACGGCGGCCAGATCGGCCTCGACACCGCGGAGGGCGCCGGCACCGCCTTCACCGTCTACCTGCCGACCGCCAACCGGCCCGTCGAGGTGCAGGCCCGCCGCGCCGCCTCCCTCCGCTTCGGCACCGGCCGCGTGCTGTTCATGGACGACGACCCGAAGATCACGGCGATCACCGCCACCATGCTCAAGAGCCTCGACTACAAGTTCGACCTCGCGAAGAACGGCGAGGAGGCGATCACCTTCTACAAGCGCTACCTCAACATCGGCCGCCCGTACGACGCCGTGATCATGGACATCAGCGTGATCGGCGGCATGGGCGGCGAGGAGACCTTCCAGGCGCTGCGCGAGCTGGACCCCGACCTCCGCGCCATCGTCTGCAGCGGCTACGACAACGAGGAGATGGCGCGCAAGTTCCTCGACCTCGGCTTCTGCGGCTACCTGACCAAGCCCTATCGCGTCGCCGAGCTGGGCAAGCTGCTGCGCACGGTGCTCGGCTGACCCATGGCCCTCGCCGACCGCCTCGCCCCCGCGCTCCGCCGCTTCCGCCCCCGCTCCGTCGCGGTGCTGCGCGCGGGCTACACCCGCCAGCAGGCGCTGGCGGACGCGCTCGCCGGGATCACAGTGGGGCTGATCGCGCTGCCGCTCGCCCTGGCCCTGGGGGTCGCGAGCATCCCGGCGGGGCTGGCCACGCCGATGCCCGCCCCCGCCATCGGCATCTTCACCGCCATCATCGGCGGCTTCATCGTCTCCCTGCTGGGCGGCAGCCGCGTGCAGGTGGCCGGCCCGACCGCGGCCTTCGTCACCGTGGTCCTCTTCATCATCGGCAAGCACGGCTTCGACGGCCTGCTGCTCGCCACCATCATGGCCGGCGGCATCCTGCTCGTGATGGGGCTGAGCGGCATGGGGAGCCTGATCAAGTACATCCCCTATCCGGTGACCAGCGGCTTCACCACCGGCATCGCGGTGTCCCTCATGGCCAGCCAGGCCGCCAGCTTTCTCGGCCTCCGCGTGGCCACGCCGGCCCCGGCGGAGTTCTTCCCCAAGGTGGGCTGGCTGGTCGCCCACCTGCCGCAGCTCAACCCCACCACGCTCCTGATCGCGGCGGGCTCGGCCGTGTTCATCTACCTCTGGCCCACCTACCGCTCCCGCCTGCACGCCGACCGCGTGCCGGGCGCCATCGTGGCCATGATCGGCTCGGCCCTGCTCGTGGCCGCGCTGGACTGGGAGCACACCCGGGGGGTCGCCACCGTGGGCTCGCTCTTCGGCCCCCTCGCCATCCCGCGCGGGCTGCCCCCCCTGGTCTGGCCGGAGGTCAGCCTCGAGCGCATCCGCGACCTCCTCGGGCCCGCCACCACCATCGCCCTGCTGAGCGCCATCGAGTCCCTGCTCTCGGCCGTGGTCGCGGACGGGCTGGTCGACGACCGCCACGATTCCAACACCGAGCTGGTCGCCCAGGGCGTGGCCAATGTGGTCTGCCCCTTTTTCTGCGGCCTGCCCGTGACCGGCGCGATCGCCCGCACCTCGGCCAACGTCAAGGCGGGCGGCCGCACCCCCGTCGCCGGGCTGGTGCACGCCCTCACCCTGCTGCTGATCGTGCTGTTCTTCGCCCAGTACGCGCAGTTCGTCCCGATGGGGACCATCGCCGCGGTGCTGGTGGTCGTGGCCCTGCACATGGGCGAATGGCACGAGCTCACCCGGCTCCGCAAGATGCCCGGCAGCGACGCCGTGGTGCTGCTCACCACCTTCAGCCTGACCGTGATCTTCGACCTGGTGGTCGCCGTCGAGGTCGGCATGGTCCTGGCGGCCGTCCTGTTCATCCGGCGCATCGCCGACACCACCGAGATCACCCAGGTCACGACCGCCGACGAGCTCGAGACCCCGGAGCAGGTCGCCCACGGCAAGGACATCCCCGAGGGGGTGCTGGTCTACCGGATTTTCGGCCCGTTCCTGTTTGGCGCCGCCGAGAAGATGGAGGATGCGCTGCTGCGGGCCGGCACGCTGCCCCGGGTGCTCATCCTGCGCCTGCAGCTGGTGCCCGCGATGGACGCGACCGCCCTCAACGCCCTGGAGAGCATCGTCGAGCGCATGCAGGCCGCCGGCGGCACGGTCATCCTCAGCGGCCCCCACCGGCAGCCCCTCGACATGATGATCAAGGACGGCTTCATCGAGCGGCTGGGCCGGAAAAACGTGCGGGCCCATTTCGACGCCGCGCTCGCGCGGGCGCGCGAGGTCCTCGCGCCGCCCTGACGCCGGCCCCTATTCCCGCCAGGTGAACGCGTGGCAGAGCGCCACGCCGGCGGCGTCGGCCTCGTCCGGGGCCAGGGGGCGGCCGTGGCCGAGCAGCGCCATCACGGTGCGCGCCATCTGCTCCTTGCTCGCGTGGCCGGCGCCCACCACCGCCTGCTTCACGCGCAGCGGCGGGTACTCGAACACCGGCCGCTCATGCAGCGCCACCGCCGCGATCGCCGCGCCGCGGGCCGCGCCCAGGATCTGCGCCGTCTGGAAATTCTGCACGTAGATCGTCTGCTCCAGCGCCACGTGCCGGAGGTCCTGGCCCACGACAAACGACGTCACGGCCCGGTGGATCTCGGCCAGCGCCGCCGCCAGCGGCACCCGCGGCTTGACCCGCACCGTCTGGCAGCGGAGCAGCAGCGGCGGGCGCCCCGGCACGAACTCGATCAGCGCCAGCCCGGTGCCGCGCAGCGACGGGTCGATCCCCAGCACCCGCCCGACAAACGGCGGCCGCTGCAGCGAGACCACGGCCGGCCCGCGCGCCGGCACCGGCCGGCCCTCCAGCTTGGCCTTCCACATGTCCCGGACCGTCAGGCGCGCCATGGGGGCAGGCCGCCGGCGGGGCGGGTCGGGGTTGGGGTGGAATTCATGGGTGCGGGTTCGCCCTAGCACAGCAGTTTTAATCCTGCCAAGGCCGCGAGGCCAAGCGCAAGCTGCTCGAACGGCTTCTGGTCGATGCGGTGCAGCAGCCGCTTGCCCAGCAGCGCGCCGGCCAGCACCGCCGGCGCGAGCCACAGGTTCAGCCCGAGGCTCGGCCCGTTGACCAGGCTGAGCTGCGCCATGAACGGCACCTTGAAGAGGTTCATCAGGAGGTAGAAAATCGCCCCGGTCCCCATGTATTCCATCTTGGGCAGCCGCATCGCCAGCAGGTAGATCGCCATCAGCGGCCCGGCGGCGTTGGCCACCAGGGTGGTGAACCCGGCGAGGACCCCGATCACGGGGGCGAACCAGACCGCGTGCTCCGGCGCCTCCCCCGTCGCCCGCCAGCGCCGCCAGCCGTGCAGGGCCAGCATGCCGAGGATGATCGCCCCGATCATCACCTTGGCCTGGTGGTCGTCGATCCGCCCGAGCGCCAGATAGCCCGCGACGACGCCGGCGGCGGTCCAGGGGAACAGCCGCCACAGGTGGCTCCATTGCGCGTGCTGCCGGTAGGCGGCCACCGCCACGAGGTCGGCCAGCACCAGCAGCGGCAGCACCACGCCGCTCGCCTGCCGGGCCGGCAGCAGGTTCGCGAACACCACGACCGCAAGCATGCCCAGCCCGCCGAGGCCGGTCTTGGCCAGCCCGATCGCCAGCGCCCCCACGACGGCCAGCGCCCATTGCCAGGGTTCCAGGTTCATCCGGTGGCGGGAGGTTGCTCGGCAAACGTGCCGTCGGCGACGACGAACACCTGCCAGTCGCCCAGCGCCGCCTCGGGCAGGCTCGTGCCCGTCGCGATCACCTGCGACTCCGGGTCGATCGCCGCCCAGAACCGCCGCCGGCGCGCGGGATCCAGCTCGCCCAGGACGTCGTCCGCCAGCAGCACCGGCCGCACCCCGCTCCGGGCCTGGCACCAGGCCGCCTGCGCCAGCCGCAGTGCCAGGACCAGCGAGCGCTGCTGGCCCTCCGACGCGAAGTCCTCCGCCGCCGTGCCGCGGACCGAGAAGTGGAAGTCGTCGCGGTGCGGGCCCGTCAGCGTGCTGCGGAACTGGGCGTCGCGGTCCCGGCCGGCCGCGTACCGCGCCAGCAGCGCCTCGGCGGAGGGCTCGGGGAAGTTGGGCGCGTAGGCCAGCGCGGCCGGCTCGGCGGACTCGCACAGCCGCCCGTAGGCCGCCGCGAGCCCCGCGCCCAGCTCGCGCAGCCCGGCGGCGCGGCGGGCGATGAGGTCGGCCGCGGCCGGCGCCAGCAGCTGCTCAAACGCCGCCAGCTCCGCCGTCACCGGCCGGCCGGCCTTCAGCAGCGCATTTCGCCCGGCCAGCGCCCGGGCATAGGTCTGCAGCGAGTGCAGGTACGCGGCGTCCATCGCCGCCAGCGTCAGGTCCAGCCACCGCCGGCGGCCCGCCGGCGACCCGCGCACCAGCCGCAGGTCCTGCGAGGAGAAAACCACCGTCGGAAACCGCCCCAGGTGATCCGCCAGCCGCGTCACCCGCGCCTGGTCGCACCACAGCTCCTTGCCGTCCCGGCGGAGCTTGACGGTCAGGTGGCTCGGCCCCTGGCGCTCATGGTCGAGCTCGGCCGCGATCGCGGCCACCGTCTGGCCGTGGCCGATCAGCAGCCGGGAGTCGGTCGCGCGGAAGGAGCGCAGGGCGGTGAGGAACCCGGCCGCCTCGAGCAGGTTGGTTTTCCCCTGGCCGTTGCCCCCGAGCAGGAACTGCTGCCGCCCGGCCAGCTCGAGCGTGGCAAAGCCCACGTTGCGAAAATGCCGCAGGGTGATTTTCCTCAGACGCACCGCAGGAGGCAACGGGTGGCACGGTGGCCAAGGCAAGCCCGAAGGGCGGAATTCGCCCGGCACCTTCGTGCTTTCCCCCGCCCCGGGTCTGCCTATCCTCCGGTCATCCCCATGACCTTCGAAGCCTCGCTCGCCGAATCGCTGAAGACCCTGCACGCGCTGTCCACGATCCGCCCGGCGATCGACCGCGCCGGCCAGCTGGTCATCGACACGCTCAAGCACGACAAGAAACTGCTGATCTGCGGCAACGGCGGCAGCGCCGCCGAGGCCGCGCACTTCTCCACCGAGCTTGTCGGGCGCTACCAGCAGACCCGCGCCGCCCTCCCCGCGATCGCCCTGTCGGCCGACGGTTCCCTCCTCACCTGCATCGGCAACGACTTCGGCTACGACCAGGTGTTTTCCCGCCAGATCGCCGGGCTCGCCCACCCCGGCGACCTCGTCGTCGTGCTCACCTCCAGCGGCAACTCGGCCAACATCCTCATGGCCCTGCGCGAGGCGCAGAACCTCGGGCTCAACAGCCTCGCCTTCCTCGGCCGCGGCGGCGGCAAGGCCAAGGGCCTCGCCACCTGCGAGCTGGTCGTCCCCGGCCACAGCGGCGCCGCCGCCCAGGAGGCCCACCTGTTTCTCATCCACCACTTCTGCGAGCGGGTGGACGCCGCGTTTGCCTGAGCCGCCCCGGTTTTGGGTCTTGCCGCCCGGCACCCGGTTCGGTTCGCTGCCCACCCTTTATGAGCAAACCCGCCCCCACTGAACACGCCCTGATCAAGACCTCCTATGGTGAGATGACGATCGCCTTCTGGCCCGACGTCGCGCCCAAGACCGTCGAGAATTTCAAGCAGCTCGCCACCGCGAAGTTCTACGACGGCACCGCGTTCCACCGCATCATCAAGGGCTTCATGGTCCAGGGCGGCTGCCCCCACACCAAGCTGGGCGAGACCGGCCAGCCCGGCACCGGCGGCCCGGGCCATCAGGTCAAGGCCGAGTTCAACGCCAAGTCCCACGTCCGCGGCGTCATCTCCATGGCGCGCTCCTCCCACCCGGACTCGGCCGGCAGCCAGTTCTTCATCTGCCACGGCGACGCCAAGTTCCTCGACCGCCAGTACACCGCCTTCGGCGTGCTCGTCCAGGGCGACGACGTGCTGGAGCGCATCGCGACCGTGCCGACCTCCTCCGGCGGCGGCGGCGAGAAGAGCACCCCGATCGAGCGCATCGCGGTCGAGAGCATCCGCATCGTCCCGGCCGCCTGAGGCCGGCCGCACGGACCGTCTTTGAGGCCGGCCCCCGGGCCGGCCTTTTTCGTGGGCGGGCGCCGCCCTCAGGCGCCGCCGCCGGCCGGGCCGGCGCGCTTCTGCTCGGCCACCCAGGCCCGGAGGCGCTCGTCCAGCACGCTCAGCGGAATCGCGCCGTGGCGCAGGACCTCGTCGTGGAACCGGCGGACGTCGAACTTCGGGCCGAGCTCCCGCTCGGCGTAGGCCCGGAGCTCCTTGAGCTTCAGCTCGCCCAGCTTGTACGCCAGCGCCTGCCCCGGCCACACGAGGTAGCGGTCCACCTCCACCACGATGTCGTGCTCGGACTTGCCGGCGTTGTCCTGGAAATACTGGATCGCCTGCTCCCGGCTCCAGCCGAGCGCATGCAGGCCGGTGTCCACCACCAGCCGGATCGCGCGCCACATCTCGTAGGTCAGCTGGCCGAACTTCATGTACGGGTCGGTGTAGAGCCCGAGCTCGTCGCCGAGGCTCTCGGCGTACAGGCCCCAGCCCTCGACAAACGCGGTGTAGCCGCCGTGGCGCCGGAACTCCGGCAGCGCGCCGAGCTCCTGCGCCAGCGCGATCTGCAGGTGGTGGCCGGGCACGGACTCGTGGAGCGTGAGCGCCTCCATCTCCCACTTCGGGCGGGTGGCGAGCGCGTAGGTGTTGGCGTAGAAATAGCCCGGGCGGCCCGACTCGAGGGAGCCGGGGTAGTAGTAGGCCGTGGTCTGGGAGGGCGCCGCATAGGGCGGGACCGGGAGCACGCCGTAGGTCGTGCGCGGCAGGGTGCGGAAGAGCTTCATCAGCTGCGGGTCGATGCGCTTGGCGATGTCGCGGTAGGCGCGGAGCAGCTCCTCCGGGTCGGTGTAGTAGAACTGGGGCGCGGTGCGGAGGTGGTGGAAGAACTGCGGCAGCGTGCCGGTGAAGCCCGTCTGGCGCATGACGCGCTCCATCTCGGCCCGGAGCCGCCGCACCTCGGCCCGGCCGATCGCGTGGATTTCGGCCGCGGTGAGCGTGGTGGAGGTCTCCGTCCGGATCCGCCACGCGTACCAGGCCGCGCCGTCCGGCAGGGCGCTGGCGGCGACGGTGGTGCGCGCCCCGGGCACGTAGCGCTCGGCGAGAAACTGCTCCAGCCGCTGGAAGGCGGGGCGCACCTGCGCGGTGTAGGCCTGGGCGGCGGCGGCGCGCAGGCGCAGGCTGTCCTCGCCGCTCAGGGTCGGCGCCGGGGCGGCGAAGCCGTGCAGCAGCGGGCTCTGGAACGGGTCCGCCGGGATCTGCGCCCGCACCTGCGCCGGCACGTCGCGCAGCGTGAC
>CAIKTR010000199.1 GCA_903830425.1 uncultured Opitutia bacterium
GAGCCGAGGCGGGATTGATTCCTTGCTCTGTCGCAAGGAAACCAATTCACGTTCCAGCCTGATGATCCAATCCGTGCGGCAGACGCGTTTTTATCGAGCCCTGGTGCTGGGCACCTTGGGCCTGGGGCTTGGCCTGGGCGGGGCCAATGCCGCGACGCCGGCCACCGCACCGGCCGCGCGCCTGACGGCGTTGCCCGGCTGGGTGATATATTCCCCGGGCCAGGAAAGCTACGGCTACCGTTACGGACCGGCGCTGATCCAGAATCCGGACGGCTCGCTGGATGCCTGGTTCGCCTCGCCCGGCGGGCCGGCCGCCGACGGCACGGGGGAGTGGGATTGGATCCGGCACCGGCGCTCGCCCGATGGTGGCAGCCACTGGGGGCCCGAGACCGTGGTCCTGCGGCCAACCATGGGGTCGCGCGACCGCTTTTCGGTGTGCGATCCGGCCGTCGTGCGTCTCGGCGACTGGTATTACCTCGGCGTGACCAGCGTGGACAACCAGCCGGGCAACCGGAACTGCGTTTATGTGGCGCGCTCCCATGCGCCGACGGGCCCGTTCGAAAAGTGGAACGGCCACGGCTGGGGCGGCGCTCCGGCGCCGCTCATCGAGTTCACGACCCCGACCGAGGCCTGGGGCGCGGGCGAGCCGAGTTTCGTCGTCCAGGACTCGACCCTCTATGTTTATTACACCTGGTGGGTGAACAAGAACCCGGACGGTCCGCTGTGCAACCAGACGCGCGTCGCCACCGCGCCGGCCGGCGACCCCGACTGGCCGGCGCGCCTGCGCCGGCGCGGCGTCGCGTTTGACCGCGTCGCCGACGAGGACTCCGCCGACGTGAAATATTCCGACGAGCTGAAGCTGTTCCTCTCGGTCTCAACCGCGAGCCGCATGGGCCCCGACGCCCACCTCGTCTACCGCACCTCCGGGGACGGACTGCACTTTGGGCCGCCGACCAAGCTCAGCCAGAACGTGAAGGCCTGGTGCCACAACTCCGGTCTCTCCGGCACCCCCGACGGGCATATTCCCGCCGGCATGCGCCCGCTCCTCGGCTACGCCTACAGCGACGAGCCCAAGATCAACTGGGGTCACTGGCACACGCTCCTGCAGCCGGTGCAGATCGAGCGCGGCCCCTGAAGTCAGATCGAACCGGACGGACGGGGCCGAACCCGCGTCCTACGGCGCGTGCACCGGCGTGACGACCACGCGGGTCACCCCGTCAGGACCAGCCTGGTACGGGGCGCGACCGGCGCGGGTGCCGTCCTGGAAGTCGCGCACCTCGACATACAGGTCGCCGCCGGCGGCCGCATCGGCCGGCGGTGCGATCCGCCCCTGCAGGGCCCGGGGCCATTGCGCGGACCAGCGCGGGACGCTGCCATCCTGCGGATAACCGCGCGACACCAGCTGCAGGCTGACGAAAGGCGGTCGCTGATAGAGCGGATCGAGGAGGGAGTCATCGGGCATCGCCGCGCCGATGATGATCACATTCGGGCCGCCGGCCGAGGGCAGGGCCGGCGCCGGGGAACGCTCGCGGCTGAGTTCGCGCGGCGCGCGGGCCACCGCGGGCAAATCCCAGCGGTAACCGCCGTCGCGGCTGCGCACCTCGCCCTCGGGCGTGCGCAGCACCAGTTCCGCCGGGTCCGGCTCCCAGCGAATGTTGTTTACCTGGCGGTAAAGCAGCCAGGACATCGGCACCCAGTCCGTGCCGCGGGTCAGCGAGCGCCGGTAGACCGCGGGATAGCCCGGCACGACGGCATAACGCCAGCTCTCGCCGTCGAGGACCACGTCAAGCACCTGCCGGGGCGGGCGCTCCGGAAAACCGCGGTTGGCGGGCACCCAGGTCGCACCCGCGTCGCGGGACTTGTAGACGCCGACGTTGGTGCCGGCGTAGACGACGTTCGGATCCTGCGGCGACACCGCGAACGCCCGGGCAAACTCGCAGGTGAGCGAGCGGTCGAGCTCACGCCACGTGTCGCCGCCATCGGTGGACTTCCAGCTGGCGTAGTCGCTGCCCGCGTAGAGCAGGTTCGGATCGCGGGGGCTGCTGGCCAGACCGCCGAGCAGGTACACCGCGTAGTGCGGCGTCCGGCGCTGGGGCGTGAGCCCACGGCCGGTGACGACCCAGCTGCGGCCGTGATTGTACGACTTGAAGAGTCCCTGATGATGGGTGCCGGCAACCATCACGTTGGGCTGCAGCGGATCGACCCGCACTGCGTCGGCGCGCCGGAACAAGCCGGACAGCGTCTCGTGCCGCCAGGTGGCCCCGCCATCATCGCTGCGGTGGTAGCCGCCCTCCCAGCGGGCACCGACCAGCACGGTCCGGGGCTGGTGGGGATCAACGGTGATTTGTTGGAACGGCGTGTAGGTCCAGGGCTCCGCCGGCCAGTCCGGCGTGCGGTGCGTGCGCTGCCACGCCGGGTAGTCCCAGACCTGGCGCCAGGACGCGGGAGCGTCCAACTCACCGGCATGCCACACGCCTTCGGGCGCCAGCACCCACAGCGCGCCGGGGCTCGTCGGGTCGAGGGCGAGATCCGCGACGGTCAGCCCGGTCGGGCCGACCGTGCGCCACGTGGTGCCGCGGTCGTCGGAGACCCACACGCCCGTCCCGGTCCCGCCCGCCAGCACCCGCCCGGGCCGATCCGGCACGGTTTTCACCACGTCAAAGCCGGTCCGGCCGGGTGCCGAGTCGATCCGGCGCCAATGTCCGGCGCCATCGTCGCTGCGATACAGCCCGCCAGCCGGGCTGGCCGCGTAGAGGAGATCCGGGGTCTGGGCGTCGGTGGCCAGCGACCGGACGTAGGTCGCGGCCGGAAAAGGGAAGGGCCCGGGCGGGGCGCGGTCGGCGGCGGGCAGGGTGCCGGCCAGCAGCGCAAGCAGGACGAGGGAAACGAGCCGGCGGGGCATGGCCCGAACCTGTCGCCTGCGGCGCCGCGGTCAACGCCGGTTCCGGCGGCGGCGGCGCGGCCGGCTATTTCAGCGTCCAGAGCCGCAGGGAGCTGAGGAGGAAATCCTCCAGGGCGGCGGACTCGTTGAGGTTGAGCCGGAGCAGGCCGACGTTGTGCTCCAGTTTCTCGATCGCGGCCGGGTAGGCGCGGCGGGGGCGCGCATCGCCGGCGTCCAGCCGGGGCAGGGCGAAGGTGCGGGTGGCGGCCGCGATCTCGGCGAACAGCTGGGCGCGGAGCCCGTTGGCGATGCCGGTCTCGATGGCGATCTGCTCGTCATCATCCAGGTCGGGCGGCAGGAGCTCCTTCTGCTGCCGCCACTGCTCGGCCGTGGCAAAGTCGAGCACGGCGCCGAAGCGCGCGACCAGGCCGTACAGGGTGAAAATCTGGTCCGCCACGGCGGCCTTGCCGCTCACGCCCTCGACGAGCCGGCCGAGCCAGGCCCGGTAATCCGCGAGCCAGGCGGGCCAGCCGTCGGCCGCGACCGCCGCTGTGGCCGCGGGGAAGCGGAAGTGCAGCACGCGGCTCCGGATCGTGGGCAGCAGGGCGTAGGGCCGGGTGGTGAGGAGGAGCAGGGTGGTGTGGGCCGGCGGCTCCTCGAGGGTTTTGAGGAAGATGTTCGCCGCTGCCGTGTTCATCCGGTCGACCTCATAGAGGATCGCCACCTTGCGCGGGGCGACGGCGGCCGAGACCTGGACCTTGCCGATCAGCTCGCGGGTGGCGTCGGCGGAGATCTGCCGCATCTTGCCGGCGGGCCGGAGGGTGAAGCAGTCCGGGTGCTGGTCGGGAGGAAAACTGGCGGAGGACTCCGGGACGTTGAGCAGCCGGTCGGCGATCGCGAGCGCCACGGCCGCGAGCGTGGCGGGGTCGTCGCCGTGCAGCAGCAGGCTGTGCGACAGGCGCTGGCGCGCGATGGCCTGCTCGATGACGGCGACCGCCGGGGAGCCGGCGAGGGTGGCGGGCCAGGGGGTGGCGGCAGGCATGGTCAGGCGGCGGGGGAGTTACCCGAGCCGCTCCTTCACCGTGGCCCAGATCTTCTTTTCGATCAGCTCCGGCGCGAGGGTGCCGTCGAACACGGCAAACCGCTCCGGCAGTCCCTGCGCGAGCAGCAGGTAGCCCTCGCGGATCTTCCGGTAGAAATCGATGTTCTCGCGCTCCATGCGGTCGGGCAGGTCGGAGGCGCGCTGGCGGATGCGGGCCAGGCTGACGTCGGTGGGCACATCGATGACGATGGTCAGGGTGGGCATGACGTTGCCGACGGCGAAGCGGTTGATCTGGGCCACGGGATCGGCCGCGAGGTTCCGGCCGATGCCCTGGTAGACCGTCGAGGAGTCGAGGTAGCGGTCGCTGAGCACCACGGCGCCGCGGATCAGGGCCGGGGCGATGACCTCCCGCACCACCTGGGCGCGGGCGGCCGTGAAGAGCAGCAGCTCGGTCTCGGCGCTCATCTCGTCGCCCTTGGAGTTGTGGACGATGATATTGCGGATCTGCTCGCCGATCTCGGTGCCGCCGGGCTCGCGGGTGGTGACCACCTCGCGGCCGTGGGCCTGGAGGCGGGCGGCCAGCCGGGACAGCTGGGTGGACTTGCCGCTGCCTTCGGAGCCCTCGAAGGAGATGAGGCGGCCGGCGGGGGGGGATTTGAGCGGCATGGGGGGAGTCTGGCGGCCTAGCGCCAGTTCGCGAGGAACGTTTCGAGGTCGGCGAGGGAGGGGCTGCGGGCGGTGCGGACGTAGTGGCCGCTGGTGCAGACGCCGAGGGCGAGGGCGGACTCGGGGGTGAAGCCCATCAGCTGGGCGGCGGCAAAGCCGGCGTTGAAGTGGTCGCCGGCCCCGGTGGTGATCAGGGGCTGCGCGAAGTACGGGCCGGGCACCCAGGCGGTGCCCTCGCGGGTGGCGCAGGCGGCGGACTCCTTCGGATGAATCACCACGGTCGTGAGGTCGAGCCGCGCGCGGATCTTGCCCGCCATCGCCCGCAGGCCGCTCTCGGTCTCCGTCTCGGTGCCGAAGCCCAGGGTGGTGAAGACCTGCTGCGCCTCCTTGAGGTTCAGGCCGAGCGTGACCCGGCCGAACTGCTCAAACTTGCCGATCACCTCCAGCGCATAGACCAGGTCGGCCGGCGACCGCTTCTCCGGGTCGGCCAGGTCGAAGAAAAACACCCGGCCCGGCCGCACCGCCACCTGGGGCAGCACCCGGGTGACCAGGTCGTTGAAGACCGCGGTCAGGTTCGGGATCATCGTCCAGTTGACCAGCCCGACGAGGTCGGCGGCGCCGAGGACGTCCCGGTAGGCCGCGTCGCCCAGGACGGCCGTGATTTTTTCCGGGGTGATCTCGTCGAGGCTCCGCATCATGCCGAGCATCAGCTTGCCGTCGGTGAACTCGACCGCGGTGGTGGCGGCGGGGTCGCAGAGGGAGATGACGCGGGCGCGGCGGGCGAAGTCGGCGAAGGCCGGGTGGATCGAGGCGGCGCCGAGGGCGCCGAGGTAGGTGACCTGGGCGCCGTGGGCGAGGAGGGCGTTGGCCATGATCGGGCCGTTGCCGCCCAGCTTCTCCATGCGCGGGTAGAACTCGATGTTGGTGCTCTTGCCGGCGGCGCCGAGCACGCGCTGGCCGAACTCCGTGATCGTGCTGATCGGGGTGAAGTTGTCCCCCTGGCCCGCGCGGAGGGCGACGGGGGCCACGATCGTGTCGACGAAGCCGTCGAAGCCCAGCAGGGCCTGTTTCGCGGCGAGGAGACCGCGGCGGTCGCGGAGTTCCTTCAGGGTGCGGGTCTTGAATTCCATGGGGGCAGGGGACAGCGAAAAATCGCCGGGGGGCGCGCGCAAACAGAATCGCGCGGCCGGCGCGGGAATTTCCGTTGAAGGCGCCCGCCAAACCCTCCAACTCTTCTCCGTGATGCCCGCCCTCCTTCCCCTTCCCCCCGTCCTCGCGACGACCAACCTGCTCGACGTTTTTTTCAAGTGCGACCCGGCCGGCCAGGTCATCACCTCCGGCCTCGCGGTCTTCAGCATCATCGCGTGGTCGATCATGCTGGGGAAACACTACGAGCTGAAGCGCCTGCGGGAGCTCAACCAGGCGTTTGAGACGCACCTCAACGACCAGAAGGCGCTGCTCAGCCTGCCGGAGTCGTTCCGCAACAAGCGCTCGATCCCGTACGCGGACCTCTTCACCGACGCGATCGAGGCCTACTGGCGCGCCGCCGCCATCAGCAAGGAGAAGGGTGACACGACCTCGCGGGCCCGCCTGGAGCATGCGGAGAACGCCCTCCAGCGCGCGCTCTCCCGCCAGACGCTGCGCTACGAATCGAGCATGATCTTCCTCGCCACCATCGTCACCGGCGCGCCCTTCCTCGGCATGCTCGGCACCGTCTGGGGCGTGATGGAGGCCTTCAGCGCCGTCGCCGTCCAGGAGTCGGCCAGCATCAAGACCCTCGCGCCCGGCGTCTCCGCGGCGCTGCTCACGACGATCGCCGGCCTGGTGGTCGCGATCCCGTCGGTGTTCGGCTACAATTTCCTCCTCGGCAAGACCAAGCAGCTCATCACCGAGCTTGAGAACTACGCGAGCGCGCTCGCCGACCGCCTCGAGCTGGAGAGCTGACGCCGGGAACCCCGCCCATGGCCCGCACCTTCCGCCGCAAGCACGCGCAGCATCCGATCTCGGAGCTGAACGTGACCAACCTGATCGACCTGGGCTTCACCCTGCTGATCATCTTCATGATCGCGACGCCCCTGATCCAGCAGGAGCAGACGATCCCGGTGAACCTCCCGAACGAGTCGAAGAGCGCGCAGCAGAAGCCGGACAAGGACGCGCGCTTTGTCGCCATCTCGATCGACGCCCGGGGCAATTTCTACCTCGATAACCGCACCTCGCCGGTCTCGTTCACCGAGCTGAAGACCCGGCTGCGCGGTTATGCGTCCGAGCCGAAAACGCCGATCATCCGGATCCGGGGCGACGCCAAGCTGCCCTACGAGAAGATCGTCCAGCTCATGGACGAGCTGAAGAAGAACAACCTGCTCAAGTTCACCCTGGACACCCAGTCGCCCAACTAGGTTGGGACTGCCTGCGCGCAGCCCCGTGACGCCATGACGGCCCGTTCCCCCAGCGCCCTGCTCCTGTCCGCGGCCCTCCACGGCCTGCTGGTGGTGCTGGCCCTGCTGCTGGCGTACGCGGCGCAGAATCAGGTGAAGGACGTGCCCAAGGTGTTTGAGCTGGTGGCCGGCGAGGGTGACAACTACGCCGCGCTGGAGGCGCCGGCGCTGGGCGTGCCCGGAGGCATCAAGATCGCGATCCCGGAGCCCCCCGCGCCCGTGCTGACCCCGCCCACGCCGACCCCGCCGGCCGCGGTGGAGCCGCCGCCGATCGAGGCCGCGCCGGAACCGGTGGTGACGAAGGCGCCGGTGGCGAAGCCCGAGCCGCAGACGCCCCCGAAGCCGACGGCGACGAAGACGCCGAATTTCTCCCAGCAGATCAAGAAGACCATCATCCGCAAGGAGTCCCAGGTGAAGCGGGAGATCAAGAAGGAGCGCGAGGCGGAGCAGAAGCGCATCAGCAAGCTGGAGTACGACCGGCTGAACAAGGCGAACAAGGCCGCGGCGGGCGGGGGCAACCCCAAGTACAAGCGCATTGATGCGGAAGGCATCGCCGGGGGGGTGACCGGCGGCTCGACAGCGAACAAGACGGGGGGCGCGGGCGGCCGGGCGCTGGCGCGGGAGGAAGGCGAGCTGATGGACGCCTATTTCTCGCTGGTGAAGCGGAAGCTCAAGGATGCGCTGGAGAAGCCGCCGGGGCTGGGCGACTCGGTGTCGGCGACGGCGGAATTTCGGATCGGGGCGGACGGGTCGATCTCGGGGGTGCGGATTGCGAGTTCCTCGGGCAGTGCGGATTTCGACCGGGCGGTGCTGGAAGCCATTGGCCGGTACCGCTCGATTGGGCCGCGGCCGGACCACAAAGGGGAGACGGTCAACCTGATCTTTCGGATGAAGGAGGAGGATGAAGGCTAAAAAGTCCTTGCCTTCGGGCGGGGAACTTTGATTTTCCACACCTCCCGTAGTTGGGACACGGGCTCTTAGCTCAGTTGGTAGAGCGCCTCAATGGCATTGAGGAGGTCAGCGGTTCGAACCCGCTAGGGTCCACCACTTAACCCCCGGCAACCCCGGGGGTTTCTTTTTGTCCGCGTGGACACGCACCGGTGCTTGACCTCGGCCGCGGGCCTCCGCTGGTTAACCGGCGTCGCCCTCACCGGACCGGACATGAAACCGAGACCCTTCCTGCACTGCAGCCTGCTCCTGCTCGCCCTCGGCGCCGTGGCCGGCTGCGACACCATCGCGAGCCGCATCCAGGAAAAGCCGGCGCTGTTCGCCCAACTCGATCCCGTCGTCCAGCAGGGCATCCAGCACGGCCGGATCGGCGTCGGGTTCACGCCGGAAATGGTCTACCTCGCCCTGGGGCGCCCGACCACCATCGAGACCGCCGCCGACGGCAGCGACACCGTCTGGACCTACTTCAGCTACAACACCCCCGAGGGCAGCTTCATGCTCGACAGCAAGGGCGGCACCCACAACCCGACGAATTCAGTCGGGCTCCTGATCGATGGTTCGTTCCAGACGGTCGCCGGCAAGGCCGACCTCGACAACGGCGAGGTCAAGGTCCCCGACGAGCTCACCCGGCGGAAAACCGCCATGGAGATGGTGCAGGACGACTCTCCCCGGCAGGACCTGAAGGTCCGGTTCGCGGACGGGAAGGTCGTCGCGTGCGAGATCGTCCGGATCTGAGCGCGACCGACCGGTGCTCGCCGCCGGTGCCGTGCGGCCGCGCTCAAGCCGCCGGCTTGGGCCGCCGGAGCAGTGCGACCACGAGCAGGCCGAGCGACAGCACCAGGGCCGCGAAAAGCGACTGCCGGATGCAGTAGGTGCGGGGACCATCCGTCGGAAACAGGGCGTAGGCCGCCGGCGGGTCGTAGAGGTAGCGCTTGAGATTCGTCCAGGCGAACGTCCGGTCCTTCAGCAGCATCGAGTACATCTCGCGGAGGTCCTCCACGTTCGGCGGGTGCCGGTACTTGATGATGCTCTGCCGGGTGTATTCGATCTTGGCGACCGCGTTGACGGCGGAGAAGGGCACAGTGACCGGCGTGAGGGGCGGGGCCTCCACCGCGAGGCCCTGCCAGTGCCAGTCCTTGTAAATGCGCGCCGTGATCCCGTCGAAGGCGTCGTGATCGCACAGGTGCAGAATGTCGGCCGTGTTGAGCAGGTTGCCGTGCCGGTCGGCCACCCCGAAGATTTCCCGGGTCATGTCGACGTAGCTCCACCGGTTCTGCTCCTTCACCCACGACTCGGCCCAGGAATGGCCGTTGTAGACGATCGCGTCGTCCTGCGTATTGGAGCCGAAGACGAAGCGGGTGGGGATGCCGGCGCGGTTGGCAAAGAAGGTGTAGATCTGGGCGTTCTGCGTGCACCAGCCCTTGCCCGTGCCGGCGATCATTTCCTGGCACATGGACCACGGGTCCATCCAGCGGAAGTCATCCTTCGGCACGCCGCCGGCGTTGACGAGCTGGGTGCGGACGTAGCGGACGACCTTCGCGATCCGCGTCAGGGTGTCGTCGGCGTCGGTGACCCCGATCACCTCGCGCACCACCCGGTCCGCGGCGGCGAGCTGGGCGGCCCCGACGTACTGGTAGTCGTCCACCCAGTAGCTGAGCGGCAGGCGCTTGAACCGGCCGACGGGGAGGTCGGTCTTGACCAGATAGATGTCGTTGGGGCGCTGCATGCCGTTCTTCCGGTAGAACTCGGCGGCGATGGTGTTGATCGAGAACGTAAGGTCCGGCCCGGTGCCGGCGGGGAGAGGGCGCAGCGTGTAGGCGTGGTTGAAGTCGTCGAGGGACCCGGGGAGAGAGCCGTCAAAGATCGGCCCGGCGATGTGGATCCGCGGGGCGTTGCCCGGCATGGTCCGGGTGGGCTTGCCATCGACCAGGAGCTGCCATTGCTCCGGCGTGCGGTTCCAGACCAGGTCGAGATCCAGCACGTTGCCCGGCGCGATCCGCCACTGCCGCAGCGTCGGGACGTCGAGCGGATAATTGAGCGTGGCGTAGCTTTCCGGCAGGTACGACGACTCCCAGTCGCGCGTGAAAAGAACATAGAGGTTGGCGGCGAGCACCGCCAAGGTGAGGACAATCAGGCCGCGCAGGTTTTTCCGGGTGGGTAGGGTCATGGTCGAGGGTGGGGGCGGGTGGAGCCAATGGCATCTCACCGCCCGTTGCCAGCGGCAAAGTACGGCCGCGCCGGTGGCACAAGGTGATTGACCAGCGGTCGGCGTGAAGTAATCAAATCCCGACTGGCGCCTGCGCCAGCGCCCGCGAGACGATACGCGGGCCGACTGCCGCCCATGACCGAATCCGCCGCCAAGCCCCCCACCATCCTGATCGTCGATGACGACGCCGAAATCCGCTACTCCCTGACGCGGGTGTTTTCCTCGCGCGGCTACCAGGTGGCCGAGGCGGCCAGCGGCGAGCAGGGGCTGGCGCTGGTGAAAAAGGGCCCGGCGCCCGACCTCATTTTCCTCGACGTGCGCATGGGCGGCATGGGCGGCATCGAGACGCTGCGGCTGATCCGCTCGGCCCAGCCGCGCCAGCTGATTGTCCTGATGACGGCGTTCGGCACGGCGCAGACCGCGATCGAGGCGATGAAGTACGGCGCGTTCGACTACGTGATGAAGCCGTTTGACCCGCCGAAGGTGCTGGCGCTTGCCGCCGCCGCCCTGCAGACGCACGCGGACCTGCGCGCCGCCGGCGACTACAAGCCGGCCATCAACGCCGAGGATTACAAGGAGGGCATCGTCGGCCACTCGCCGGTCATGCAGGAGGTGTTCAAGATCATCGGGCAGGTGACGGCCAGCGACGTCACCGTGATGATCACCGGGGAAAGCGGCACCGGCAAGGAGCTGGTGGCGCGCTCGATCTGGAAGCACAGCCACCGCGCGACCAAGCCCTTCATCGCGGTCAACTGCGCGGCGATTCCGGATTCCCTGATCGAGAGCGAGCTGTTCGGGCACGAGCGGGGCTCGTTCACCGGCGCGACCGGCCAGCGGATCGGCAAGTTCGAGCTGTGCGACGGCGGCACCATTTTCCTCGACGAGATCGGCGACATGGCGCCGGCGACCCAGACGAAGATCCTGCGGGTGCTGCAGGCGGGCGAGATCCAGCGGGTCGGCGGCACCGAGACGATCAAGGTCGACGTGCGCGTGCTCGCCGCCACCAACAAGGACCTCGAGGCCATGGTGAAGGCGAAGACCTTCCGCGAGGACCTGTATTACCGGCTCAACGTGGTGCGCATCCGGATGCCCGCGCTGCGGGAGCGCGCGGAGGACATCCCGCCGATCGTCGACTTCTGCCTCCAGAACCTCGCCAAGCTGCGCAAGGCCCAGGTGACCCGGGTGTCCGCCGAGGCGCTGGCGGTGCTGACGCGCTATCCCTGGCCGGGCAACGTGCGCGAGCTGGAGAATGTGATCTACCGCAGCGCGGTGATCGCGCAGGGCGAGGCCATCCTGGTGAAGGACCTGCCCGCCGAGATCCGCAGCGCGACCAGCACCGAGGCCACGGTCGGCAACCCGGCCGACGTCAGCAATTCCCCCTTCGACCACATCCGCACGGCCAACGCCGAGCACGTGGCCCTGGCCACCGCGCGGGTCGTCGCGGAAAGCCTCGCCGGCGGCGAGCCTTCCCTGACGCTGCACCGCGCGCTGGACTTCCTCCACGCCGAGCTCCGCCAGGGGGAGGGGCCGCTGCTGGAACGCCTGGCGCAGGAGATGATCCAGCGCTCGGTCGCCGCGTCGCCGGGCGATCTCAAGGCCGCGGCGGCCGAACTCGGGCTGACCGTGGCGGCGCTGAAAAAGCGGCTGGCGTCCGCGAAATAGGCGCCGGCAGGAGCCGCGACATTTGCGGCCGAGGCGTCACCCGCGATAGCCGCGCGGATGCGCGGAGTGCCATTTCCACGCGGTGGCCACGATGGCGTCGATGTCGGGAAACTTCACCTGCCAGCCCAGCTCGCGCTGCGCCTTGGTCGAGTCGGCATACAGCGCCGGCGGGTCGCCGGGCCGCCGGGGGCTTTCCACGACCTTGATCGGCCGGCCCGTCACTTTTTCCACGGCGCGGACCACCTCGCGGTTCGAGGTCGGGCGGCCGGTGCCGAGATTGTAGAAGAGCGCCGTTCCCGGCTGCGCCAGCCGGGGAAACGCCGCGATGTGGGCCCGGCTGAGGTCATCCACGTGCACGTAGTCCCGCAGGCAGGTGCCGTCCGGGGTGGGGTAGTCGGTGCCGAAGATCTCGAGCTGCGCGCGCCGGCCGGTGGCGGCGTCGAAGGCCAGCGGGATCAGGTGCGTCTCGGGTGTGTGGTCCTCGCCGATGGCGCCGTCCTCGGACGCGCCCGCGGCGTTGAAGTAGCGGAAGGCGGCGAAGCTCAGGCCGTGCGCGACCGCCAGGGCCTGGAGCGCGTGCTCCACGTCGAGCTTGGTCTGGCCGTAGGGGTTGATGGGGGCCTGCGGCATGGTCTCGACGAGCGGCAGGGTGGCCGGCGTGCCATAGGTGGCGCAGGTGGAGGAGAAGACGAAGCGCTTCACGCCCACCGCCAGCATCGCCCGCAGGAGCTGCAGGGTCGCCATGGAATTGTTGAAATAATACTTGAGCGGGTCCGTCACCGACTCGCCGACGTAGCAGTACGCCGCGAAGTGCATCACGAGCTCGATCTGCTCCGCGCGCAGCACGCGGGCGACGCCCGCCTCGTCGCCGAGGTCGAGCTGATGGAACGCGACGCCCGGGGCCAGGGCGCCCCGATGGCCGTAGACCAGGTTGTCGAGCACCACCGGGCGGTGCCCGGCGGCGAGCAACTGGCGGACACAATGGCTGCCGATGTAACCGGCGCCTCCGACGACAAGCACGTTCATGCGGTGAGGCTTGTATTGCTTTCGGCCCGGGGTTGGCTAGCGATTTCCATTCCTAAATAATGAAGCCCGCGCGCATCGTCATCACTGGAGTCGGCTTGACCGCCCCGAACGGCAATTCCCTCGCGGAGTTCCGCGGGAACCTGCTCGGCGGGGTCGCCGGCATCGAGCGGATCGAGGTCCGCCACATGGGCTCGCAGCTGGCCGGCGTCTGCCACTACGACCCGCTGCGCCACCAGACCAAAAAGGAGGTCCGCGTCGGCACCCGGGCCGGCAGCATCGGCGTCTATTGCGCCCACGAAGCGCTGGCCGACAGCGGGCTCAACTGGGCGACCCAGGCCAAGGACCGCGTGGGCATCTACATCGGCTGCACGGAGCACGGCAACGTCGAGACGGAGAACGAGATCCACAACATCTCGAAATTTAACTATGACACGAAGTTCTGGTCCCACTACCACAACCCGCGGACCGTGGCCAACAACCCCGCCGGCGAGGTTTCCCTCAACCTCGGGATCACCGGCCCGGCCTACACCATCGGGGCCGCGTGCGCCGCCGGCAACCTCGGGCTGATCCACGCCGCGCAGATGCTCCGGCTTGGCGAGGTGGACTTCGCCCTCTGCGGCGGCATCAGCGAGAGCATCCACACCTTTGGCATCTTCGCCGGCTTCAAGAGCCAGAATGCCCTGGCGACCCACGCCGACCCGCACCAGGCCAGCCGGCCCTTTGACCGGGCCCGCAACGGCATCGTCGTCTCGGAGGGCGGGTGCCTCTACACGCTCGAGCGGCTGGAGGATGCCCAGGCGCGGGGCGCGAAGATCTACGCCGAGATCGCGGGCTATCATGTCAACTCCGACGCCAGCGACTACGTGCTGCCCAACCCGGTGCGCCAGGCCGAGTGCGTGCAGGCGTCCATCCGCCGCGCCGGCCTGACCCCGCGCGACATCCATCTGGTCAACACCCACGCCACCGCCACGCCGCTCGGCGACATCCAGGAGTGCGAGGCGATCCGGGCCGTGTTCGGCGCGGGCTGCCCCGACACCTACATCAACAACACGAAGAGCTACATCGGCCACTGCATGGGCGCGGCCGGGGCGCTCGAGCTGGCCGGCAACCTGCCGTCCTTCGACGACCTCACGGTGCACCCGACGATCAACGTCGACGACCTCGATCCGGCCTGCGCCCTCCCGGGCCTGGTGCTCAACCAGCCGCAGCGGGTGGCCAAGGTGGACACCATCCTGAACAATTCCTTCGGCATGCTCGGGATAAATTCCACGTTGATTGTTAAACGCTTTGTCCGCTAAGTCCCTCCGTTTAGCCCATGACCAAAGACGAATGCAAGCAGGTGGTGACCGACATAATCGCCGACATCGCGCCGGATGAGGACTTGACCAATCTCAAGCCCGACGTCCGCCTGCGCGATCAGCTCCAGCTCGATTCGATGGATTTCCTCGATATCGTGATGGAGCTCCGCAAGCGCTATGGGCTCGAGGTCCCCGAGGCCGACTACCTCCAGCTCGCCTCGCTCGACAGCTGCGCGGAGTACCTGACGCCGAAATTCAACGCGCTCCCGACCAAGCACTGAGCGGCGGGTTTGACCTTTTGACCGGGCCGGGAGATTGTCTCCCGGCCCTTTGCTTTGGCCGCGCCTCCCCGCATGAACTCCCGCACGCACTACGACGTCGCCATCATCGGCGCGGGCATGTCGGGGCTGGCCGCCGGCATCCGGCTGGCGCACTTCGGCAAGCGGGTGTGCATCTTTGAGCGGCACCACGCCGTCGGCGGGCTCAACGGCTTCTACAGCCACGGCGGACGCCGGTTCGACGTGGGGCTGCACGCGATGACCAACTACGTGCGGCCGGGCACCAAGGGCACGCCGCTCGGGAAGCTGCTGCGGCAGCTGCGGATCGAGCGCGAGGAGTTCGCCCTCTGCGAGCAGCGGCAGTCCCGCATCGCCTTCGGCCCCCACGGCGCCGACACCCTCCGCTTCACCAACGACTTTGCCGTGCTCGAAAGCGAGGTGGCCCGCCGGTTCCCCGCGCAGATCGACGGCTTCCGCCGGCTGACCGCCGCGATCCGCGCCCATGACGACGTGGCGCTCGACGCCGTGCCGCATTCCGCCCGCCAGGTCGTCCGGGAATACCTCAGCGACCCGCTGCTCGAGGACATGCTGTTCTGCCCGCTGATGTACTACGGCAGCGCCACCGAGCACGACATGGATTTCGGGCAGTTCGCCATCATGTTCAAGGCGCTGTTCCTCGAGGGGTTCGCCCGCCCGCTGGACGGCGTCCGCGTGATCCTGCGCGTCCTGCTGGAAAAATACCGCGCCGCCGGGGGCGAGCGCCGGATGAAGTGCGGGGTGAAGCACATCGTGGCCCACGAGGGCCGCGCCACCGCGCTGACCCTCGACCACGGCGAGGACATCACCGCCGACCACGTGCTCTCGTCCATCGGCGCGCCCGAGACCGCGCGGCTGATCCAGTCCGGGCACCGCGGCGGGCCGCCGCCCGCGCCGGGCCGGCTGTCCTTTGTCGAGACGATCACGATTCTGGACCGGCCGCCGGCCGAGCTCGGGTGGGGGAGCGACACGATCGTCTTTTTCAACGACCGCCCCCGGTTCGAGTATGCGCGGCCGGACGGCCCGGTGGACCCGCGCAGCGGGGTGATCTGCCTGCCGAACAATTTCGACTACGGCCCGGACGCGCAGCTGGCCGAGGGCATCTTCCGCTGCACCTGCCTGGCCAACTACGAGCGCTGGGCCCATCTGCCGGAGCCGGAGTACCGGGCGGCCAAGCAGCACTGGTACGAGGCCCTGCAGCGGAGCGCGCAGCGCTTCCTGCCCCGCCTGCCGGCGCCGGACGCGCTGGCCCGGGCCACGGTGACCACGGACATGTTCACCCCACGGACGATCACCAAGTTCACCGGCCATCTCGGCGGGGCGATCTACGGCGCGGCGGAAAAGAACCGGCAGGGGCGCACCGAGCTGTCCAACCTCTATCTGTGCGGCACCGACCAGGGTTTCCTCGGGATCGTGGGCGCAATGCTCAGCGGCATCTCGATGGCCAACTACCACATCCTCAAAAAGGGCTGAGTTTTCCGGCACGAAGTCCGCGGCCGCCGGTCTGAGGGGGCAACCCACCACCCCATGAAGCAAGGAACCCGTCGGCTGCCCCACCTGATCATCCTGCTCGCCCTCGGCTGGCTGCTGGCCGCGCCGCTGCGCGCGACCGAGCCCGCCCCCGCGGCCACCACCCCCCCGGCCGACGTCCAGCTGACGCCGCCGCAACTGGAGCAGCTCCTCGCCCCCATCGCGCTCTATCCCGATGCCCTCATCGCCCTCATCCTGCCGGCCTCGACGCTGCCCGCGGATGTCGTGCTCGCCGCCCGCTATCTGGCGGCCAAGGGCGACCCGGCCCAGCTCGACGCGCAGCCCTGGGGCGACAGCGTGCGGGCCCTCGCCCGCTACCCGGAGGTGGTGCAGTGGATGGACGAAAATCTCGCCTGGACCAAGCAGGTGGGGGACGCGTTTCTTGCCCAGCCCGCCGAGCTGATGAGTGCGATGCAGCGGCTCCGGGCCCGCGCCCGGGCCACCGGCGCCCTCGTGGACACCCCGCAGCAGCAAGTCGTCGTCGAGGGGGACACCATCGAGATCGTGCCCACCCAGTCCGAGGTGATCTACGTGCCGCGCTACGATCCGGAGATCGTCTACGTGCTGCAGCCGCCCGGGTACTACTATCCGTACGGGTCCTATCTGACCTTCGGGGTGGGTTTCCCGATCGGGCTCTGGCTGAGCTACGACTGCGACTGGCACCGCCGCGTCATCTGGGTGGGCGACCGGGGACACGACTGGCGCGAGCACCGGACCTGGCGCCGGCAACTGCCCCCCGCCGAGCGGTCGCATCTCCAAAATCCGGGCTGGCGCACCTGGCGCCCCACCGGCAACCGGCCGGCCCTGCCGCCGCGCGATCACCAGCGCCCGCCGACCGGCATTGTGCGGCCCAGAAATTTTCCAGGCACGCCCGGTTTTTCCCCGACGCCCCGCCACGAGGAGGTCCGCGCCGTCCCCCGCCATGAGGACGCCCGCCCCGGCATCCGGCGGGAGGATGTCCGTCCCGCCATCCGGCATGAGGACGTGCGCACCGCTCCGCGAACCGAGGGTGGTGTGCGTCCCGCCGTGACTCCGCCCGCCACGCGCCCGGCCGTCCAGCCGGAGCGCCGGACCGAGTCCGCTCGTCCCGATCACCCCAACCGCGTGCCACCCACGGCGGCGCCCCGCGCGCCCGACGCACCCCGTTTCACGCCGCGGCAGACGCCGCCGGCCGAACGTCCCGCCAGCAGTGGCCGCAGCGAGTCGCGCGCGTCACATCCGGCCAATCCGGCGCCGGCAGCCCCGTCCGCGGCCAACCGCGCGCCGTCCTTCAGTCCGCCCGCCGCGTCGCACAACATGCCCAGCACGCCGTCGGCGCCGGCCACCAAGACGCGCGAGCCCGAGCACCGGGACAACGAGCACTGAGCGGGTGAAACGCGGGGCAGGGTGGGCGGGTACAAAACCCCTTGCCCTCCCGGTACCACCGCGTTCACTCAGCTCCTTCCATGGCTTATGACTGGCTCAAAGGAGTGGCCGACGAGTATGATGTGATCGTTATCGGCAGCGGTCTCGGCGGACTCACCGGCGCTAACGTGCTGGCCAAGGCCGGGCACAAGGTGCTGCTCCTCGAGCACCACTACCAGTACGGCGGCCTGGCCACCTGGTTTACCCGCAAGGGCGGCCATATCTTCGACATTTCCCTCCACGGCTTTCCGGCCGGGATGATCAAGTCGTGCCGCAAGTACTGGACGAAGGAGATCGCCGAGGCGATCGTGCCGCTGAAGGACATCCGCTTCATCAACCCCCAGATGGACGTGCGGACCACCTTCACGCGGGAGGACTACACCCGGGTGCTGGTCGAGCAGTTCCACCTCGAGCGCGCCCAGGTGGAGAAGTTCTACGACCATCTCCGGGGCATGAACTTCTACGACCACAACCCGGAGACGACCGGGCAGATGTTCGAGCGGTTCTTCCCGGGCCGGGACGATGTGCAGCGGCTGCTGATGGAGCCGATCGCGTATGCCAACGGGTCCACGCTGGACGACCCGGCGATCACCTACGGCATCGTGTTCTCCAACTTCATGGGCGCGGGCGTCTACACCTTCCGCGGGGGCACCGACCGGCTGATCGAGCAGATGATCGCCGAGCTGAAGCGCAACGGCGTGGAGGTCCGCAAGAAGGTGCTGGTCGAGAAGATCCTCGTGGAGGAGCGCGGCGGCCGCAAGGTGGCCGCCGGCATCGTGGCCCGCGGCGGCCGGATCGTGCGGGCCAAGGCCGTGCTCTCCAACGCCAACATCCGGAACACCATCTTCCGGCTCGCCGGCGCGGAAAACTTCCCGCCCGCCTACGTCGCCGCCGCCGAGGCGGTGCGCATCAACGCCAGCTCCTGCCAGGTCTACCTCGGCATCCGCCAGGGCGAGACCCTGCCGCACATCGGCGACCTCGTCTTCACCTCCGAGAACCCGCACTTCAGCAGCGCCGAGCTCACCGACTTCCACACCACCAGCCGCACGTTTTCGATCTATTATCCCGACACGCGGCCAGGCTCCGGCCGCTACACCGTGGTGGCGTCGCTCAACGGGCGCTATGCCGACTGGCAGCAGCTCAGCGCGGCCGACTACGCCGTCGCCAAGGCCCGCCTGGTGGAGGAGTCCATCACCGCGCTCGAGCGCCACCTGCCCGGCGTCCGGGCCAAGATCGACTGGGCCGAGGCGGCGACCCCCCGCACGATCGAGCGCTACACCACCCACCAGGGCGGCACGTCCTTCGGCACCAAGTTCGAGGGCCTCAAGGTCTCGATGGACCTGCCGGCCAACCTGCCCGGCCTCTATCACGCCGGCTCTGTCGGCATCATCATGTCGGGCTGGCTCGGCACCATCAACTATGGTGTGATCACCGCCAACCAGATCGACCAGTCCCTCTTCCACCAGCGTCGGCAACCCGTCCCCGCATGAGCGCCAGCCCCACCGTCCTCCAGCTGATCCCGCACCGGCCCCCCTTCCTGTTCGTGGACGAGATTGTCGCGGAGACCCCCGACAGCCTGACCGCGCAGCGGACGTTTCGCGCCGACGAGGACTTTTACCGGGGACACTATCCCGGCGCGCCGATCACGCCCGGGGTGCTGCTCTGCGAGGCGGTTTTCCAGACCGGCGCGCTCTTCATGGCCCGGAGCAAGGCCGGCACCGACCCGCGTCCCGGGGTGCCGCTGCTCGCGAAGATTGGCGAGGTGCGCTTCCGCCAGCCCGTGTACCCGGGGGAGACCGTCCGGATCGAGGTGCGGAAGAAGGAGGAGCTCGGCGGGTTCACGCTGATGAGCGGGACGGTCCGCCGCGGCGACCAGCGCGTGCTCACCGTGGAGTTCACCGTGGCCTGGAAAGCGCCGGAGGGCGCCCCCGTCTCATGAGCGATTTTCTCCAACTCTCCGGCCGGACCTTCCTGGTCTTCGGCGTCGCCAACCGCAAGAGCGTCGCGTGGTTCGTCGCGCAGTCGCTCGAGTCCCAGGGCGCCCGGGTGCTCTACAGCGTCCGCTCCGCGGCCCGGAAGCAGTCCCTCGAGGCGCTGCTGGCGGGCAAGCCGGTGTTTCTCTGCGATGTCGAGGAGCCCGGCGCGGTCGAGCGCCTGGCCGCCGAGCTCTTGGCCGCGGGCCACCGCGAACTGCACGGCATCGTGCATGCGATCGCCTTCGCCAACTACCGGGAGGGGTTCAAGCCCTTCCACGAGACGAAGCGCGCGGACTTCCTCCAGGCCACCGGCATCACGGCGTTCTCGCTGGTCGAGATCGCGCGCGCCTTCAAGCCGCAGCTCACCACCGACGCCTCGGTCGTCACGATCGGCATCTCCTCGCTCCAGGTCACGCCCGACAACTACGGCTACCTCGGGCCGATCAAGGCCGCGCTCGAGTCCTGCGTGCGCTTCCTGGCCAAGTCCTTCAGCGCCGACACCGCCGTGCGCTTCAACGCCGTCGGGGCCGGGCCGCTCAAGACCAGCGCCTCCGCCGGCATCCCCGGCTACCTCGAGAGCTACCTCTACGCCGAGAAGCTCACCTTCCGCAAACGGAACCTCGCGACCCAGGAGGTGGCCAACGCGGTGCTCTTTCTCCTCAGCCCGCGCAGCAGCGGCGTGAACGGCACCACCCTGGTGGTGGACGCCGGCCTCGGCGCCAATTACTTCGACCAGGAAATCATCCGCCTCGCGATGCGGCCGGCAACCTGAGGCGCGCATGAGATTCAGCCACGTCTGCATCGAATCCCTGGCGGTCGCCCTGCCGGACGAAGTCTGGACCTCCGCCCGAATCGAGGAGCAACTGCGCCCGCTGTACGAGCGGCTCAACCTGCCGGCCGGCCGGCTGGAGCTGATGACCGGCATCCGCGAGCGCCGCATGTGGCCCGCGGGCACGCGGCCGTCCGACGCCAGCGCCGCCGCCGGCCGGGCCGTGCTGGCCAAGTCCGGCCTGCGGGCCGCGCAGGTGGAGCTCTTCATCCACGCGGCCGTCAGCCGCGACATGCTGGAGCCGGCCACGGCGTCGTTCGCGCACCGCAAGATCGGCCTGCCGGCCAGTGCGCAGATCTTCGACGTCTCCAACGCCTGCCTCGGCTTCCTCAACGCGCTGACGGTGGCGGCCGGCCTGATCGAGTCGGGGCAGATCCGCTGCGCCCTGGTGGTGTCCGGCGAAAACGGCCGCCCGCTGGTGGAGCAGACCCTGGCGACGCTGCTGGGGAGCCCGCTCAGCCGCAACGCGATCAAGCCCTATTTCGCCAACCTGACCATCGGCTCCGGCGCGGTGGGCGCCGTCGTCTGCCACCGCGACCTCGTCACCGGCCGGCCCCACCGCCTGCTCGGTGGCTGCGCCCGGGCGGCCACGCAGCACAGCGACCTCTGCCAGGGCGACACGCACGGCGCCGAGGCGCTCGCGATGCAGACCGACTCCGAGCAGCTCCTCGTGGCCGGGGTGGAATTGGCGCGGGAGACCTGGCAGGAATTCACCGGCGGCACCGGCTGGGCGGGGGAGTTCTTCGACCGCCTGATCTGCCACCAGGTCGGCCGCACGCACCGCCGGAAACTCTACGAGACGCTCGGCCTCGATCTCGCCCGGGACTTCTCGACCTTCGAAACGCTCGGCAACACCGGCTCCGTGGCGCTGCCGGCCACGCTGGCCGCCGCCGTCGACGCCGGCGCCGTGACCGCGGGCAGCCGCGTCGGGCTGCTCGGCATCGGCAGCGGGCTCAACTGCCTGATGCTCGCCCTCGAATGGTGACGCCCGCGCCACTGCCCGCCTGGCTCGCCCGGGAGTACCCGTTCACGCCGCAGGCGTTCACGACCCCCGCCGGGGCCCGCCTGAGCTACCTCGACGAGGGCCCGCGCGCGGACGAGGCCGTGCTGATGCTGCACGGCAACCCGACGTGGTCGTTCTATTACCGGCGCCTCGTCCGCGACCTCGCGCCCACGCACCGCTGCATCGTGCCGGACCATGTCGGCATGGGCCTCTCGGCCCGGCCGGAGGCCTACGACTACACGCTTGCCACGCGGATCGCCGACCTCGAGGCCCTGGTGGCCGCGCTCGGGGTGAAGCGCGTGCACCTGGTCGTGCACGACTGGGGCGGGGCGATCGGGTTCGGCTTTGCCGCCCGCCACCCGGAGCTGATTGGCCGCATCGTCGTGCTCAACACCGCCGCCTTCGCGTCGCCGCGCCTGCCGTTCCGGATCGCGGTGTGCCGTTGGCCCGTCCTCGGCCCGCTGCTCGTGCGCGGGTGCAACGGCTTCGCCGGGCCGGCCACCTGGATGGCCATGCACCGCCGGCCGCTCACGCCGGTGGAGCGGCGCGGTTATCTCTTTCCCTACGGCTCCTGGGACGCCCGCGCCGCGGTCAGCGCCTTTGTGCAGGACATCCCGCGCGAGCCCGGCCATCGGAGCTGGGCGGCGCTGGCGGCGGCGGAGGCCGGCCTGGCGCAGTTCCGCGACCGCCCGGTGCTGATCGCCTGGGGCGGCCGCGACTTCTGCTTCAACGACACGTTTCTGGCCCGCTGGCGGGAGGTCTTTCCCCAGGCGCGGTGCGAGCGGTTCGCCGATGCCGGGCACTATGTGCTCGAGGATGCGGCCGACGAGGTGATCCCGCTGATTCGGGCCCACCTGGCAAAGTAGCGCTCGCCGGCCGGCTCAGCGCCCGTAGAGCGCCGCCAGTTCGCGGAGGTAGGGGGTCGCGCCGTCGCGCAGCGCCTGCAGCTGCGCCGGGCGGTAGCGCCACGACCAGTTGCCCTCGGGCTGGCCGGGGCGGTTGAAGCGGGCGGCGGTGCCCAGCCCGAGCAGGTCGGGCAGGGGGAGGATCGCCAGCCGGCTGACGGAGGCATAGGCCGCGCGCAGGAGGTCCCAGGCGATATCCTGGCCGCTGACGCGCAGGTAGCGGCGGGCATGGTCGCGGGTGGCCGCGTCGGCCTCGGCATACCAGCCGAGCGTGGTGTCGTTGTCGTGCGTGCCGGAATAAATGGCGCAGTTGGCCCGGTGGTTGTGCGGCAGGTAGAAGTTGTCGGCACCGCCGCCGAACGCGAACTGGAGGACGGCCATGCCGGGCAGGCCGGTGGCCTCGCGCAGGGCGATGACGCCGGGGGTGAGCGTACCCAGATCCTCGGCGATCAGCTGGGCGGCGGGCAGGGCGGCGCGGACCGCGCGGAAGAAGTCCAGACCCGGGCCCGGGACCCAGTGGCCGGGCCGGGCGGTGGCCGAGCCGGCGGGGATCGACCAGTAGGCCTCGAAGCCGCGGAAGTGGTCGATGCGCACCACGTCGAAGAGGGTGAAATTGGCCCGCAGGCGGGCCAGCCACCACGCATAACCGTCGGCGGCGTGCGCTGGCCAGTCGTAGAGCGGGTTGCCCCAGAGCTGTCCGTCGGCGGAAAAATAATCAGGCGGGCAGCCGGCCACCGCGAGCGGACGCGCGGTCTGCGGGTCGAGCTGGAACAGCTGGGGATTGGCCCAGACATCCGCGCTGTCGAGCGCCGCGAAGATCGGGGCATCGCCGATGATCGAGATCCCCAGGGCGGTCGCACGGGTGCGCAGCTGGGTCCATTGGCCGAGGAAGAGGTACTGGATGAACTCGTAGGCCTCGATCCGGTCGGCCAGCTGGCGCGGCAGGGGCGACTGGCGGGCCGCCGCGGGAGTCCGGGCGGTGGCGGGCCATTCCCACCAGGGGCGTCCCTGGAAATGAGCCTTGAGGGCCGAGAACAAGGCGTAGTCGGGCAGCCAGGAGGCCTGGCTGCGGCGAAAGGCCGCGAAGTCGCCGTAGAGCGCGAACCGGCGGCCGGAGCGCACAAACTGGGCATGCGCCTTGAACAGGGCGGGCCACTTGAGCTGGAACAGTCCGCCGAAATCCACGCGGTCGGCGGACAGCGCCTGCAGCGGCTTCAGATCGTCGTCCGTCAGCAGACCCGCGCGCACCAGCGCAGTCAGATCGATCAGGTAGGGATTCCCGGCGAACGAGGAGAAGCACTGGTAGGGTGAATCACCATAGCCGGTGGGGCCGAGCGGGCAGATCTGCCAATACTTGAACCCCGCGCCGGCCAGAAACTCCAAAAAGGTGTCGGCCTGCGCATCCAACGTGCCGATGCCCTGGTTCCCGGGCAGGGAAGTTGGGTGCAACAGCACGCCCGCCCGGCGTTCCGTCAACCAGTCGTAGAGGGGCTCAGTCATGCACGATGTTACTTAACATAATATACATTGTGCGTGTTATCCCTCTGAAAGTCTACCGGGCTGGGCCCCAGTGGCGGGTAAAGGGAAAGTAGATGAACAAGGGCCGGCCGATGGCCTCCTTGGCGGGAATGTAGCCCCAATACCGTCCGTCAGCGCTGTACCCCGAGTTGTCGCCCATGGCGAAAAAGGAGTCGGCCGGCACAGTGATCTGTTCGTTTTCGGTCAGGAGCAGATGCGCGCCGTTGCCGGCGGGCCCGTTAAAATAGCCGCGGTACTTGCCCTCGCGCCGCGCATTGCGGTCAAAAGCGGCGGCGCCGGTGATGGGCTGGCCGTTGCGATAGATCACGGGCTCGCGGATTTGGATGGTGTCGCCGGGCAGGCCGACCAGGCGCTTGATGTAATACTGGTCCTGGCCGATCAGCGGGATTTGGCGGGTGCCAAACACAAACCCCTGCCCCACCTCGGGCCGCATAAAGTTGTACGTGACCCGGTCGACGAACAGTTGGTCGCCCGTGAGCTCGTCAAACGACAGGACCCGCTCGCCGGCCTTCACGATCCGCCCGGTGCGGATGCAGTAGGTCATCTGGCCGTCGATCATGCGCGTCTCAAACTCGCCGGCGTTGATCTTGGCCTGGATTCGCGCCGAGAACTCGCGGGGGTTCTTGAGGGAGCCGCCGCTGAAAAACGCCTCGCCCACCACCCAGTCGAAATCGAAATCGTAGGGCAGCCGCACGGTGAGCGGCCGGTCGCCGACCCACAGCGTGTATTCCCGGAGCTGCGTCGGGAGCACCAGCCAGGAGTGCCCGGGGACGATCCGGCAATGCACCAGCCCGCGGTTCTCCGCGCCACCTCCGACCGGAATCAACACCTCGCCGTCCGCCGGCGCGTCGAGCCGGTGCGGCCAGGCGCCCAGGGCCACGCCGCGGACCGCGACGGCCAGCGGGCCGGGCTCGTCCGCCGGCTGGCGGAAGACCTCGGGGGTCATGCCGTTGTACGTCGGCCACATCGAGTTCGTCGGGATCTTGAACGGCTGGACGAAATAGGTGCGGATGCCGATGATCAC
>CAIKTR010000200.1 GCA_903830425.1 uncultured Opitutia bacterium
GCCCTGGTCGCTCGCCGGCAACTCGCCGGCTACGAACTCAAGCAGCGTTTCTACGAAATCGGCTCCCCCGCCGGCCTCGCCGAACTCGACACCCTCCTCCGCCGCCCAACAAAGTAACGCTGTTTTTCCGACCTCCGCCTTCCGCCTTCCCTTTTTCTTCTTTCTACTTTCTCCAGTTTCATCTTTGCCCGCCGCCTCCGCCTTTCTTCTTTCTACTTTCCCCAGTTTCTTCTTTGTCTTCCCCCATGTCCTATTCGACCCAGCATCTCAAGGAAACCGCCGAGATTCTGGCCAGGATTGATCCCGCCGACTGCGAGAAATGCGTCCGGGAACTGGTCGGCGTCCGCACCCGAGGCGGCCGGCTGTTCATCCTGGGGGTCGGCGGCAGCGCCGCCAACGCCTCCGACGCGGTGAACGATTTCCGCAAGATCGCCGGCCTCGAGGCCTACGCCCCGACGGACAACGTCTCCGAGCTCACCGCCCGCACCAACGACGAGGGCTGGGCCAGCGTCTTCGCCGAGTGGCTCCGCGGTTCCCGGCTCAACGCCAAGGACGCCCTGCTCATCCTCTCGGTCGGCGGCGGCAACCTCGACAAAAACGTCTCCCCCAATCTCGTCGCCGCCATGCAGCTCGCGAAGCAGGTCGGCGCCCGCATCATCGGTATCGTCGGCAAGGACGGCGGCTACACCGCCCAAGTGGCCGACGCCTGCGTGATCGTTCCCACCGTCAACCCCGGCAACATCACGCCCCACAGCGAGGCCTTCCAGGCCGTCATCTGGCACCTCTGGGTCTCCCACCCCGATCTCAAGGTCAACCAGACCAAGTGGGAGTCCGTCGTCCCGGCGCGCTAGGCCGCTCCCGCCCATGAGTTTTCTCCCGCCTGAATCCACGCTGCGTTATCTGGAGCGCTTGCGGGACTTCTACGATGCGACGCCCACGGAACCGCGGTGGGCCGCCCGCGGCTACCGCTCGCTGCTGGCGCATTACTACAACTTGCTCGTGCCCGCGGACGCGAGCGTCCTGGAGATCGGCTGCGGTTCCGGCGAGCTCCTGGCCCGCCTGAACGCCACCCGCAAGACCGGCATCGATCTGTCCCCGCGTAAAATCGAGGCGGCACGCCTCCGGCTGCCGGAGGGAACGTTTCACGTCCAGGCCGGCGAGCGGGTCGATCTTAACGAGCAATTCGACGTGATCATCATTTCGGACACGCTGAACCTGGCAGCTGACGTGCAGCTGCTGTTCGAGCAACTGCAGCGATCCTCCCACCCCGGGACGCGACTGATCATCAATTTTCAGAACTCCCTCTGGCGGCCCGTGCTCACCCTCGCCCGCTGGCTGGGCCTAAAGGCGCCGCAGCCCGAGAACAGCTGTCTCGCTTCCTCCGACGTGCTCAACCTGCTGCAGCTCGCCGGCTGGGACCCGATCTGCCGCCAGGGGCGGCTGTTGGTGCCGATCCCGGTCCCGATTCTGGCGGGGCTCCTGAATCGCTGGATGGCCCCGCTGATGCAGTGGTTCTGCCTGAC
>CAIKTR010000201.1 GCA_903830425.1 uncultured Opitutia bacterium
CCCGACCTTGTGTCAGTCGCCGGGGTGGTTCGCCCCCGGTCCCCGGTCAGATCAGGCCGGACTCGCGGAAGCTGAAGTAGCCCCGGCCAACGGGGTCGGCGGCCAGGCGGCCGAGGATGACGTGATCAAGGAGGTCGATGTCGACGGCCTTGGCGGCCTCCCGGAGCTGGCGGGTGATTTGGAGGTCGGCCGAGCTGGGCGCGGGATCGCCGCTCGGGTGGTTGTGGACGCAGACGATGGCGGCAGCGGAGGCGCGCACGGCCTCGCGGAAGACCTCCCGCGGGTGGGCGAGGGCCGCGGTGGCGGTGCCGGAGCTGACCTCCACGCAGCGGAGCAGGCGGTTCTTGCGGTTCAGGCACAGCACCCAGAATTTCTCCACCTCCAGGCCGACGAGGAGCGGCTGGCAATGCGCGGCGATCAGGTCGGCGCGGTTGAGCAGGGTGGCGGCCGGGGCCTGCTCGCGGATGACCCGGCGGGCGACCTCCATCACGGTGACCAGCTGGAGGGCCTTGACGCGGCCGATGCCGCGGAGCCGGCGGAACTCCGGCTCGCGCCAGGCCAGCAGGCCGGCGAGCGAGCCCGCCTCGGCGACGAGCCGCGTGGCCAGGGTCAGCACGTCCTGCCCGCGCGTGCCGCTGCGCAGCAGCATGGCCAGGAGTTCGGCGTCGCTCAGCGCGCCCGCGCCCTGACGCTCGAGCCGTTCCTGCGGACGCTCGCCCGCGGGAATCTCGCGGAGGCGATTGCCCGGAGAATATTCGGAGGAATCAGCCACCGGATTGGTTTGGACAGATTTTCGGAAGCTGCCAACACTTTGGTCCCACCACTATGAAACCAATCCGAGTCGTTGTCTGGGGCGAAAACGTCCACGAGCATAAAAACGCCAAAGTTGGCGCGATTTATCCCCGCGGCATGCACACGGCTATTGCCGATGGGGTGCGAGAGCTGCTGCCCGGGGCGGTGGTCACGACGGCGACGCTGCAGGAGCCCGAGCATGGGCTGACGGAGGAGCGGTTGGCGGCGACGGATGTGCTGACCTGGTGGGGGCACATGGCGCACGACCAGGTGAGCGACGTGGTGGCGGCCCGCGTACAGCGCCGGGTGCTGGAGGGCATGGGTTTGATCGTGCTGCACTCGGGGCACTACTCGAAGGTGTTCAAGCGGCTGCTGGGCACGACCTGCTCGCTGACCTGGCGCGAGGCGGACGAACGCGAGCGCCTGTGGGTCTGCAATCCGGGTCATCCGATTGCGCGGGGCATCGACCGGTATTTCGAATTGCCGCAGGAGGAAATGTACGGCGAGCCCTTTGCGATCCCGGCGCCGGACGAGCAGGTGTTCATCTCGTGGTTCGAGGGCGGGGAGGTGTTCCGGAGCGGCTGCTGCTGGTCGCGCGGCAACGGCAAAATCTTCTATTTCCGCCCCGGGCACGAAACCTATCCGACGTACCTCAATCCGCACGTCCGCCGGGTCATCGCCAACGCGGTGGACTGGGCGCGTCCGCAGGGCACCTGGGTGGATTCCTGCCCGAACGCGAAGAACCCGCCCGAGAAGATCGCGCCGAAGGCGTGAGGCGGGTGCGGTCTCCGGGCCGCCGAAAAACCGCGGGTCGGAACAGCTGGGCCCGTCGTGGCGCGGCGGTGACCGGCCGCGGTTTGCGCCGGCTGACGCCGGCCGTCAATCAATAGTGCTTCACGTAGCCGTTCCGGCGGAGGCGCTCGAGCCAGCGCTCCTGGCTGACCTGGGCCATCTGCTGGATCAGGATGCGCTCAATCTGGTCGCGGACATCATCGAGCTGCTGGATGCCGGCGAACTTGCGGTCGTCGACGTGAAGGAGGAAGCAGCCCTCGGGGGTCAGGACGGGGGCGGTCGTCTCGCCCTTCTTGAGGGCGAAGAGCGGGTCGCTGAAGGCGGGCTTGAGGTCGGAGCGCTTTTGCCAACCCCAGTCGCCGCCCTTGGCCCGGCGCGAGTCTTGGCTGAACTCCTTGGCGAGATCCTCGAATTTGACGCCGGCGTTGAGCCGGGCGAGGACGACCTCGGCCTTGGCGGTCAGCTCGGCGTCGGTCTCGCCATTGGTGCGGCTGAACTGGATGAGGCGCAGGTACACGCCGTCCTCCTGGTAAAACCGGTCCTTGTTCTCCTTGTAGAAGGTCTCGATGCGCACGGGGCTGACCAAGCTCTGGGTCTTGCGCTGCTGGCCGCGCATGTAGCTGTAGATGATGTCCTCTTCGACTTCCCGGCGATAGTCCTGCAGGGTCGTGCTGCGGGAGCGCAGGTAGGCGAGGAACTTCGAGCGGTCATTGTCGAACTGCTCGGTCTGGATGTCGGCGATGCGGTTATCGATGAAGCTCAGCGGGATGTGCTTCTTCTCGTCCTTGCGGAACTCCTTCACGATCAGCACCCGGTCGATCAGCTGCTGGATGACGTCATCCTGGAGGGACTCGAGCTTTTCGTTGAATTCCTTCTCGCTGCGGGCCTCGCGCTGGAGCTGGGGGATGAGCGGGGAAATTTCGCGGCGGACGTCGTCCACGGTGATGACCTTGTCCTCGGCGATGGCGGCGATGCCGTTGGCGAACCGGAGATTGAGGTTGTCGGCAGGCTGGGTCTGCGCCGCGCGCGCGAGGGCGGCGGTGGCAAGCAGGGCAAGGGTGAGGCGGCGACCGAGCATCATGGAGTGGGCAGATTGTTCAGAAAGGAGACGATTTCGCGCAACCGTAGAAGGGGGCGGGGGGCGGTCAACCTTGGAAACCGGGTGCCGACTTGCACCCAGTCGTCGTGGCGACCGCTGGACCGGAGGCATTTCAGGCGGCTGGCCTCCGTTTCGACGGAGACGATGCCCTTTTGTTCCGCCCGAATGCGGATTTCGGTGACGAGGAGGAGGGCCTTCACGTCCTCGCCGAACTTGCCGAAACGGTCGCGGAGGTCGCTTTCGATCTGCTTCAGGGCGGGCAAGGTATCGGCCAGGGCGAGTTTGCGGTAGAAATCGATGCGCAGGCGGGTCTCGGCCAGGTAGCTGGTCGGGAGGCGGGCGGTGATGGCGGACAGGGGGGCGGCGCCGGCCTGGTTCTCGGCGTCCTTGAGGGCGGTGTAGCCGTCCTCGTGCCGGCCGCGGGCGGTGGCGCCGGGTCGTCCGGTCCCTTCGCCGACGAAAACAAAGTCGAGCTTCACGCTGGCGCGGATGGCGGCGGCGGTCTTTTCGCCCTTGAGGCGGGCGACGGACTGGCGGAGCAGCTGGCAGTACAGCTCGAAGCCCACGCCGACGATGTGGCCGCTTTGCTCGGCCCCGAGCAGGTTGCCGGCGCCGCGCAGTTCGAGGTCGCGCATGGCGATGCGGAAGCCGGCCCCCAGCTGGTTGTGCTGGCGGAGGGCGGAGAGCCGCTGGCGGGCGATATCCAGCAGGCGGGTGTGCCGGTGGAGCAGGAGGTAGGCGTAGGCCTGGTGCTTGAAGCGTCCGACCCGGCCCCGGAGCTGGTAGAGCTGGGAGAGCCCGAAGCGGTCCGCGCCCTCGATGATGATCGTGTTGCAGTTCGGGATATCGAGTCCGCTCTCGATGATGGTGGTGCAGACCAGCACCTGGTAGCGCCCGGCGACGAACTCGGTCATCACGCGCTCGAGCTCGGCGGCGGCCATCTGCCCGTGGCCGACCCCGACGGTGAGGTCGGGCAGCAGTTGGCGCAGCTGGGCGGCGACGAGGTCGATCGTCTGGACGCGGTTGTGGAGGTAGAACACCTGGCCGCCGCGGCGGATCTCGTGGTGGATGGCGTCGAGGACGATCTGCTCGTCGTAGGTCTTGACGATGGTCTGGATGGGGTGGCGGTTGGTCGGGGCGGTCTCGATCACGCTGAGGTCGCGCGCGCCGGTGAGGGCGAGGTAGAGGGTGCGGGGGATCGGGGTGGCGCTCATGGCGAGCACGTCGACGGTGGCCCGCAGGGCCTTGAAGCGCTCCTTGTGCTTCACGCCGAAGCGCTGCTCCTCGTCGATCACCACGAGCCCGAGCTCCCGGAAGCGCACGTCCGCCTGCAGCAGCCGGTGGGTGCCGATCAGGATGTCGACCTGGCCGGCGGCGGTGGCGGTGAGGATTTTCGCCCGCTCGGCGGGGGTGCGGAAGCGGCTGAGCATCTCGACCGCGACCGGGTAGCCGGCCAGGCGCTCGCGGAACGTGTTCACGTGCTGCTGGGCGAGGACGGTGGTGGGCACGAGCACGGCGACCTGGCGGCCGCCCTGGACGGCCTTGAAGGCCGCGCGGATCGCGACCTCGGTCTTGCCGAAGCCGACGTCGCCGCAGATCAGGCGGTCCATCGGGCGGACGCGCTCCATGTCGGCCTTGGCCTCGTCGATGGCCCGCAGCTGGTCGCGGGTCTCGGTGAAGGGGAAGGAGGCCTCGAATTCCTTCTGCCAGGTGGTGTCGGGGGGAAAGGCGTGGCCGGGCTGGGCCTCGCGGGCGGCGTGGATGCGGAGCAGGTCGGCGGCGAGGTCGACGGTGGCGCGCTCGGCGGCCTTCCGGGCCTTTTCCCAGCGGCCCGAGCCGATGCGGCCCAGCTGCGGCCGCGTCTTGCTCAGGCCGACATAGCGGCTGATGAGGTGCGACTCCGTCAGCGGCACGTGCAGGGTGACGTGGTCGTCAAACTCGAGTGAGATGACCTCGCGCAGGCCCTGGGCGGTGTCGAGCTGGGTGAGTCCGCGGTAGAGGGCGATGCCGTGCTGCAGGTGCACGACGAAGTCGCCCTCGACCAGCTCGGAGAAGTCGAGGAGCTGGTCGATCTGGGCCCGCTGGGCGGACGCGCGCAGGTTGAGCAGCGGCCGCCGCGGGCGCTGGCGGCCGAAGATTTCCGTCTCGGTGACGACGACCAGCCCTGCGGCCCCGCGGGGCAGGGCCGGCCAGTCCAGGGCTGGCCGCGGGCGGTCCGCGGGCCCGAAGGAAATGCGGAACCCCTCGTTCAGCGCGCCGCGCAGGAAGCGCGGGCGGATGGGCCGGAGGGCCGGGTCCGCGGCGAGGATTTCGCGGATGCGCTGCTCCTCGCCCTCCTTCGCCGCGACGAGGTCGACCGCGTACCCGGCCTGCCGCCAGTCGGCCACCTGGCGCAGAAACGCGTGCCGGGCCTCCTCCTCGACCTGCAGGCGCTCCTGGGCGACGAGGGTGTCGTCGGGGTAGCTGCGGTGGTGGGCCAGGCTCTCGGTGTCCCACGTGGTCTCCGTCGCCCCGGGCGGGAGCAGGGCGCTGGCCTCGTCGAGGTCGCTGACGCCGAAGACGGCGGCGCAGCGGGCGAGGAGCGGCGCCACCCCGTCGGCGCCGGCGCGGGCGAAGGCGCTGAACTCCTCGTCGAGCGAGGCGGGCTCCACGGCGGCGAGGTGGGTGCCGGCCGAGAGGTAGTCCGCGAGGCCGGTGGTGGAGGGCGCCAGCGCCACCCGGGGCGAGGCGGCGAGGGTCAGGCGCGCGACGTTGGCCCCGGAGCGCTGGGTGACGGGATCAAACTCGCGGATTTCCTCCAGCACATCGCCGAAGAAATCGAGCCGGTAGGGCTGGTTGGCGGTCACCGGGTAGACGTCGATCAGGCCGCCGCGGACCGCGTAGTGGCCGGGCGCCTCGCAGACGGCCTCCGAGTCGTAGTCCAGCTGCTGCAGCTGGGTGAGCAGGCCCGGGAACGACAGCGCCTGCCCGCAGACGAGGGTGAGCTCGCGGGTGGAAAACTCGGCGAGGGCGGGGACGGGCTGGAGGAGCGCGGCGGGGGTGGTGAGCACGACGAGCGTGTCGGGGGCGGTGGCGTGCGCGCGCGTGGCCCGCAGGAGGGAGAGCACGGCCAGGCGGTCGCTGGACGCGGCGAAGGCCTCGCGCAGGTCGCGGCTGTCCGCCAGCGACTCGGGAAACACCCGCACCTGCCAGGGCCGGGTGACGCCGGCGGCGGCGTGAAAGTGGCCGACGTCCTCGGCGAGCTGCTCGGCGGTCTTCCGGTCCTCGGCCACGACCAGCCAGACCGGGGCCGGGTGCGTGTGCATCAGCCCGGCGAGGACGGCGCCGCGGGCCGGCGGACAGACGCCGGTGAGCTTGAAGCACGGGGGACGGAGCGACATGGGGAGGACGGCGCGGCGCCGGTCGGGGGCGGCGGAGCCCGGCCGGGCGCCGGGCGCCGCGGCGCGTTCAGGCCTCGCCCCCGGCCCGGAGCAGGGCGAGGGCGACGCGGGCGGCGGCTTCCTCGGCGATTTTTTTCGAGGTGCCGGTGCCGGTGCCGAGGGGGCGGTCGAGCAGGTAGGCCGTGACGGTGTAGGCGCGCTGGTGGTCCTCGCCGGCGACCTGGGTCACCTCGTAGCGGAGGGCGGTGTTGCCGTGGCGGGGCTGCGCCCATTCCTGGAGGCGGCCCTTGGGGTTGTCGTCGGGGAGGATGCCGGCGAGCCGTGCCGGCAGGTCGCCGTAGATGCGGAGAATGGTCTCCCGGGCCGGCGCGGCGCCGGCGTCGAGGTAGAGGGCCGCGACCAGGGCCTCGAAGGCGTCGCCGAGGGCGGAGGGGGTGGCGGCCAGCTCGGGGGTGGCGGCCGCGACGCGCAGGCAGGTCTCGAGCCCGAGCTCCCGGGCGAGCGCGGTGGTGAAGCGGCCCTCGACGAGCTGCTTGCGGCGGTTGGTCAGGAGGCCTTCGCGCTCCGTGGGGTAGAGGCGGAAAAGCTCCTCGGACAGCACCAGCTGGAGGACGGCGTCGCCGAGGAACTCCAGCCGCTGGTTGGACTCCGGCGCGTCGGGGTGCTCGTTGACGAACGACCGATGGGTGAGGGCGCTGGCGAGGAGCGCGGGGTCGCGGAAGGTGTAGCCGAGCCGGGCCTGGAGGGAGGTCAGCGGGTCGTTCATGAGCTGGCGCTGGTGTAGCGGCGGAGGCCGAGGTGGAAGACGGTGACGGCGGCGCCGAGCCAGAGCAGGGCGGCGGCGAGCAGAGCGAAGGCCCAGCGCGGCTGGAAGCCGTGGAGGAGGGTGTGGGCGGGGGCGTTGCTCACGACGACGACGGGCAGCAGCCAGACGAACGCGAGGCTGGCCAGGCCCTTGAACGCCTCGCGCGGCAGGCGGGAAAACTCGGCCAGCGTGAAGTAGATCCCCTCGATGCCCTGCGCGCTGGTGATCCAGAAGGCCACGGAGATGGAGATCACCAGCATGCTGTAGTGGATGACGAGGCCGCAGAAGATCATCAGGGCGTAGAGGGCGAGATCCAGCGCGGAGGGGTGGAGGCCGAGCCGGTGCGCGGCGTAGGCGACGACGCCCATCGCGACGAAGGAGTTGAGCAGCCCGTCGGGGTCGAGCTTGCGGGTGGAGGCCATGAACAGGATGTTGCCCGGCTGGGCGAGGAAGAAGTCGAAGTAGCCGCTGCGGATGTTGCGGCCCAGCTCAAAGAGGCTGCTCCAGAAGAACCCCATGAGGAAGCGCTGGACCAGCAGGGAGGTGCCCACGAGGAGGAGCATCTCGTACTTGCTCCAGCCGGCGATGGACTGGGTGTGCTCGTAGATCACCGAGATCATGAGCAGGTTCACGCCCATCCAGCACAGCTCGACCAGCGCCCAGAGGAAAAAGTCGAAGCGGAACATCATCGTGCGCACAATCGAGTAGCGCGCGCTGGCCAGCCAGATCTGCAGGTACCGCGTCATGGTTCGGGGTGGGCGAGGGGACAGGGCGGGCGGTCAGCCGCCGACGGCGGTGTGGCGGCGGAGCCCGCGGGTCCAGAGCAGTTGGTTGAGGGCGAGCAGGACGAGCACCCAGCCCAGCTGGATGACGAGGCCCTGGCCGACCACGGCGAGGGAGGAGATGCGGCCGGTGAAGATCGCGGCGGGGAAATAGGTCTGGTAGTAGAAGGGCAGGAACTGCGCGAGGCGGTAGAGCCAGCCCGGGAGCAGGTCGAGGGGGAACATCTGGCCGCCGAGGATGGACTCGATCGCCATCGAGAGGATGACGAAGCCCTGGATCTCGAGGAACCAGAACGTCAGCATCCCGAAGCAGTAGGCGATGCTGAACTGGATGAGGGCGGACAGGACCATGGCGGTGAGGCCGAGGGGGATCCGCCAGAGCTCGGCCGGGAGGGTGAGGTAGTCCCGGAGCAGGGGCAGGGTGACGAGGAGCGGGAGCAGGATGAGGGTGCCGGTGACGAGCCGGGCGGCGAGGAAGATGCTGAAGCGGTAGAGGAAGTAGTTGATCGGCTTGAGCAGGAACTGGTTGATCAGGCCGTTGCGGATTTCCTCGCTGATCTGGTAGTCCTCGTTGAAGGCGCCGACGAAGAACTGCAGCACGAGCATGACGAGGAAGTAGGTCAGGGTCTGGCCGAAGCTGAAGCCGCCGATGGCGGGGACGCCGGCGTAGGCGGCGCCCCAGAGGATGAACACCACCGCGAGGTGGAACATGGAGAAGAACCCCCGGACCGCGAAGTTCCAGCGGTAGACGAGGTTGCTCTGCAGCCCGATGAGGAAGGCGTGCTGGTATTTGGACAGGGCGGAGAACACGGGGGCGGGAGCGGGGAGGCGGGGCGGCGGGGCCCGCGCTATTTCACGCCGAGTCCGAAGCGCGCGATCACTTCCTGGGCGAGGCTGCGGTAGGCGGTGGCGCCGGGGCCGTGCGGGTCGTAGGCGAAGATGGGCTGGCCGAAGCTGGGGGCCTCGCTCAGGCGGACGGTGCGGGGGATGACGGTGTTGAAGATCTTGTCCGGCAGGTGCTGGCGGACCTCGTCGACGACCTGCTTGGCGAGGTTGGTGCGCGAGTCGAACATGGTCATGACGACGCCGCCGAGGGTGAGGGCGTCGTTGAGGTGGGCGGCCTTGAGCCGGTCGACGTTGCGCAGGATCTGGCCGAGGCCCTCGAGGGCGAGGTACTCGCACTGGAGGGTGACGAGCAGGTGGTCGGCGGCGGCGAGGCTGTTCATGGAGAGCAGGCCGAGGGCGGGCGGGCAGTCGATGATGATGGCGCGGTAGCCGCGCGAGGCGCGGAGGGGCGCGAGCACGCCGTGGAGCTTGAGCAGGTAGTTTTCCATCTGCGCCAGCTCGATCTCCGCGGCGGCGAGGTCCTCCTCGCTCGGGATGAGCGCGAGGTGCTCGTAGGCGGTGGGCGTGATCATGGCGAAGGCCGTGCCCTCGCCGCGGAGGGGGCCGTAGAGGCTCCGGCCGGCCTGCTTCTCGATGCCGACGGCGCTGGTGGCGTTGGCCTGCGGGTCGAGGTCGATCAGGAGGGTGTGGATCTTCTGCTCGGCCAGCGCGGCGGCGAGGTTGACCGCGGTGGTGGTCTTGCCGACGCCGCCCTTCTGGTTGGCGATGGTGAAAACGGTGGTGGCCATGAATTTTGCCCCGAGTAAGGGCGATTCGCGCGGCGCGGCAAGCTCGCGCGGAGCCCGGCGGGGCGGGGTCGGCGCGACGCCTAGCCCTTGACGGCGCCGCTGGTCAGGCCGGCGATGAACTCGCGCTGGAGGAGGAGGAAAAGGCACATGACCGGGGCGATCGCCACGAGGGTGCCGGCCATCACGAGGCCATAGTCGTTCCAGTGGAGGTTCTTCAGCATGGCGACGGTGGTGGAGAGCGGGTAGAGCTCGGGGGACTGGAGGACGATCTGCGGCCCGAGGTAGTCGTTCCAGATGCCGAGGAACATGATCATGAGGAAGGCGCCGAACATCGGGCGCACGAGGGGGAACACGAGGGTGAAGAAGATCCGGAACTCGCCGGCGCCGTCGATGCGGGCGGCCTCGATCAGCTCGCTGGGCACGGCATTGAGCATGGTCTGGCGGAAGAGGAACACCCCGAAGGCGGGCGCCAGCCCGGGCAGCATCAGCCCCGCGTAGGTGTCGAGCAGGCCCAGCCGCCAGAGGTTCTGGAAGCCCGGGGCGATCAGGAGCGGCCCGGGGATGATGAGGGCGGCGAGCACCAGGCGGATGATGCCCTCCCGGCCGGGGAAGCGGAACTTCGCCAGGGCATAGCCCCCCATGGCGGAGAAGAGCGTGGCGAGCAGGCTGCCGACGGAGGCGAGGAAGCAGGAGTTGAGCAGGGCGCGGGGCACGTGGAGCTCGCCGAAGATCCGGCGGTAGTTCTCCCCGGTCAGCCGGTCCCAGCCCACGCCGAACAGGCCGTCGCCGGCCGGCAGGAAGAGGGTGCTGACAAAGTCGGCCTTGGTCTTGACCGTGGAGGCCACGAGGAAGGCGAAGGGGGTGAGCGTGAGCGTGGCGAAGACCGCGAGCAGGCCGTAGATCAGCAGGGGGAGCAGGCGGCGGCGCATGGGTCAGTCCTCCTGGGCGCGCCGGGCGAGGTGGCGCTGCAGCATGGCGACGCCCATCAGCAGGAGGGCGAGGACCCAGCCGATGGCGCTGGCATAGCCGAGGTCGCCGGTGGTGAAGCCGGTCTGGTACAGGTACATCACGAGGGACAGTCCCCGGTTGCTCACGCCCCCGGTGTCGCCGAGCAGCAGGTAGGACAGCTCGAAGAGCTGCATGCTGCCGACGATGGCGAGCAGGGTCATCAGCCCGAGCACCGGGCGGAGCTCCGGCAGGACGATGTGCCAGAACCGCTGCCGGGCGCCCGCCCCGTCGATGTGGGCGGCCTCCAGCAGCTCGGCCGGCACGTGCTGCAGCGCGGCGAGGAAGAACACCATCATGAAGCCGGCCCCCACCCAGACGGTGGCGAGAATCAGCGCGGTCATGGCGTAGTTTTCCAGCCAGGCGAACTCGAGGTTCCACGGGGGGTAGACCGCATGCAGCCAGATGTTCACCAGCCCGGTGCGCTTCTCGAGCATGGGCAGGAAGAGCAGGGCGACGAAGACCATGCCGATCAGGGACGGGGCGAAGAAGATCAGCCGGAAGAGGGCCCGGCCGCGCAGGTCGGGCCGGTTGAGGAGCAGCGCGAGGCCGAGAGCGACCGGCACCTGGACGCAGACGGTGCCGAGGGTGAAGGTCACGGTGTTTTCCATCGCCTGCCAGAACAGGGGGTCGGTGGCGAGGTAGCGGAAGTTTTTCAGGCCGACGAACACGGTGGTCTGCGGCCCGGAGGTCTGCTCAAACGCGAGCTGGAGGGAGCGCAGGAGCGGCCAGGCGGTGAACACGCCGAAGAGCAGGAGGAACGGCGCGAGGAAGACCCAGGGCGTGCCGCGCGGGTGGGGCCGGTAGGGCTTCATGGCGGCGGCAGGAGGAAGGGGTTGCGGGCCACCTGGTGGACAAAGCTGGCCTGGGCGGCGGCGAGGAGCTCGCGGGCCTTGGGCTCGAGCGTGGCGGCGTCGTAGCGCCCGATGGACTCGGCGTGCTGCTTCAGGGCGGTCAGCACATTGACCACGTAGATGTGCGCCTCGGGGAAAAACGGCGAGGACGGGCGGGAGGGCATGGATCCCACCTGGGCGATGAACAGCTGGCCGACCCGCTGGCCGCCGAAGTAGGGCTCCGGCTCCTGGTAGAAGGGCAGCGAGCGCAAGCGACGGAGCGGGGAGACGATCATGGCGTCGCGGTAGTTGGCGGCGGCGAGGGTGGGCGAGGTGTAGAGCGCCTTGATCAGCTGCCACTGCTGCTCGACGTGGGGGGCGGTCCGGGCGATGCCGATCATCGTGCCGCCCCACGCGCTGGTGCGGCGCCCGCCGGGCTCCCAGGCCGGCAGGGGCATCAGCTTCACCCGGCCCGCCAGCGCGGGCAGGTCGGTTTTCCAGGCGCCCGCCAGCCAGTCGGGCATGAGGGTGCCGACCACGTAACCCTCGACCCGCTGGCGGTTGCCCGCCGCCGAGAAGTCCGGGGCATCGGCGGCCACCCGGTCGGGCCCGGCGAACCAGGGCACGAGCCGGGCGAGAATCGCGGCGTTCCGGGGCGTGTCGAGCGTGGGCCGGCCCTGGTCGTCAAAGAGCCGCGCATCGGCCTGCAGCATGAGCATGTCGAGGAAGCCGCCATTGGTGTTCCAGCCGGAGATGAGGTAGCGGTCGGGGTGGCCGTCGCCATCGCGATCCGCCATCAGCGGGCGCAGCACCCGGAAGTAGTCGTCCCAGGTCTCGATCTGCGAGACGTCGAGGCCGGCCGCCTCGACGAGGTCGGCGCGGTAGCAGAGCAGGACGGGGTGGAAGCCGACGGGCAGGCCGAAGATGCGGCCGCGGGAGCTCCAGGGGGTGAAACCGGCGGCCGGGATCTCCTGGTCGAGGCCGTCGGCGCGGACCCGGTCGGTCAGGTCGACAAACCCGGTGCGGTCGAGCGGGCCGACAAACGCGCGGGAGGCGATGTTGCGCTCGATTTCCAGGAGATCGGCCGTGGGGGTGCCGGCGAAGAAGCCGCTGAGCATGCGGCGCTGGAGGGCGGAGTACTCGAGCAGCTTGATGGTCACCGGGGCCCCGGGATGCTGCCGGTTCCAGTCGTCGATGACCGGCTGGTAGTGTTTCACGCTGGTGGGCAGAAAGGTCCACAGCTCGGCGCCCTCGCGGCGCGTGACCGGCAGCAGGGCGACCAGCAGGGAGGAGAGGACGGCCAGCAGGAGGATGACCCAGAGTCCGGGGGAAAGCAGGCGCAGCATCGAGCGGTGGGGAGGGGGGCGGGACCGAGCCAAGCAACCGCCGCCGGGAAAAGCGAAATCCAAAAAAGCCTCATCCGCCCGCCGGCGACCGGGGGAGGAGGGGCTCAGGCCTTGAAACCCGGCTGGCTGAGGGCCTCGTCGATGAAGGCCAGCATGTTTTCGAGGGGGACGTCCCCCTCGACCGCATGGGCCGGCGCCAGGATGTAGCCGCCGTCGCGCCCGTATTCGATCAGGCGCCGGGTCTCGGCGCGCACGTCGGCGGTGGTGCCGTAGGGGAGCGTGCGCTGGGTCGAGAGCCCGCCGTGGAAGGCGAGTCGCCCGCGGTAGCGCGGGATCAGGTCGGCCACGTCCATGACCTCGGGCTGGAAGGGGTTGAAGCAGTTCACGCCGCCGGCGATGAGGTCCTCGAACAGCTCGTCGACGTCGCCGCAGGAGTGGATGAGGACGGATTTGCCCGCGGCGCGCACCGCGCCGTACATCCGCACGAGCTCGGGCTGGATGAACTCGTGCCACAGGTCCGGGCCCATCTGCAGGCCCTGCTGCTGGCCCCAGTCGTCGCCGAAGTAGATGCCGTCGATGTCGTAGGTGAGGGCGTGGCGGATCTGCGCGAGGTTGTAGTCGGCGATCGCGTGCAGGAGCTCGCGCACGAAGCCGGGGTTCTCGATGAAGTCCATCATCAGGTTCTCCATGCCCCGCAGCGTCCAGGCGCGCTCGTAGAGCGAGAAGCCGATCGGGAACACGCGGAAGGAGTCCGGCTGGCGCGCGAGCATGGCCGGGACCTCGTCGAAGAAGATGCCGTCCGTGGGGTCGGGAAACCGGTAGCCCGCCAGGCTGGGCGCGGTCAGCTGCGGGTTGACGACATTGCCGATGTCCCGGTCGACGCTGCGGTCCCAGATGACGCCGAAGGGGTCGCGGACGTGGTGGTTGCCGAGGTCGATGAAGCTGCCCGCCGGATTGCCGGCCCAGACGAGGTGGTGGTGGAGGACGGTGTCGAGGTCGGTCGTGCCGTAGTGCCGCTCGAGTTTTTCCCGGGCCTCCAGGGTGAAGGAAAAGGACCACGGCACGTAGGGCGGGCGCTGATGGGCGAGGACTTGGCGGATGACTTCACGCTTGGTCATGGGGAAAGGGGGGCGGTCGGGGGGGGGCGGCGGATGAAACGAGCACAGCGTCGGGCGCATGACAAGGCTGCGCGGGGCCGCCTGGCGCGACGCTGTCGCCCAGCGCGGTCCGGTCAGCGCACGGCCATCATCGCCTGCACATTTTCCACCGGGGTGCCGTGGACGATCGCGTTGGAGCAGCCCTGAAAATAGCCCCGACCCTCGGCCTCGTCCAGCGAGGCCTGCGCCTGGTCGCGCACCTCCGCCGCCGTGCCGTACATCAGCAGGGATGAGGAGACGTTGCTCCAGATGACCAGGCGCGGGAACCGCGCCCGCACGGCGGCGACCGTCATGGTGGCGTCGCGGTCCATCTCGCCGTAGCCCGGGCAGCCCGCCTCGGTGAAGAGCATGTCCATCAGCGGCCACAGGTTGCCGTCGCTGCAGAAGTAATAGTGGATGCCCAGCTGGTTCAGGGCGGACATGGCGCGGACATACCCGGGCAGGACGATGTCGCGGAACATGGCGGGGGAGTAGATCGGGCCCTGGCTGCCGGCGAGGTCGCCGCCGCCGGACATGACCGGGGGCAGGCCGGCTGCGAGCATGGCGCGACCGATCGCGATGGCGTGGTCCGCCTGCAGCAGGATCTTGCGGCGGAACAGCTCCGGGGCGGTCACCATGAGTTCCAGGTCATCCGGGTCGTAGCCCACGCCGATGCCGGCGCCGACGCTGCGCATGAGGAATTCCTCGCCGTAGCGCCGCCACAGGGCCACGGCCTCCGCGATCGCGGTCCGGGCCGCGGCCATGGGGTCGGCCGCGCGGGCCTCCAGCCGGGCGAGTTCGTCCCGCAGGCGGACCTCGGCGGACTGGGTGCGCGGCGACTGGTAGATCGCGCTGAAGTCCGCGGTCTCGGGGTGGTACTGCCAGATGGTGTGCTCGCCGGACTCGGGGCCGAAGCGGAAGGTGTATTGATCCAGCCGCGCGTCGGGCCGCTCGTTCATGCGCCAGGGCATGCGCAGGACCTCGACGTCCAGCGCGCGGTGCACGGCGACGACGTCCTCGATCATCTGGGCCTCAAACTCGGCATGGGCGGCCTCGCCGTCGGCCCAGGCGGCGACCTCGGCGTAGCGCAGGGAGCCGGTGCCGGTATGGGCGGTCCGCCCGAGGATGGCGGCGGACACGCTGCAGGCGATGGCCGGCAGGTGGAGCGGGGCGCGGTTCACCACGCGGCAAGCGAAGGTGTCAAGGCAGCGCTGGTGGCGGGGGAGGGCCGGCGGGGAAACAGGCTGGGGCATGGTGGGGGAGACAGGTTGGGGCATGGTCGGGGGAGACAGCCGGCGCTATCGCGGTGGGTCGATCGTCGGTCGGCCGGTGGCCGCCGGGTTCAGGCGCGCGAGAGGCGGGTGCGGCCCCGCTGGCGGCCCCGCGGCTTGCAAATCTGGTCGAGCGTGGCGATCTCGCGCCGCGCGATGCGGCGCAAGGCGGCGCAGACCTCGGTGACGGCGGCGGTGCGTTCCGCGACGGCGGCGGTGTGTTTGGCGGGCTCCGGGGCGATCTGGCCCGCCTGAACATGGATGAGGGCCTCGAGCAGGGCCTGCTCAAGCGCGGAAAAATAGACGCGCATGGGATTGCGCTCGGAGCGGCAGGTGGGTCGCGGCCCGGCGCTGCGGACGGGGCGGCCCGGGAGGGCCCCGAGGACCTCGTCCAGCGTCTGGTCGAACATGAACACCAGGGTGTCGGGATTGGCCAGCGGGGTGTGGAGCCGCTCGATGCGCAGCAGGGCTTCCCAGCGGGCGCGGATCTGCGGCCGCATGACCTCGAGTTCTCTCAGCAGCACCGCGTTCATGGGTGGAAGGGGCGGGCGGAGGGGTTGGCCGGGAGCGGAGGCGGGGTCGTCATGCTCCGGGGTTCCTTGCTGGGGTCATGGGCGAGTGCTGGGGTCGTGGCAGGGTAAAAGGCGCGGCCAACCGAGACTTCTGGCTGGGGTTTCAGTATGCGCTAACGTCGGCGCGCCGTGCTACGCAGTCGTTGCGCGATGTGGCGCATTTATTGCGTCAGCGGACCGCCGCCGGTGCCGGTCCGGGTTCCGGCGGGTCCGGAACCGGTCTCGCGTGGGACCGGAAAGAAGGGAAAACGAAGGCCCTGGGCCGGGCCTCAGAGGGTGGCGCCGAGGACCCAGGGAGAGAACTCGTCCTCGCCGTAGCCCAGAGTTTCGCTCTTGGTTTTCTGGCCGGACGCGGTGGCGAGCATCCGGTCGAAGATGCGCCGGCCGACTTGCTCGATCGATTCCGTGCCGTCGATGATGGTGCCGCAGTTGAGGTCCATGTCCTCCTCCTGCTGGGCGAAGAGGGCGCTGTGGGTGGCGAGCTTGAGGGAGGGGACCGGCTTGCAGCCGTAGGCGGAGCCGCGGCCGGTGGTGAACAGGATGAGGTTGGCCCCGCCCGCGACCTGGCCGGTGACCGACACCGGGTCGAACCCGGGGGTGTCCATGTAGTTCAGGCCCTTGGCGGTCACGGCCTCGGCGTATTCGACGACGTCGACGAGGTTGGTGGTGCCGGCCTTGGCCACGGCGCCGAGCGATTTTTCCAGGATGGTGGTGAGGCCGCCGGCCTTGTTGCCGGGCGAGGGGTTGTTGTTCAGCTCGCTGCCGTGGCGGCGGGTGTAGTCCTCCCACCAGCGGATGCGCCGGAGCAGCTTCTCGCCGACCTCGCGGCTGACCGCGCGGCGGGTGAGCAGGTGCTCGGCGCCGTAGATCTCCGGGGTTTCGGAGAGGATCGCCGTGCCCCCGTGGCGCACCAGCAGGTCCACCGCCACGCCGAGGGCGGGGTTGGCGCTGATGCCGGAGTAGCCGTCGGAGCCGCCGCATTGGAGCCCGAGGGTGAGGTGGCTGGCCGGCACGGGCTGGCGCGCGGCCTGGTTGGCGGCGGGCAGCGCCGCCTCGATCCGCGCGATGCCCTCGCGCACCGCCTGCATGGTGCCGCCCTTGCCCTGGATGGTGTAGGCGGAAAATTTCCCGCTCTGCCGCAGTTCCTGGTCGGAGAGCAGGCAGCCGATCTGGTTTTGCTCGCAGCCCAGCCCGACCACCTGGACCGCGCTGAAATTGGGGTGCCGGGCATAACCCGACAGGGTGCGGCGCAGCACCTCCATGCCCTCGCCCTCCGCCGCCATGCCGCAGCCGGACTTGTGGGTCAGGGCCACGACGCCGTCCACGTTCGGGTAGGCGGCCAGCCGGTTCCGGAAATGCTCCGCCACCATGCGGGCGACGGTGGCCGAGCAGTTCACGCTGGTGAGGATGCCGAGGTAGTTGCGCGTGGCGATGGCGCCATCGGCGCGGACGATGCCGGCGAACGTGGCGCCCGGGTGCACCGGCACGGTGGGCCGCTGGTCGGCGCCGAACGCGTAGTCCCGCGCGAAATCCCCCATGGCCAGATTGTGCCCGTGCACGTGCTCGCCGGCCGCGATGTCCCGGGAGGCGAAGCCGATGATCTGGCCGTAGCGGCGCACCGGCTGGCCCGCGGCGAGGGCGCGGGCCGCGACCTTGTGGCCGGCGGGCACGGTGGCCGTGGCGCGCACGCCGCCCTCCCGGCCGAGCACCGTGCCGGCGGGAATCAGCGTCCGGGCGATGACGACGTCGTCGGAGGCATGGAGGCGGAGGGTCGGGTCGGCGGCGTTGGACATCGGGATTCCGGGGTTGGTCTGGGAGAGGGGCGGGTGCGGGGTGCACCGGGTCGCGGCTACCGTGGCAGGCGGTCAGGTCGGCCGGCGGATGACAAGCCCGACTTGGCGGGGGCGGTCCGGCGCGGGGCGCGACTTTGCATCGCCACGGGCCGCGCCGCGGGCACACTGCGTCCACCCATGAAGCTCGGTCTCGGCCTCTACCGTCACATGCTCACGCGCGAAAACTTCCAGTTTGCGCGGCAGGCCGGCGCCACGCACGTCGTGGCGCACCTGGTGGACTATTTCAAGGGCGGCGCGCCGGGGGCCGGCGACGACCAGCCGACGGGCACGGACTACGGCTGGGGCCGCGCGGGCGACCCGGACCAGCTGTGGACGCTGGAGGAGCTGACCGGCCTGCGCCGGGGCGTCGAGGACGCCGGGCTCAAGCTGGAGGCGATCGAGAACTTTGATCCGGCGCACTGGCACGACATCCTGCTCGACGGCCCGCAGCGCGCCCGGCACATCGCCAACGTGCAGACGATCATCCGCCGGCTGGGGCAGGCGGGGATCCCGCTCATGGGCTACAATTTCTCCCTCGCGGGCGTGGCCGGCCGGACCAAGGGCAACTATGCCCGCGGCGGGGCCCCGTCCGTCGGCATGGAGGGAGCCTACGACCAGCCGATGCCCAACGGCATGGTCTGGAACATGGTCTACGATCCCGCGGCGGCCCCGGGCCACGTGCCGCCGGTGACGCCGGCGCAGCTCTGGAGCCGGCTCGAGCGGTTTCTGGCGGAGGTGCTGCCCGTCGCCGAGGAGGCCGGGGTGCGCCTGGCGCTGCATCCGGACGATCCGCCCATGCCCAGCATCCGCGGCCAGCCCCGGCTCGTCTACCAGCCGCGCTTCTACCAGCAGGTCATCGACCTCCACCCAAGCCCGGCCAACCAGCTGGAGTTCTGCGTGGGCTCGCTGGCGGAGATGACCGAGGGGGACATTTACGAGGTGGTGGACCACTACAGCCGCCAGCACCGGCTCGGCTATGTCCATCTGCGCAATGTTCGCGGCAAGGTGCCGCAGTACCGGGAGACGTTCATCGACGATGGCGAGGTCGATGTGCGGCGCGTCCTCGGCATCCTTCAGCGCAACGGCTTCACGGGGGTCATCATTCCCGACCATGCCCCGCAGATGAGCTGTGCGGCGCCCTGGCATGCGGGCATGGCCTACGCGATGGGTTTTCTGCAGGCCGGACTCCAGTCCCTGCCGCCCGCCCCCTGAGCCGGCCGGCGCCGGTCCTTCGCCCCGATTCACCAATCCCCACGACATGAAACCCGCCCAATGGGAAATTTTTAAGCGCGCCGCGCGGCTCGAGAAACTCGACCAGATTCCGCTGGCGCTGATCATCGACAGCCCGTGGATCCCCGGCTACGTGGGCGTCACGCACCTCGACTTCTTCCTCGATCCGGAGGTCTGGTTCCGGTCGCACCACCAGGTCCACCAGGAATACCCCGACATCATCTTCGTGCCCGGCTGGTGGATGGAATACGGCATGGCCGCCGAGCCGTCCGTGCTCGGGGCCAAGATCAAGTTCTGGCCGAACAGCCCGCCGAGCGAATATCCGATGCTGTTCAACCTGGACGACCTGGACCGGATCCCCGCCTACGAGGTGGAGCACGACGCCTTCATGGCGATGACGCTCCAGCGGATCCGCATGCAGAAGCAGCGCGTGTTCGACACCGGCGAGATTATGCCGCTGGTCACCTCGCGCGGCCCGATGTGCACCGCCGGGTTTGTGCGCGGGACCACGGAGCTGATGCTCGACCTGATCGAGCAGCCCGCGCGGGTCCACCAGCTGCTCGACCTCTCGACGCGCCTGATCATCGACTGGCTCAAGGCCCAGCAGCGGGCGATCGGCCCGGGCGTCGAGGGCATCTTCATCCTCGATGACATTGTCGGCTTCGTGAACGAGCAGCACTACCTGGAATTCTGCCATCCGTACCTGAAGCGCATCTGCGACGCCTTCCCGCCGGACTGGGTGAAGATCTACCACAACGACGCCGGGATCGAGGCGTGTCTGGAGCATCTCCCCGCGGTCGGCTTCAACGTGCTCAACTGGGGCAAGCAGACCAGCTTCGCCGCCGTGAAGGCGCGGGTCGGCGGCCGGATGTGCCTGATGGGGAATGTGAATCCGCTCGAGGTCGGGGTGCGCGGCACGCCCGCGGAGGTGCGCGCCGCGACGCTCGACGTGCTCGAGCAGAGCGGCGGCGAGGGGATCATCCTCTCGCTGGGCGGGGGCACGAGCCCCGGCATGCCGCGCGCCAACATTCAGGCGATGCAGGCCGCCCTGGCGGACTTCAACGGCCAGCGGTCCGGCCGCTGAGCCGCCGGCGCGACCGCCGCTAGGCCGTCCGCGCGGCCGGCTCGCCGGTGAAGTGCCGGATGACGCCCAGCTCGCCGATCAGCCAGCACACGACCGCGAAGGTGAGCAGGTGCATCACCGAGCACACGAGGAACACGGGGGTGTACGAGACGTGCTGCACGGTCCAGCCGATGGCCTGCTGGGTGAGGATGCCGGCGATGCCGCCGAAGGCCCCGGCAAACCCCGTGACGGAACCGACCACGTGTTTGGGAAAAACCTCGGTGGGCAGGGCCATGTTGGCCCAGGCCGCGTGGGCGAACATGGCGACGCTGATCATGGCGATGGCCGCCACGGGGCTCGGCAGCAGGATGATGGTGACGAGGCTGACGGGCATCACGGCGGAGGCGGTGAGCATGACGCGCTTCCGGGCCCGGTCGAGGGACCAGCCCCGGCGGAGGAGGTAGCCGGGCACGGCGCCGCCCGCGAGGTTGCCGAGGGCGAGGCCGACAAACGGGATCCAGCCGTACCGGCCGAGGTCGGCGAGGTTGAAGCCCCGTTCCTGCTGCAGGAACTTCGGCATCCAGAAAATGAAGAAATACGAAATGGGGTCGGTCAGGACGCGGGCCATGATGCAGCCCCAGACGGCGCGGGTGGAGAGCAGGCGCCGGATCGGCACCGGCGGGGCGGCCGCGGCGGCGGGGTCCTGGCCCTCCTCGATCTGCGCCAGTTCCCGGGGGTCGAGCCAGGCGTGCAGCCGGGGCAGGCGGAAAACGACGGCCCACGCGAGGACCCAGACCAGGCCGAGGACGCCGCCGACGATGAAGGCGTAGCGCCAGCCCCACGCGAGGGTCACCCACGCCACCATGGGCGCGGCCACGGCGGCGCCGATGGCGGTGCCGGCATTGAAGATGCCCACCGCGAGGGCGCGCTCGCGCAGGGGGAACCACTCCGTCACAGCCCGGATGCCTGCGGGAAAACTCATGGGCTCGGTGGCGCCCAGCAGGAAGCGGCAGACGGAGAACTGGGCCGCGGTCCGGGCGAACGTGTGGAGCATGTTTGCGACCGACCAGCCGGAGACGAAAAAGATGAAGGAGTAGCGCGTGCCCAGCACGTCCACCAGTCGGCCGCAGACCGCGTACATGATGGTGTAGCTGACGAGGAAGGCCGACGTGATGTTGGCATACTGCATCGTGGTGATGCCCAGCTCATCCTGGATGGTCTGGGCGAGCACCGAGAGGGTCTGCCGGTCGAGATAGTTCAGCTCGGAGGCCAGGCAGAGCAGGGCGACGATGTACCAGCGGAGCCCGGGGATCTTGCCTTTCATGCGGAGTGTCGGGGAGTGGGTTGGGTGGCGCCGCGGGCGCGCGGCGCGGTGGCCGCCCGGCCCGGGGAGAACGGGGCCAAGTCCGGCGGCCGGCTCAAGGGTGGACGCGGGCGGCGCGGCAAACGGAGGAATCGGCGGGCAGCCGCGAGGCGGCGTCCCGGTCGAGGAACAGCGAGGCCCGGGGGTGGGTGCGCAGCAAGGTGGCGGGGCAGGCGGGTCCGATCGGCCCGAGGAGGGTGTGCTCGA
>CAIKTR010000202.1 GCA_903830425.1 uncultured Opitutia bacterium
CCGGCCGCCGACCCCGCCCTGCCCGCCCCGGCAACCGCGACCGAGGACCAGCGGCTCGCCACCCTCGCCGGCGCGGCCGCCGATGGCGCCGCCGCCCTCGGGGCGGATGATTTCGCGGCCTACCGGCAGCTGCTGCCCGCCCTCCGCGCCGCCCTGCTCGCCTGCCTCGGCCGCGACACCCCCGGCAGCGGCGAGTCGCTCGGCCGCTTCCGGGACGCCCTCCGCGATCCCGCCGACCTGCGCGCCGCCCGCCGCGACTTTGAGCCGTTCAGCACCGCGCTGGCCGACCTGGCGCGCACCCGCGGCCTCCCGGCCCGCGCCGGACTCCATGTCTTCCAGTGCCCGATGTCGCCCGTGCTGGGCACCGGACGCTGGCTGTCCCGCTCCGCCACCGTCCGCAACCCCTTCTTCGGCTCCGCCATGCCGGAGTGCGGCGAGGAGCTGAACTAAGCGCCGCCCCCCGCCATGATCACCCGCCTCATCACCTGGTCGCTGCAGCACCGCTTTCTGGTGCTCAGCGCCTTCTTCGCCCTCTGCGCCTGGGGCGTCGTCGCGCTCCGGCGCGTGCCGATCGACGCCCTCCCCGACCTCTCGGAAAACCAGGTCATCGTCTACGCCGACTGGCCCGGCCGCAGCCCGCAGGAGGTCGAGGACCAGATCACCTACCCGCTCAGCTCCGCCCTGCAGGGCCTCGCCGGCGTCAAGGCCGTCCGCGCCACGTCCATGTTCGGCTTCTCCTTCCTCACCGTCATCTTCGACGACCCGGTCGACCCCTACTTCGCCCGCACCCGGGTGCTGGAACGGCTCAACTCGCTCGGCGCCCTGCTGCCCGCCGAGGTCACCGCCCGCCTCGGCCCCGACGCCACCGGCCTCGGCTGGGTCTACCAGTATTACCTCCAGGACGACTCCGGCACCCAGGACCTCGGCTCGCTCCGCGCCCTCCAGGACACCTTCATCCACCACCAGCTCGCCGGCGTCGCCGGCGTCGCCGAGGTCGCCAGCGTCGGCGGGTTCGTCCGCCAGTGGCAGATCGAGGTCTCCGCCCTCAAGCTCAAGCAGCACGGCGTCATGCTCGGCGAGGTCCTCGACGCCGTCGCCCAGAGCAACCGCAACGTCGGCGGCAAGACCATCGAGGAAAACGGCGCCGAGTACATCGTGCGCGGCCTCGGCCTGGTGCACGGCGCCGCGGACCTCGAGTCCATCGTGGTCCAGCCGCGCCAGGGCACCCCGCTCACCCTGCGCGAGCTCGCCACCGTCCGCCTCGGCGGCGACTTCCGCCGCGGCGCCCTCGACGTCAACGGCCGCGAGGTCGTCGGCGGCATCATCGTCATGCGCTACGGCGAAAACGCCTGGCGCGTGATCCAGGACGTGAAGGCCCGGCTCGCCGCCCTCGCGCCCGGCCTGCCCGCCGGCGTCACCGTGCGCCCGTTCTACGACCGCAGCGACCTGATCGGCCGCGCCATCGACACGCTCCGGCACGCGCTCACCGAGGAGATCATCCTGGTGACGCTCGCGCACATCCTGTTCCTCTTCCACTTCCGCAGCATCCTGATCGTCACCCTGCCGCTGCCGGCCTCGCTGCTGATCTCGTTCATCCTGATGGACCGGTTCGGCATCCCGTCTCACATCATGTCGCTCACCGGCATCGCCATCTCGATCGGCGTGCTGGTCGACGCCGGGATCGTCATGACCGAAAACGTCATCCGCCACTGCGAGCGCGCCGAGGAGGAACTGCGGCGGCGGCTGACCCCCGCCGAGGTGTTCACCCACACCCTCGAGGCCGCCACCCAGGTCGGCCGGCCGATGTTCTTCTCGATGATGATCATCATCCTCGCCTTCGTGCCGGTGTTCCTGCTCACCGGCCAGGAGGGCAAGCTCTTCCACCCGCTCGCCTACACCAAGTCCTTCGCCCTCCTCGGCGCGGTCCTCCTCGCCGTCACCGCCGTCCCGGTGTTCTGCACCCTCCTCGTCCGCGGCCCGTTCCAGCCGGAGAGCCGGAACTGGATCATGCGCGGCCTCCTGCGGGTCTACGACCCCGTCCTCGACTGGGCGCTGGACCACCGCAAGTCCGTGCTCACCCTCGCCGCCGCGCTCCTCGCCGCCGCCGCCGTCGTCGCCTTCGGCCTCCCGCGGGCCCTCCACCGCCACCTGCCCGCCGCCCTCGCCCGCCACGCCCAGGGCTTCGGCAACGAGTTCATGCCCACCCTCGAGGAGGGCTCCCTGCTGTTCATGCCCGTCCTGCTCCCCGCCACCTCCCTCACCGAGGTCCAGCGGATCATGGCCTGGCAGGACCGGGTCATGAGCCAGGTCCCCGAGGTCGCGTCCGTCGCCGGCAAGCTCGGCCGCTCCGACTCCGCCACCGACCCGGCCCCGGTCGAGATGATCGAGACCACCCTCATGCTCAAGCCGCCGGGCGAGTGGCGCCCGGGGATGACCAAGGCCAAGCTCATCGCCGAGCTCTCCGCCAAGCTGATGAACGTCCCGGGCTACGTCCCCGGGTTCCTCCAGCCGATCGAGAACCGGATCCTCATGACGAGCACCGGCATCCGCGCCCAGGTGGGCGTCAAGATCTTCGGCGACAACCTCGACGCGCTCCAGCAGAAGGCCTTCGCGGTGCAGCGGGTCGTCGAGCAGGTGCAGGGCGCCACCGGCGTCGCGCCGTCGCGCGTCCAGGGCAAGCCCTACCTCGAGATCGCCGTCCGCCGCGAGGACCTCGGCCGCTACGGCCTGCGCGTCGACGACGTCCTCCGCTACGTCGAGACCGGCCTGGGCGGCACCACCGTGGGCACCACCCTCCGGGGGCGCGAGCGCTGGCCGCTGCAGGTCCGGCTGGAGTCGGCCGACCGCGAGGACCTCGACAAGCTCGGCGAGCTGCCGCTCGTCACCCCGTCCGGCGCCACCCTCCAGCTCCGCCAGGTCGCGGACATCCGCCGGGTCGTCGGGCCCAACGAGATCTCCAGCGAGAACGGCCGGCTGCGCGTCTTCGTGCAGGCGAACGTCGGCGACCGCGACCTCGGCGGCTTCGTCGAGGAGCTCAAGGCCCGCCTCGCCCGGGAGGTGACCCTCGACCCCGGCATGACCCTCGAGTACTCCGGCCAGTACGAGCACCAGCTCCGCGCCCGGCAGACCCTGCTCTACGTCTTCCCCGCCGTGCTCGCCATCATCTTCCTCCTCCTCTGCCTCACCTTCCGGTCGGCCGCCGAGGCCGCGCATGTGCTCCTCGCCGTGCCGTTCGCCCTCACCGGCGGCGTGATGCTGCAGGCCCTCCTCGGCTTCAACTTCAGCGTCGCCGTCTGGGTCGGCTACATCGCCCTCTTCGGCACCGCCATCCAGACCGGCGTCGTCATGGTCGTCTACCTCGAGGAGTCCGTGAAGAAGGCCCAGGCCGCCAAGGCCCAGGCCGGCGCGCCGGACCCCGCCCTCACCCGCGCCGAGCTGATCGCCGCCGTCAAGGAGGGCGCCCGGCTCCGGCTCCGGCCGAAGGTCATGACCGTCGCCACCACCGTCGCCTCGCTCCTGCCCATCTTCTGGAGCCACCGCACCGGCGTCGAGATCATGCAGCCGCTCGCCGCCCCCGTCATCGGCGGCATGCTCTCCAGCCTCGTCCACATCCTCGTTGTCACCCCCGTGATCTTCGCTTGGCTGCGCGAGCGTCCCTCGCCCCCGCCCGCCTGAACCCGCCCATGAGCGCCCCCGCCCCGACCCCGACCCTGCCCCCGCCGGGCGAGCCCGTCTACATGGGCCTGCCCCACGAGCGCCACCTGCGGCCCCGCCTCTACGCCGCGCTCGCCCTCGCCCTGCCCGTGCTGGCGCTCGCCATGGGCCCCATGCTCTGGCCCCACGCCGCGCCCGGCCTGTCGCCCGCCTGGTCCGGCGGGCTGCAGCTCGCCCTCGCCACCCCCATCTTCTTCTGGGCCGGCGCGCCCCTCAACCGCCGCTGGTGGCGGTCCCTCGTCGAGCGCGACCCCAACATGTTCACGCTCACCATCACCGGCACCGGGGCCGCCTACCTCTACAGCCTCGCCGCCCTGCTCTTCGCCCCGCATTTCCCCGCCGCCTACCACGGCCCCCACGGCGTGCCCCTCTACTTCGAGGCGGTCGCCTTCATCACCACCCTCGTCCTCTTCGGCCAGATCCTCGAACAGCGCGCCCACGCCCGCACCGACGCCGCCATCCGCGCCCTCCTGACGCTGGCCCCCGCCACCGCCCACCGGCTGCGCGCCGACGGCACCGAGGAGGACGTGCCCCTCGGCCTCGTCCGCCCCGGCGACCAGCTGCGCGTCCGCCCCGGGGAAAACCTGCCGGTGGACGGCGTGCTGCTGGCCGGCGGCGCCGAGCTCGACGAGTCCATGCTCACCGGCGAGCCGCTGCCGGTCGCCAAGCAGCCCGGGGACCGGCTCAGCGCCGGCACGCTCAACACCACCGGCTCCTTCGTCTTCCGCGCCGAGCGGGTCGGCGCCGACACGCTGCTCGCCCACATCATCCGGCTGGTGGCGCAGGCCGTCGAAAGCGAGGCCCCCATCGCCCGCCTCGCCGACCGCGTCTCCGCCTGGTTCGTCCCCGTGGTGCTCGCGCTGGCCGTCGTCACGTTCTTTGCCTGGGGCGTGTTCGCCCCCGAGCGCAGCTGGCTCTACGGCCTGATCAACGCGGTCTCCGTGCTGATGATCGCCTGCCCCTGCGCGCTGGGCCTCGCCACCCCCGTCTCCCTCGTCACCGGCATCGGCCGCGGCGCCTCCGCCGGGGTCCTGGTCAAGGAGGCCGCCGCCCTCGAGCGCCTCGCCGGCGCGGACACGCTGCTGATCGACAAGACCGGCACGCTGACCGCCGGGCGGCCCCAGCTCGTGGCGGTGGAGCCCGCGCCCGGCGTCACCGCCGACGAGCTGCTGCGGCTCGCGGCCTCCGCCGAGTCGCCGAGCGAGCACCCGCTGGCCCGCGCCCTCGTCGCCGCGGCCGCCGCGCGC
>CAIKTR010000203.1 GCA_903830425.1 uncultured Opitutia bacterium
GCCGTCAAGGCCCTCGCCCAGCAGACCCGCGACGCGGCCAAGTCCTGAGTCCGCCGCGGTCCATCGCCACGCGCGCCGGGGACGACGGCACCACCAGCCTGCTCTACGGCCAGCGGGGGCCAAAGGTCCACTTCCCGATCCAGGCCGGCGGCGCATTTGCCGAGCTCAATGCTGCCATCGGCGGCGCGAAGGCGGGATCCCGGAGGCCGTTGACGACACAGCATGATCAGCCTGCGCCCTTTGTTTTTCACCCCAGGACACCGTCACGGCCCGCCGGTCCGTGCAAAATATGACTGCAGAACGGGCGCGGACCGGATCAGCGTGTCCGCCGCCTCGACCGAACAGTTCAACCAGTTGAGTTCCGGCTGAACCTGACGCAGGTGAGTCGGGATCTCCCCGCCGCCAAAATAGCGCTGCGCGAGGGTCAGCGTGGTGGCGAGGGCCGCCGCTTTCGCGAGATAGTCCCGCCGCCCCGTGGCCTTGTAGCCGGCGAGCCAGCCGTCGATCAGATCGGCACTGGAGGCATTGATCGGCGTGAAAAATGCATATTGCTCCACGGCGGCGGGCAGGAACCAGTCCAGGCCGAAGTCGGGATCGACGCCATTCCAGCGACTGCCGGGCTTGAAGAGAGGCTCCCGGGTGACGGCGTCGCTGGCCGCCCAAATCACAAATCCGTCCTCCACAAAACGCATCAGCTCCTCCGCCTGGGCAAGATCGCCTGGCCGGCCCCTCTGGAAGAGCAGCACGGCACACTGCACGGGTTCGCGGTGCGATTGGTTGCGATACGCGTCCTTCGGCCGAGTGTCCTCGAACTGGGCATCCCACCGCATCGTCCGGAGGGGTCCCTCGATGCAATAGCGCATCGCCCGGTCGCGGGCGGCCGCGTAGGTGGTCAGCCCGTATTGATCAATGAGGCGGTTGAACAGCCGCCAGGCCGCGACCGGCACCACCAAGCCCGGCTCCTTCGCCTTGCCGGTGGCGCGCTCCAGCCAGAGGGGCCAGGTGCCGCTGGCCAGCTGGCAGCGCACCAGCGTGTCGGCCACCCCGGTGGCGAACCCGAGGTAACCGGGCTCCCCCGTGAGATCATAAAGATCCAAGTACGCCCGCGCAGCTTCCGCCGGCGCGGTGCTCATGATCTGGTCGTGGAACCCGGGCTGAATGTCCGCCCTGGCGCCATCCCAGTAGGTGCGGGGCCAGCCGGAAAGCAACGCGCCCTCGGGCTCGCGCAGGGTCATCAGGAAGTCCGCTGCCCGGCGGGCGACGAGCAGCGCGGAGGCCCGCTCCCGTTCATCCGTAGAGTGCCGCGCCAGCGTGACCATGCCCTGCACCGTCGCCGACGCCATCAGGCCGGGATAAATCCATTTAGGATAATAAATGTCCGGCCGGCCCGCTTCGAGCCAGGAGGCGACCTTGCGCTGCCGGAGCAAGTCCCGCAGCCCGCGGAGGCCGCTCTCCGCATAGGGATAGGCCGGCGGGACCGGGACCCCGTCAAAAGCCGGACTCTTCACAAATACGCGCTCGCCCACCGGCACCCAGCCGTGCGCACCCATCGCCTCAACCTTCACCACCGCCTTGCCGGGGGGCAGGCGGCTCCAGACGGGGGAAAGCGGGCGCCAGGGCTTATCCGCCACGAAGGTGTAAAGCTCGCCCCGGCCGGACACAGTCACGGTGAAACGATACTCGCGGGCGGCCGGGACCTCGGCGAATTCAAAGGCGGGGGCCCAGATGAACCGCCGGGCGAAAGCGTTCCAAAATGGCGCGCGGCCAGGCTCACCCGGCCGGATGGGAAGGTTCAGGTCGTCGGTCGGAACCGCGGCCGCCGCCACCGACTCCCCCGCCAGCAGGCAGAGCAGGACGGCGGCCGCCCAAATGATCCTGGCCGGAAAAGAAGTCACGGATGCCCCCAGCGCCCGGCCCATTCCGCGGCAACTCACAGCAGGTCCGCCGCCAGCTCGGCCAGCTTGGAGCGCTCGCCCTTCATGAGTTTCACGTGCGCGGCGACCGTCTGGCCCTTCATCCGGTTGTGGCAGTAGACCAGCCCGTTGCTGCGCGAGTCCACGTAGGGATTGTCGATCTGGGCGGGGTCGCCGATGAGGACGATCTTGGAGCCCTCGGAAATGCGGGTGATGACCGTCTTGACCTCGTGCGGCGTGAGCTGCTGGGCCTCGTCGAGGATGAAGAAGCGCCGGGCAATCGAGCGGCCGCGGATGAAGGCCAGCGCCTCGATTTCCACCAGGCCGCTCCGCAGCAGGCGCTCGTAGGGCTTGGCCAGCGGCGCCCCGCCGTGCCCGCCCCCATGGCTGGCGTGCACCGGCTGCGCCGCCGACATCGTCGCCAGAAAGTGTTCGGCATGCTTCCGGTGCCCCTTCTTGGACACCTTCTTCGCGGCAAACTGCGGTTCCTTCGGCGGCTTGGAGGGGATCAGCACTTCCAGCGCGTCGTAGTAGGGCTGGAGCCACGGCTTCATCTTTTCCTCCAGCGTGCCGGGGAGAAACCCGATGTCCTTGCCGAGCGCGATGACCGGACGCGAAATGGAAACGCCGTCGTACCGGGAGTGGTCGTCCTGAATCTGGTGCAGCGCCGCGGCGATGGAGAGGAGCGTCTTGCCCGTGCCCGCCTTGCCGAAGCACGTCAGCATGTGGATGCTGTCGTCCAGCAGCGCGTCCAGGAAGAACTGCTGCTCCAGGTTGCGCGCCCGGACGGGAATGCCCCCCGGCGCCTTGACACAATCGGGCAGCTTGAGCCGGCGCACGACCCCTTCGCCGTAATAACGGGCCGGCATCGTCTTGCCCTCGTCCGAGCGGAGCAGGACATATTCGTTCAGGTACAGGGGCTTCGCCGCATCGTCCCCGAGGTCAAACTCCCCTTCCGAGCAGAACCGCTGGAGCTCGTAGAGGCTGACCGGGATCTCGCGGTAGCTCGCCTCCTCGATGTTCTCCGGCACCTTGTCGTTGAGGTAGTCTTCCGACTCGAGCCCGACGGCCCGCGCCTTCAGCTGCACGTTGACATCCTTGGTGACGAGAATGGTCGGGGGCGGGTACTGCTCCTGGACAAAGAGGGCGGAGGCGATGATGCGGTTATCCTTTTTCGCGAGATCGGGCAGGATGGAGCGCAGGCGCTGCATGGCGGGCGAGGTCCGCCCTCCCTCCATCAGGTAGGGATTGATGATGATGGACAGGGTGCCGCCGGTGGGCAGCTCGACGCCCTCGTGCATCGAGCGGGAATCGGGCAGCAACTCCTGGAGGATCCGGTGCACGCGGCGGGCATTGCGGCCGCGTTCGGTGGACTGCTCGCCCTTGATGGCGTCGAGTTCCTCGAGCACCTCCACCGGAATCGCCAGGTTGTTCTCCTGGAATTTGTAAATCGACTGCGGGTCGTGCAGCAGGACATTCGTGTCTAGCACGAAGGTCTTAACTTTAGCCGAAACCCTGATCCGCGAATTTGGGGCAAGCGCCCCGCGCAGGTTTTCCATCGTGTGGGTATCTTGTGAATAACCCTGCACGGACCATGCCATCTGTCGATAATAGAGTGATAGGAGGTATAAGAATTTCACCGCGCCGGCACATTCGCCGGGCGACGGGATGAAAAAAGAAGGCGGGCCGTCTACCCCTAGACGACCCGCCTATAGCTTTCGAACTAACCCCGCTACTTCCGCTAGGCGGAAGCAGCATACCCAGGACTAGACGCGAAAATCCGGGAAAGGTTCCATTGGCCGTGGCGCCAAGACGAGCGGGCCCGGCGAGCGCCCGGACGGGGACGATCAGGCCGCGGGCCGAGCTGCGCGCGCGGCGCCGAGGGAATTTTCGTCCGACCCGCTCAGGCCGGCAGCGGCGGAGCGGCGGGCGGCTTGGGACGGGGCGCCACCCAGAGCCGCAGCAGGTGCTCAGCCAGGTTTTTCATGCTGGTGCGCTGGCTTCCCTCGCGCCGGACGGCTTCGCGGAAGGCCGGAACCACCGCGCTGCGCTCCTGATAGTAGCGCCAGAGTTCAGGCTCAAGCCGGCGGGCGGCCACGTGGATGTCGGGCCAGGCGGCGGCGATTGTCTGAACCTTGGCCAGCCAGTAGTGTCTCTCGTCCGCATGACGTTGCACATAGTCGAACACCTGTTGTTCGCTGCGGTTGAGACTCATGGCGCCAACCTGCGGCGCATAAGGTAAAAAACAACCGTAAAGCCCTGCAGCGCATCATTGCATTTTAACTGTATCCTGCTCATTCTCATCACTCATCAACCCCCCCTGACCATGTGGACCAAACTCAAAGAGCAACTTCCCACCATTTTTCTCACCGCGTTGCTCATCACGGGCGCCGCGTTTTGGCTGCACCAGAGAACGATTAATGACATGGCCGCCCGCGAGCAGGCCGAGTTGGCCCCGCTCCGCGAGCAGAACGACGCGCTCAAGGCGTCGGCCGAGGAAAACCGCCGCCAGATCGAGGCGACCAACAAGCTCCTCAAGGACGCCATCTCGAAACGTCAGGCCGAGATGTTCATGACCGACGAGGAGGTCAACAAGCTCAACGCCGACAAGATCAACTCGCTGGCCGAGGCCGTGGCCAAGAAGATCCAGCCCTACAATCCCCTGCCCAAGACCCCCGAGGAGGCCGAGAAGATGCAGAACGAGCAGGTGGACAAGGTGTCGTCGCGCATGACGGCCAAGATCCAGCCGATCCTCGCGGAGATGGCCAACGACCAGCACCTGACCCGTGAATCCATCGCGGCCTACAGCCAGAAGATTTCCGACCAGGTCGGCAACGTGCTCACCTCGGAACTCGCGAAGAACCAGCAGTTGAACAACAACTTGGTCGCCACGCAGACGGTGGCGCAGGACTCGCTCAAGCTTTCCCACGAGATCACCGCCCTCTATCTCAGCTCCTTCAAGGACCAGGGCCTGATCACCCGCCTGCTCACGCTGCCGGCCAACGTCGTCAAGGACGCCGCCAGCCTCAGCATCGTCTCGAGCAGCGAGCGCAAGAAGGTCGAAGGTGAACTGATCAACCGGATGAACGAGATCGAGAAGCGCCTGACCGAGATCCAGGCCCAGGCGCCGAAGAGATAATGCGGACGCCACCCCGCTCCTTCCAGCCGCGTGAGCCCCACGCGGCTTTTTTGTGCCCCCCTCACTTCATCAGGTAAAACGGGTCGGGCAGCTTGAACGTCCGTTCGGCGAAGCCGCCGGCGAGGTCGCTGTCCTGGTCGCCGATATTCGCGATGATGACGTGGCCGGCGGCGGTCAGGCGGCGGCGGGCGGCGAGTTTGAAGGCGCCGGTGTGTTCGCTCGCGGCGTCGGGCTTGAAGATCAGGAGCGTGTAGTCGCCGCAGCCGAGGGCGCGCAGGTTTTGCTCCGTGCCGGCCCGGTCGCGTTCGCGGCGGCCGGTGAGGAAGATCACCTCCAGGCCGAGCCGCCGAGCCGTCCGGTAGACCTCGCGCACCGGGGCGATGACGGGGGCCTGGCCCGCGGCCACCCACTCGGTCCAGAGGGCGGGCACGTAGCCGAAGTCGAGGCGCCGCATGAGCGGCAGGTTGGAGAGCAGCGTCTCGTCGAGGTCGAACACCACGGCCAGATGCGGACCGCCGCGCGGAGCCCGCTGGTTGAGCCACGCCTCAGCCTGCGCGGCCACGGCGGCAAGGTCCCGGTCATACGCGCCGGAATCGACATAGGCGCAGAGGTCTTCCTTCAGGAGGCTGAGGTTGGCCGGCTCGCGTCCCGCCGCCGCGGAGGACGCGACCAGCGCCAGTCCGCCTGCCAGGACCGCACGGATGACTTTTAGGACCATAGGCATGGGTAAAAGAGTGCCGGCAGAGCGTCAATCCGAAGGCCCGAGGAGGGGGGGAGGGGACTGCACGTGGTCACAAGGCCCTACCTCAGAAGCCGTCTGCTGCCAACGCCAGCTTGCCATGGATCTGCTGGCCCGGCAGTAGATTCTCAGTGGCTAATCTCACCCCAGCAGTAGTCACTTCGAGGGCTTGGTATGGAGCATCGGTTGCCGAATTCAGGCTCGCAGATCCAGATTCGGTTTTTGGAATATTGGCGAAGAATCCAGATTTTGACTTGGTCACGACACAGAAGGCGTCGTGGATTGGACAGATCGAGTTTCTCAAAAAGAATCTCGAGGGGCTAGTGGGAACGCTTTACCTGGAGTTTAATATTCCACGCATGGGCAGCCGGGTTGATGCCGTCCTGCTGATTGGACCGGTGGTTTTTGTAGTAGAATTCAAAGTCGGGGAAATGGCGTTTCATCGTGCGGCAGTGGACCAAGTCTGGGATTACGCGCTCGATCTGAAAAATTTCCACGAGGCAAGCCACGGCGTTTCATTGGTGCCAATCTTGATTGCGACCGAGGCCAAGGAGTCCGCGCCGGTGAAACTTGTGGCCGACTTGGATCAAGTATTCCGGCCGATTCAGGTGCATCCAAACGGTTTTCGCGCAGCAATTGAGTCTGCTTTAGAAGTGATTCGCGGCGATCCACTAGATCAGGGCCAATGGTCCCAGGGGGCCTACAAACCAACGCCTACAATCGTCGAGGCAGCCCGGACTCTCTACGCTCATCATGGTGTCGAGGCGATCAAGGCCTTCGATGCCGGCAAAAAGAATCTTGGGGCGACTTCGCGGCGAATCGAAGAGTTGATCAATGAGGCAAAGGGAGAGGGCCGTAAGATTATCTGTTTTCTGACGGGTGTACCGGGTGCCGGGAAGACCTTGGTGGGGCTTAATGTAGCGACGCAGCATGCGAGGACCGACAATCCGACGCATGCGGTGCTGTTGTCTGGTAATGGGCCTCTCGTTGAGGTGCTTCGTGCCGCCTTGTCACGAGACGAGAAGGCGCGATTGAAGAAGACCGGCCAAAAGCAAAGGAAAGGGAGTGATCCGGTAAAACAGTTCATTCAGAACGTGCATCATTTCCGGGACGAAGCCTTTAAGAGTGAGGCTCCACCAGCAGACCACGTGGTAGTGTTCGACGAGGCCCAACGGGCTTGGAATCAGGCCATGACGGCGGATTTCATGAAGCGGAAGAAAGGCGTCCCCTCTTTTACCGACTCAGAACCTCAATTTTTGATTCGATACGTGGATAGGCATAAAGACTGGGCCGTTATTTTGTGCCTGGTCGGTGGAGGTCAGGAGATCAATCGCGGTGAAGCTGGGATCGGAGCATGGATAGAAGCGGTGAAAACAACCTTCCCTCACTGGGACATGCATCTTTCGTCACGGCTTACGGACAGCGAATACGCTGCGGCAGATTCCATAGGGGCGGTGAAGGGCGGGCCCGGCGTGTATTGCGACGACAACCTTCACTTATCCGTGTCGATGCGGTCGTTTCGTGCGGAGCACGTTTCTGCCTTCGTGAAGGCATTGCTCGACTGCGAACGGGAGCAGGCCCGCCATACATTGGCCCGACTGCCGCGTTATCCAATCGCCGTTACGCGGAACTTGGCATTGGCGAAGCAATGGGTTCGTTCTAAAGCTCGCGGGAGCGAACGCTACGGTTTGGTGGCTTCTTCGAAGGCCCAGCGGCTCAAACCGCACGCGATCGATATCCGGGTGAAAATAGATCCGGTGCACTGGTTTTTAGACGGGAAAGAAGATACGCGGTCGAGTTACTTCCTTGAGGATGCAGCGACCGAATTTCAGGTACAAGGGCTGGAGGTCGATTGGGCGTGCGTCACTTGGGATGGCGACCTGCGGTTTGTCGGGTCCGGGTGGAGCTATCACGATTTTCGCGGCGCAAAGTGGCAGAACGTGAATAATGCCGAAAATCGAAGCTACCTGAAGAACGCCTATCGTGTGCTACTGACCCGCGCTCGCCAAGGGATGGTCATCTTTGTACCGGAAGGCGACCAGGCCGACCCTACACGCCCGCCTGCCTACTATGACTCTACTTTCCAATATCTAGTCGATGTCGGCATTCCCGTGCTTAGTTAGGCAGCTTTACCCCGTAGTTTTGTGCATCACGGCCGTTTTTCAGTGCACGCACCCATGGTATTAATTACTAATATAAGCAGGCTATAGTCTGCTTATTATATTAATATGCAGGCTTTGGCTTGCTTTTATAATATATATGCTGGTTTTAGCCTGCATGAAAATCGATCAGCGGGATGTGCTTGTGACAGGATTGGATGCCCGTATTCCGGCGCTTAGGCTGGCGCAGGCTAGTGCCTTGAAACCAGCGCGGGGATGGCTGCGCGCCGTGCGCTCGGTGCTGGCCTTCAGCCAGGAGCAGGTGGCGAAAAAAATCTCGATAAAACGTCAGTCCTACGCAGATCTCGAAGCAGCGGAGCAACGCGGCGCGATCAGCCTGAATTCACTGCAGCGCGCGGCGGAGGC
>CAIKTR010000204.1 GCA_903830425.1 uncultured Opitutia bacterium
GCGGCGGCCGCGGCGGCCGCCAAGGGGAGCGTGAGGGAGTCCGTGAGCGTGAGCCCGCGGGTGTCGCTGCCGAGGGTGACGGCCACGCGGGTGCCGCCGGCCACGGGGGCGTCGAGCTGGAGCGTCAGGGTCGCGGCCGCGAGGTCGAGCCGGAGGCTGACGGGCGTGTCGCTCTGGATCTCGCAGGCGAGCGCGGGGAGGCGGAGGTTGGTGGCGCCGGCGAACACGAGCGAGCCGGCCTCGACCCAGGCGCTCAGGGCCTGGGCGTGGGCGCCGGGGAGCCAGGCGGTGGCGGGCGCGAGCTCGATCGCGCACCACGCCGCGGGCACGCCCTGGCGCCGCACCAGGGCGCTGCGGGGGTCGAGCTGCTGGAGGTCGAGGACCTCGCGGTCGGCCTGGGCGCGGACGTAGAACAGGTTCTGGAACGTCGCCTCGTCCCCGGCGCGGTGGGTGCCGGCCAGGCGCTGGCGCAGGACGTACGGCGCGCAGGCGCCCTGGTCGAACTCCTCCTCGCAGGTGGCGGGCACGGCGGCGCCGGCCACCAGCGTGAAGCGGTGCCGGCCCTGGTCGCTCTGCCAGCGGCGGCCCGTGAGCGCGGCAAAGGCGGGCGTGCGCCACGAGCAGGTGAGCGAGTACGGCCCGTCGGCCTGGAACTGCGTCCGGTCGATCACCACGAAGCAGCCGTCGCCGGCCTTCGACCAGAACAGGTGCCGCGTCCACACGGTGTGGTGGTAGTCGGAGAGGCGGGTGACGGTCAGCGCGGTCGCGGGGAAATCGGCCAGCGCGAGCTTCTCGCCCAGCGGCGGCATCGGCGTGTCGTTGCGGCCGTCGCTGATGCAGAGGCCGTTCTTGTCGTGGTGCGAGTGCCGCGAGGTGTTCTGGACGAGGAAGACGTGACCGGCCTGGAAAAAGCGGACGATGGCATTGGCCGCCTGCATGTGGCCCTGCCAGCGGAACCCGCCCTGGTAGCCCTGCAGGAGCAGGTAGGCGTCGCGGGGCTCGTAGCCGGCGCGGAGGATGAGCTTGTCAAAGCCGCGGTCCTGCGGGAGCCGGTTGCGGCCGATGCCCTCGGCGAGGTCCCAGTTCTCGGGGGCGTTGACCATGTGGCCCGCCGGCTCGTGGTGCTCGGGGGGCTGGTTGCAGAGCCGGAACAGGTGGTTGGAGACGGGCAGGCAGGTGACGCTGCGGTCGCCGGCCGGCGGCACGGGCACCAGCTCGGGCCCGGTGGCGAATTGCTGCAGGAAGACCGGGTAGTAGTGCAGGAAGGAGCAGCGCTGGGGGACGGCGAGGTTCGGCAGCTGGTGCAGGATCCACTTCAGCCGGCCGTCGCCGTAGTAGAACGCGCTGGCGGCGGTCTGGACGGTGGCCTCCTGCTGCAGGTACATCCCCTGGCTCTCGCCGTAGCCGCCCTGGCCGACGCCGGCGCCGTGGTTGTCGTGGAGCGCGAGGCAGCGCTCGGCCACGAGCCGGGCATCCCCGCTGGTGAAAAAGGCGTGGCGCTCCTGCCCGAGGGCGTAGCGGTAGAGGGTGGCGAGGTTGTTGAGGCAGCTCTCGTCGTCCTGGTCGTCGAGGCGGGCCGCCGCCAGGGCGTCGAGGAAGGCGCAGCACTCGTCGATCCAGCGGTCGCAGAGCGCGCGCAGCGCCGGGGTCGGATGGGCCTGGTCGCGCAGGTAGCGCGCCATCAGCAGGAACTCGTAGGTGCCCTTGCCCTGGTGGCGGTGGCCGAACGGCGGCTCGCCCGTGCGCATCCGCCACCATTCATCCTGGTTGCCCAGGGTGGTGAGCAGCAGCAGCTGGTCGGTGCGGAGAATCTCCTCGTCCGTCAGGAACCCGCCCGCGAACAGCAGCGGCACGGCCCGCATGAAGCGCTCCGCCAGATAGTGCCAGTCGCCGTAGCCGTCGGTCATCCGCGCGTTGAGCGCGCGCAGCTGCGCGCAGGCCACCTCGGCGTAGCGCCGGTCGCCGGTCCAGGACCACATCAGGGTGTAGGCGCCGATCAGGCGGATCGGCTCGGTGATGAACATGAGGCCGCGGGCGCGCGAGGCCTGGAGCGCGGCGGAGTCGGCCAGCGACGTGAAGGGCCAGTCGGCGAGCTGGGCGGCGAGCCCCGGGGCGAGCTCGACGTCGAGCAGCCACGGCAGCGTGGCGGACGGGCCGGACGCGGCGAGGGCGGTCAGCAGCCGGGCCACTGCGCGCTCGACGCCGCGGAGCGTGCTGCCGCCGGCGAGGATGAGGTTGCTGCCGGTGCCGTAGGGGTTGACGAGCGTGCGGAGGTCGTAGCCGTCGCCGCCCGGATAGGTGGCGTCGGTGGAGCAGAGGAAGTCGGCGTAGAGGGGCTGGAGGACGCGGTTGGTGTTGAGGTTGCCGAGGAGGACGAGCGGGCGGCTCCGGTAGGCGGCGGGCAGGGGGGTGCTGCGCGTCGGGATCAGGGTGGTGTCGGCCACGCAGGCCGGCGGCACGCCGCAGAGCGTCCCGAGGGCCGCGGCCAGCTGGTCCGCGAGGGCGCGGTAGCGGGGGTCGGCGGCGGGATAGACGATGACCGCGGCCCGCGGCCCGCTTTCGCCGAGGGCGGTGGAGCGGGTGAGCGTGCGCGGCAACACATCGAGGGCGGGATCGCGGGGGGCGTGCATGGGCAGGGAGGCGGGGGCGGGGGTGGCGTAACGGGGGACCGGCGAAATCAGCCTCATGGCTAACAAGCGGTGACGCGGGCTCCCAGCCGAATATTTGTCCGATTTTCGGATCGAGAATTCTGCCCGGGGGCCCACGTTCGGAGGCTGCCGCCATGTTCACCTCCCGCACCCGCTATGCCGCCGCCATGCGCCTGGAGCGTCCGGACCGCGTGCCGCTGATGTGCCAGCCCGCGCTGGGCTTCGTGCTGCGGCAGCTGCCGGAGCTGGACCCGATCGACCTGTGGCACAACCAC
>CAIKTR010000205.1 GCA_903830425.1 uncultured Opitutia bacterium
AGACCTGAGCCAGCCGGGAGCTGAAGCCCAGGACTTCGCGCCGGCTCCAAACCCTTCCCCCCTGATGCTTCAAGGATTCTTGGCTACTGATAAATAACAGCACATCATAGATATAACGTCTGATATATCGCCAATAAACCCCGTTAACCAATGGCGCAAATTCACGCTTGCGGATTGGTATGACGAGCGTCATCTAACCGCTTCCCATGCGATATCCTCCTGCGCACAAGCATGCCACCCGCCGGCGGATTGTTGCGGCGGCGAGTGCGGCGTTTCGGGAGCGGGGGGTGGAAGGGACGGGGGTGGATGAGGTGATGCGGCGGGCCGGGCTGACGCACGGCGGGTTTTACGCGCATTTCCGCGACAAGTCCGAGCTGGTGGCCGAGGCGTGTGCGGAGGCCTTTGACGAGGCGGTGGTCAACCTGGGGCGCATCGCGGTGCAGCCCACCGCGGCCAAGCGGGCGCGGCTGCTGATCGACAGCTATCTTTCGCCCCGGCACCGCGACAACCGCGGCTCCGGCTGCCTGGTGGTGGCGGTGGCGGCCGACATGGCCCGCCTGACCGGGGAGGCCCGGGCCGGCTACGCCCGCGGGTTTGTGCGTCACATCGACCGGCTGTGCGCGGCGCTCCGGCTGGCGCGCGATCCGGCGGAGAACGAGGACCGCGTGACCCAGCTCATGAGCTCGCTCGTCGGCGCCCTGCTCTTCGCCCGCGCCACGGAGGATCCCGCCCGCAGCGACGCGCTGCTGGCCTCGTCGCGCCGGATGCTCCGCCGAACCTTCGCCCCCCTTCATGAATAACCCCCCTGCCACTCCCGCCCGCCGCGTCGTCCTCACCGGCATCGGCGCCGTCACGCCCTGCGGCAACACCGCCGCCGACACCTGGTCCGCCCTGATCGCGGGCCGCAGCGGGATCGGCCGGATCACGCGCTTTGACCCCACGGGCTGCACGGCGCAGATCGCGGGGGAGGTGAAGAACTTCGACCCGGCGCGGCTGCTGCCGGCGGTGCTGCATCCGCGCGGGCCGGCGGGCGAGCCGCTGGCGCAGGCGCTGACGCCGAAGGACGTGAAGAAGTTCGGCCGCTTCACGCACCTCGGGGCGGGGGCCGCGGTGGAGGCCTATGCCGACTCCGGGCTGGATGCGCACCGGACGGAGCTGGCGCCCGAGCGGATGGGGGTGAACCTGGGGGTGGGCCTGGGCGGCCTGCCCGAGATGGAGGCGATGCACGACACCTGGAAGGCCGGCGGCTTCCGGAAGATCTCCCCGTTCTTCATCATCCAGATCGCGCCGAACCTGCTGGCGGGGCAGGTGAGCCTGCTCCTCGATTTCCGGGGGCCCAACATGAGCGTGGCCTCGGCGTGCGCCACGAGCGGCCACGCGGTGGGGGAGGCGGCGGCGGCGATCGCGCGGGGGGACGCGGACGTGATGATCGCGGGCGGCGCGGAGTCCACGGTGACGCCGCTGGCCATCGGGGCGTTTGCCCAGATGCGCGCGCTGTCGACCCGCAACGAGTCGCCGGCGCAGGCCTCGCGGCCCTACGACCGGGACCGCGACGGCTTTGTGCTGGGCGAGGGGTCGGTGGCGTTTGTGCTCGAGGAATACGAGCAGGCGCGGCGGCGCGGCGCGCGGATCTACGCCGAGGTGCGCGGGTACGGGGCGACGGCGGACGCCTACCATCTTTCCTCGCTGGCGCCGGGCGCCGAGGGCTCGGCGCGGGCGATGCGCGCCGCGCTGGCCCGTTCGGGGCTGGCGCCGACCGACGTCGACTTTGTGTCTGCGCACGCGACCTCCACGCCCGGCGGCGACGGCGAGGAGGCCGCGGCGATCGCCACGGTTTTCGCCGACCACAAGGCGGGCCTGAACGTGAGCGGGGTGAAGTCCATGACCGGCCACCTGCTCGGCGGGGCCGGGGCGATGGGGCTGTTTGCGGCGGTGCTGGCGATCCGCGACGGCGTGATCCCGCCGACGATCAACCTTGAGAACGTGGATCCGGCGTGCGCGGCGACGGGCCTGAACTTCACGCCGAACACGGCGGTCCGGCGGCCGGTGCGGGCCGCCCTCGCCAACAGCTTCGGCTTCGGCGGCACCAACGCCTCGCTGGTGGTCAGCCGCGTCTGAGCTTCCCGCCCGGTGCGCCGGCCAAACCTTCCCACCTGCCGATGAACCCCTGCCGGAGAATGGTGCGGCCATGAACTCGCACCTGATCGAGGCCGCGCGGCGCGCGGGCCTGACGGTGCCGGCGGGTCCGCTGGACGAGGCGGCGCTGGGCGAGCTGGCCTCCGCGCTTTACCTGCGGCCGGCGCGCACCCGGCGTCCGCCGCGCGAGGAAGGCTATTTGGAGGCGGCGCAGCCTTTCACCCTCGCCTCCCCGGCGGGCGGGCTGGCGGCGTGGTCGTGGGGCGCGGCGGGGCGGCCGCTGGTCGTCCTCGTGCACGGCTGGGAAGGCCGCGGCTCGCAGCTCGGGTCGCTGGCCGTGCCGCTGGTGGCGGCCGGATTCCGGGTGGTGACCTTCGACGGCCCGGCGCATGGCGATTCGCCCGGCGAGGAGGCGAGCGTGCCGCTGCTGGCGCAGGTCATCGCGGGCCTGCCGGCGCAGCTCGGGCCGGTGCACGCGGTCGCGGGCCACTCGCTTGGCGCGGCCGGCGCGGCGCTGGCGACGACGCTGGGCCTGGCCCCGCGGGGGCTGGTCTTTTACGCGCCGCCGTTGTGGCAGCGCGGCCGGCTGGATTATGCGGCGGGCCGGATGCAGCTGTCGCCCGCGGCGACGCGCGCGTTTTTTGCCGGCGTCGAGCGGCGCACGGCCTGGCCCCTGGAGCGCGTGGACATGCGGGTGGTGGCGCGCGCCGCGCCGTGTCCGCTGGTGGTGTTTCACGATCCCGGCGACGCGGACACCGACTATGCGGGCTCGGAGGAGCTGGTGGCGCTCTGGCCTGGTGCGCGGCTGGTGCCGTGTCCCGGCCGCGGGCACAACCGCATCCTGACGACCCCCGAGGTCATCGCCGCCACGGTGCGGTTCGTGGCGGTCCTGCCCCGCCCCGCTCCCGGCCTGCCCCGTCCCTCGTCCGGCGTATAGCCGCCGCGGCCACGCGGCGGAGCCCCGGTCCGTGTCCGGCGCGTAGCCGCCGCGGTCACGCGGCGGAGCCCCGGTCTGTGTCCGGCGCGTAGCCGCCGCGGTCACGCGGCGGAGCCCCGGTCTGTGTCCGGCGCGTAGCCGCCGCGG
>CAIKTR010000206.1 GCA_903830425.1 uncultured Opitutia bacterium
CAACTACGGGCTCAGCACCTACGATGCCTCGGTCCGGGGCACGGCCACGGACGCCAGCGGCAACGTCTACATCGTGGGGTTTTATAGTGGCCCGACCCTCCAGGTGGTCGGCACGACGCTCACGCGTATTGGGGTCCAGGATGGGTTTGTGGTCAAATACAACGCGGGCGGCACCGTCGTCTGGGCGAGAACGTACGGCGGCAGCGGGGCCAGTGTCCTGCTCGAAACCGTCGCGGTGGACAGCTCGGGCAACGTCTTTGTCGGGGGCACGTTCAGAAACGGCAGCCTGACGACCCCGGCCCTTACGCTGATCGGGTCCAAGGACGCGTTTGCGCTCAAGCTCAGCTCCAGCGGTGGACCCACGTGGTGGAAGAACTTCGGCGGCGCCGCGGCTTCGCTCACCGCCGATCACATGGCCCTGGACAGGGCCGGTTACCTCTATCTGAGCGGACAGTTCACCGCCAACCTGACCACCCCGGCGGTCACCCTGATCGGCACCTGTGACGCGTATGTGCTGAAGCTGACCGAGGGGGCCGGGACGACCGAGTGGGTGAAAAACTTCGGCGGGAGCGGGGCCAATACGACGGCCGCTGGCCTCGCGGTGGATGGTTCGGGCCACGTCCTGGTCGGCGGGTATTTCAACTCGGCGAACCTGACCACGCCGGCGCTGACGAAAATCGGCACCACAGACGCGTTTGCGCTGCAGCTGTCAGCGGGGAACGGCGCGACCACCTGGGCGAAGAACTTCGGCGGCAGCGGTGCCACGCTCTCTGCGACGGACATCGCGGCCGACAGTTTGGGCAATGCCTATCTGGTCGGCCAATTGTCCGGGGCCAACCCGACCACGCCGGCGCTGACGAAAATCGGCACCGGGGACGCGTTTGCGCTGAAGCTCGCCGCCGCGGACGGCACGACCACCTGGGCGAAGAATTTCGGCGGCAGCGGGTCCACGATCTACAATGGCCAGAAAATAGCGGTCGACCTAGCGGACAGCGTTTATCTGTGCGGATCCATGTGGGGGAGCCTGACGACGCCGGCGCTCGCCAGCAAAGGCGGGACCTCGGACGCGTTTGCGCTGAAGCTCGACGCGACGGGCGAGATCACCTGGGCGAAGAACTACGGCGGCAGCGGGACGACCGTGGCCTACGGCTACGCCGTCGCCGTGGATCGTGCGGGCAACCTATGGCTCGGCGGCTATCTCGGCAACGGGAACGTCCTGATGCCGTCGCCCGTGCCGACGCTCACGGCCATCGGCGGCAACAATTGCTGGGATGCCATCCTGATCAAGCAGTCCACCGTCACCACGGCCCTCTTCACGCCCAGCGTGCCCGGCGCGCCGACCGCGGTCAGCGCCAGCGGCGGCAACGCCCGGGCGGTTGTCAGCTTCAAGCCGCCCGTGAACAACGGCGCCGTGATCACCAGCTGCACGGCGACGTCGAGCCCCGGCGGCTTCACCGCCACCGGCGCGTCCTCGCCGCTGACGGTGACGGGCCTGACCAACGGCACCAGCTACACTTTCACGGTCACGGCCGCCAACTCGGTCGGCACGGGCACGGCCTCGGCGGCTTCGTCCGCGGTCACTCCGACCCTCGCCGCGCCCGACGCGCCGACGGCGATCATCGCGCTCGGCGGCAACAAGATTGCGACCGTGAGCTTCACCGCGCCGGCGAACGATGGCGGCGCGGCCATCACCGGCTACACCGTGACGGCGACGCCGGTGGGCGGCGGCGCGGCGATCACGGAGACCGGTGCCTCCTCCCCGCTGGTGGTCAGCGGCCTGACCAACCTCGCCAGCTACACCTTCACGGTCACAGCCACCAGCTCGCTCGGCACGAGCTCCATCTCCAGTGCCACCCCGGAAACGGTGATCGGCGGCTGGGCGCAGAGTTACGGGTACTTGAGCACAAATGCATATGCAAAAAAAGTGGCCATCGACGCCGCGGGCAACGTCTACCTCGCCGGCTATTTCGATTCGCCGACGCTGACGCTGGGCAGCGTGACGCTGACGCGACTCGGCGACCAGAGCGGCTTTGCCTGCAAAATCAACCCGTCCGGCACCGTGCTCTGGGCCAAGAACTTCGGCGGCAGCGGGACCAACAAAACCTATATCAGCAGCATCGCCGTGGACAGCGCGGGCAACGCCTACCTGTGGGGCTATTACGATTTAGCGAAGCTGACCACGCCGGATCTGACGATGATCGGCTTTAGGGACGCTTTCTTGCTGAAGCTCGCGGCGGCGGACGGTGCGACCATCTGGGCGAAAAACTTCGGCGGCACCGGCGCCTCGACGGTCAGCCTGGAAATCACGTTGAACAGTGCGGACAACATCTACCTGAGCGGGTTTTTTAACACGGCGAGCATGACCACGCCGGCGCTCACTAAAATAGGCAATAACGACGCCTTTGTGCTGAAGCTCGCGGCGGACGGCACGACCCTGCGGTCGCAAAACTTCGGTGGCAGCGGGGCCACCGTGTACGCTTACGGCATCGCGGCGGACGATTCGGGCAACGTCTATCTGGGCGGAAATTTCACTTTCGCGAACCTGACCACGCCGGCGCTCGCGAAAATAGGTGATACGGACACCTTTGTGCTGAAGCTCGCGGCGGACGGCGCAATCATGTGGAAGCAAAACTTCGGCGGCGCCTTGGCTAAAACTTTTTGCTACAGCCTCGCGTTGGACGGGTTGGGCAGCTGCTACCTGACCGGGTTTTACCAAGGTATCGGTGGCATTGGCGCGGACCTGACGACGCCGACACTCCCAAAGATCGGCACCTCGGATGCCTTTTTGCTGAAGCTCGCGACGGCGGATGGTGCGATCACATGGGCGCAGAACTACGGCGGCGCCGCGGCCGATACCGTTAGCAATCAGGTCAATGTGGACCGCAACGGCACGGTCTACCTGACCGGCAGATTTTTAACGAACAGACTGTCGAAGCCAGCGCTCAATAAAATAGGCACGATGGACGGCTTCATGATGAAAGTCGCGCCGGCGGACGGTGCGGTCATCAATGCGATGGGTTATAACGGCGCCGGGAGTTCGGTGAGAGCCGATTCCGTCGGCGTAGACAGCATGGGCAACGTCTACGTATGCGGCCAACTCAGTTCCGCGAACATGACCAATCCGGCACTGAGCGTGATCGGAAACACGACCGCGATGCTGATCAAGCAGCCCTATCCCTTCCCTCCGGGTCCCCCGACGGGCGTGACGGCGACGGCCGGCAACGCAGAGGTGGTCGTGAGCTTCACGCCGCCGACCAACAACGGCGGCCTGGCGATCACCGGCTACACGGTGACGGCCAACTCCGGCGGTTTCACTGCCACGGGAGCGGGCTCGCCGCTGACGGTCACCGGCTTGACTAACGGCCAGGCCAAAACCTTTACCGTCGTGGCGACGAATGACGTCGGCTCCAGCCTCGACTCCGCGGCGTCCGCCTCCGTGACGCCGGCCACCGTGCCCGGAGCGCCGACCATCACCACGACTACAAAAGGCAACACGCAGGTCACCGTGGCGTTCACGGCCCCGGCGAGCACGGGCGGCGCGGCGATCACCGGCTACACCGTGACGGCGAGTCCGGCCGGCGGCACGGACAGCAATGCCGGCACGACCGGCTTGAGCCATATCGTCACGGGCCTGACCAACGGCACCAGCTACACCTTCACCGTCACGGCGACCAACCGAATCGGCGCGGGCGCGGCGTCCGCCACCTCGGCGGCCGTGACGCCTTCCACGGTGCCCGGAGCACCGACGAGCGTGACGGTGGTGGGCGGTGACGCGCAGGCGACGGTGACGTTCACGGCCCCGGCGAGCGACGGCGGCGCGGCGATCACGGTCTACACGGTGACGGCGACGCCGGTGGGCGGCGGCAGCGCGATCACGGCGACGGGCGCCTCCTCGCCGATCACGGTGACGGGCCTGACCAACGGCACGAGCTACACCTTCGCGGTCAAGGCGACCACCTCCGTGGGCACCGGCAGCAGCGGGGCGGCCGGCTCGGCCCTGACCCCGGCGACAGTGCCCGGTGCGACGACGGGCGTCACGGCCACGGGCGGCAACGCGCAGGCGACCGTGACGTTCACGGCGCCGGCGAGCACGGGCGGGGCGGCGATCACGGCCTACACGGTGACGGCGACGCCGGTGGCCGGCGGCAGCGCGATCACGGCGACGGGCGCCTCCTCGCCGATCGCGGTGACGGGCCTGACCAACCTCGCGAGCTACACCTTCACGGTCACGGCGACCAACTCGGTCGGCACCAGCGCGGCCTCCAGCGCCTCCCCGGAAACGGTGATTGGCGACTGGGCGAAAAATTTCGGGCTCAGCACCAAAGCCGCCTATGTCTACGGCACGGCCACCGACGCCGCGGGCAACGTCTACATCGCCGGGCATTTCAACGGGGCGACGCTCGCGGTGGGCGGCGTGACGCTGACCAAGCTCGGCTCCACCGACGCCTTCGCGGCCAAGTTCAACGCGGCCGGCGCCGTCGTCTGGGCGCAGAGCCTCGGCGGCAGCGGGGCCTGGACCATGAGCAGGGGCCTCGCGGTGGACAGTGCGGGCAACGTGTATCTCGGCGGGTATTTCGGCGGGGCGAGCCTGACGACGCCGGCGTGCACGCTCGTGGGCTACGAGGATTCCATGGTGGTGAAATTCGCGGCCGCGGACGGCGCGATCTCCTGGATCCAGCGCTTCGGGGTCAGCAGCAGCACCTATGTCTACGGCCTTGCCACCGACGCCGCGGGCAATGTTTTCATCGCCGGGTATTTCGCCGGGCCGACGCTCGTGCTGGGCGGAGTGACCCTGAACAAGCTCGGCTCCCAGTCCGCCTTTGCGGCCAAGCTCAGCGCGGCCGGCGCGGTGCAGTGGGCCCAGAAATTCGGCGGCAGCGGGGCCTATGTCTACGGCCTGGGCATCGCGGTGGACGGGGCCGGCAATGCCTATCTGGGCGGATACTTCCAATCGGCTGACCTGACGGTGCCGGCGCTCACGCGGCTCGGCTCCAGCGACACCTTTGCCGTGAAACTCGCGGGCGCGGATGGCGCGACCACGTGGGCGCAGCGCTTCGGCGGCAGCGGGGCCTCCGCCTACGGCTCCTGCATCGCGGTGGACAGTGCCGGCAGCGTCTACCTCGGCGGGTATTTCCAAACGGCGAACCTGACCACGCCGGCGCTCACCAAGCTCGGCGTCCAGGATGCCTTTGCGCTGAAACTCGCGGCCGCGGACGGCACCCTCACATGGGGAAAGAACTTCGGCGGCAGCGGCGCCTCTGTCCGGGGCAGCGCCATCGCGGCGGACCGGGTGGGCAACGTGTATCTGGACGGGTATTTTGACACGGCAAACCTGACGACGCCGGCGCTCACCAAGCTCGGCGCCCAGGACGCCTTCGCGCTGCAGCTCGACTCGTCCGGCAATCCCACCTGGGCCAAAAGCTACGGCGGCAGCGGGGTCAGTGCCACTGGCGCCGCCATCGCCACGGATAGCGCGTGCAACGTGTATGTGGGCGGCTATTTCCAAGGGGCGAATCCGACGTCGCCGGCGCTCACCCTGCTCGGCAGCAACGATGCGCTCCTTCTTAAGCAGACCTATCCCTTCCCCCCGGGCGCGCCGACGGGCGTCGCGGCGGCCGCCGGCGACGGGCAGGCGACGGTGACGTTCACCGCCCCCGCCAACACGGGCGGCGCGGCGATCACCGGCTACACGGTGACCTCCAGCCCCGGCGGCTTCACCGCCACCGGCGCGTCCTCGCCGCTGACGGTGACGGGCCTGACCAACGGCACCAGCTACACCTTCACGGTCACGGCGACGACTTCCGCCGGCACGAGCACCGCCTCCGGCGCCTCCGCGGCCGTCACCGCCGGCGCGCCCGGCGCGCCGACCGCGGTCCTCGCCATCGGCGGCAACCAACAGGGGACGGTGAGCTTCACGGCGCCGGCGAGCAACGGCGGCGCGACGATCACGGGCTACACGGTGACGGCGACGCCGGTGGGCGGCGGCGCGGCGATCACGGCCACGGGCGCCTCCTCGCCGGTGGCGGTGACGGGCCTGACCAATCTCGCGAGCTACACCTTCACGGTGGCGGCCACCAACGCGAACAGCACCGGCCCGGTCTCCGGCGCCACCCCGGAAACCTTGATTGGCGACTGGGCGAGAAGCTACGGCCTCGCCGCCAGCGGCAGTTATGCCTACGCCACGGCCACCGACGCCGCCGGCAATGTCTACCTCGCCGGGTATTTTGACGGAGCAGGAGCAACGCTCGCGATCGGCGGCGTGACCCTGACCAAGATCGGCAGCCGGGACGCCTATGCCTGCAAACTCACGCCGTCCGGCACGGTGGCCTGGGCGAAAAACTTCGGCGGAGCTGGGGCCATGACCAACGGCCTGGCCCTCGCGGTGGACAGCGCGGGCAACGTCTATCTGGGCGTCAATCGCGTCGGCGCCAGCCTGACCACGCCGGTGCTGGCGAATATCGGCACCCAGGACGCCATTGCGTTGAAGCTGGCGGCGGCGGACGGCGCGACCCTCTGGGCGAAGAACTTCGGCGGCAGCGGGGCCTCGACCCAATGCCAGGGCATCGCGGTGGACAGCGCGGGCGGCGTCTACCTGAGCGGGTATTTCGACACGGCGAGCCTGACCACGCCGGCGCTCACGAGAATCGGCAGCACGGACGCCTTTGCGCTGAAGCTCGCGGCGGCGGACGGCACGACCACGTGGGCGAAGAACTTCGGCGGCAGCGGGGCTGGCGCGACCAGTTCCGGCATCGCGGCGGACGGCGCGGGCAACGTCTATCTGTGCGGGCGTTTCACGGTCGCCAGCCTGACCACGCCGGCGCTGACCAAGATCGGCACCAGCGACGCCTTTGCGCTGAAACTCGCGGCGGCAGACGGCGCGACCACGTGGGCGAAGAACTTCGGCGGCGCCAATGCCGCTGTCTTTGGCCAGGGCATCACGGTGGACAATGCGGGCGGGGTCTATCTGGGCGGGAGTTTCATGACCGCCAGCCTGACCACGCCGTCCCTGACGAAGATCGGCTACAGCGACGCCTTTGCGCTGAAACTCGCGGCGGCGGACGGCACGACCACGTGGGCGAAGAATTTCGGCGGCAGCGGGGGTGCCGCGGCCTATGCTTATGGCATCGCGGCGGACGGCGCGGGCAACGTCTATCTGGGCGGATTATTCTACATCTCGAACCTGACCACGCCGGCGCTGACGATGATCGGCCAGTTGGACGTTCTGGCGTTGAAGCTGGCGGCGGCGGACGGCACGGTCGCCAAGGCGAAGAACTACGGCGGCACCGGCGGTGGCGCGGCGCGGGCCAACGCCATCGCGGCGGACCGCACGGGCAACATCTATCTGGGCGGGTATTTCTATAACGGGAACCTGACCACGCCGGCGCTCACGAAGATCGGCGACAGCGACATGCTCCTGATCAAGCTGGCCGCTCCCTTCCCTCCCGGATCTCCGACGGGCGTGACGGTGGAGGGCGGCAACG
>CAIKTR010000207.1 GCA_903830425.1 uncultured Opitutia bacterium
GGCATATCCGCACCAACGTGCTAGGCGACGTGCAGCCGTGCGGAAGCGGCCGACATCACTCATAGGAGTTGAGAAAAGTGAAGATACTACAGAGACAAACGAGCCAAACGAATGTGGAGCGTGTAGTTTTGGTGTTAGCGTCAGGGTTGCCTAGTTTCATGGCCAGCACAGTCGGTACTTGTGCGGCGGGACCGATGGGTGCGGTGTAATCACGACCTAAAACCTGTCCGAGGGACTCCCGGTGGCACGCGTCAAAGTAGGTGGCATCATCAGACGGAAAGATGAGTTGAGGCGCGGGTCCTGCGGCGAGTAGTAGGACTGCGCCGAATATCAAAATACCGACAAAAGCCAGCGTGACGATCCGGTCGGAACGAAAGGTATGAACAGTGATCAACTTTTACGACTTAGTCTGACCCAGTTGGGTGGCACCACGTCGGAGGAGTCGTGGGTGCTCTGATCAAACCAAGGATCAGGTGCGACCACGAGTTTGGTGGGTGATGGATTCAGCCAAGCAGCCCACCATGAGAAGGTGCTGTTTGCTATAGCGATGTGCTCACACAGGGCCATGAGTCGGATTTTGTCCTCGGAGTGCCATGGCTCTACCACGCGTACGAACTCGTGTGGACCCGGAGGAGTGAACTCACGGGCTACAGCCTCAATATCATCCGAAAAAATATACAGCGTGGCTTCGGGACTTCGCTCCCTCAGCAGACGGGCGGCGCGGTGGTAGTAAGTGAGATCTAGCACGCCTATCTCTTGTGAAAAAGTGGCATTTCGAACGTAGTCACCACGGCGAAAATGTACAGCGGCGGATGGACCGGAAGTGATCCGTGCCGCGACGGCGGCGACCTCGGGACTCAACGGGTAGCGGAATGTGAAATGCCGACGTAGCGGACCGGCGACGTTGGCAAAAAAACGCTCTGACTGAAACATACCGTTGAGGTAGGTGTTGTCCGGTTGTGCGAAAAATTCTGGATAAAATGTGAAATGAGAGGGCTGATGCCAGTTGACTGGCGCGGCGTAACGTTCGGCGTAATGGCCGAATCGGAGCGCGCGCGCCATGGCGATCGACCAACGCTCAGTGCGGGTCAGGCGGACGCCGCGAGTTCGGTCGATTTCCTCTTTCGTGGCAAATTGCTCTGTGATATTCAGACAAGAAAGGGCGTAGCGGTTGTGCGCCTCGTAGGCGGGATCCTCGCGAAACCAAGAGACATCAAGTTTGAGGATCGTGCGGCGGCGCTCGGCGAGCGCGAGACCAGCTGCATATTGAAACATCTGGTTGCCTAGTCCGCCTGAAAGCCAAGAGATAATCATGGATACTGTGGATTAACCGAGAGTAGCAAGAGCACGCCGCATCTGACCTAGGATTGAGCGGAGTCGGCGGGTTGCGGCATAGCTCCAGGTGCGACTGCGACGCAGATTGACATACAGGTGATCACCTTCGATGCCGTCGCCTCGGTAGGTGGAATAGCTGAGGAGAAAACCGTGTCGGAGCATGAAACTTGTGAGGTCGGCAGCAAGAGTCTGCCCGCGGTAGAGTTCATGGTTCGATACTTCGAGCCATATGGCGGTGACTTTTGGCAGTATTGTCGTGGCCCCGTTGAGCACGAGTTGCTCAGCGCCTTGTACATCCATCTGGATGAAGTCGATGTGATCGAGACCGCGCATGCGGCAAAATTCGTCAAGTGTACCGGTGGGGACGGTAATGGCTTCCTTAAATTCGATCCAGCCGTGCATGGGGTCTGGCTGGGCAGGGGGAAGTAGTGAACTAGACTTGTTACCGTAATTCCAATCAACACCTGCAAATAGGTTGGGTGGCTGACCGGAAGAGACATGAAACGTCGCAGTGCCTGATCGGTCGGAAAGAGCGAGCGGTACCAACTCCGCCTGAGGTACCCCATGGCGCGCTAAGTTGGTCCGAATATGTTCCTGATTGGCAGGGAGGGGCTCAAACGCGAAAAGTCGTGCGTGAGGGAAGGTACGGGAATAGCGCACAGTATCTTCACCCTCGCATGCGCCGATATCCAAGATGATGAGCGGTTCTTCAGGGCGAAATAGTCGACGGCACTCTAGCTCAGCCTCACTCACCTGAGCGAGATAAGCAGTCAAATCGGCAGTCTGTTGTGGAATGGCCAATAAAGTGCGCGCTGGTTATATCTTCAGAAGCCTAGTCGCCATGGAATTGAGCACCAGACCGAGGCCAACGGTGCCGGGATAATAGCCGATTGCATGTTCTCCGGAGATGTCGATATGGGCTGCTTCAAATTGCTGTAGATTGTGACTGCCTTGGCTGAGACCGATGATTACAGCGTAGGTGCCTGCCTCGAGCACGACATGCTCTTGGTTGAAGGTAGCTTCATAGTCGCCACTTTCGAGATCACAGGGAGGATGCCACGCCGTCTGGATAGCGGTGCCGTCCGCGGACTTGACGCCGATGGCGATGACAATGTGCGGTAGTGCTTTCTCTACTCTGAATCGAACTCGCGTACGCCAAGGCATGCCCACGGGAAAGACGGAGCAGGGCTGTGCAGATTGGTTTTCGATGACGACCCCGGTCACATAAGCGCGATCGCGCAGTTCAGCCGTTGGCGTGGGCACCGAAGTTGGGGCGCTGTGAGCTAGGCCATGCTGGTAGACCTCTAGTACTTTACGACAAGGCCCCGTGACCTGCACTTTGCCCTCGCTAAGTAGCACTGCAGTGCTGCAAAGCCCACGAATCGAAGGTAGGTTGTGGCTGACAAATATCACAGTGCGACCTTCGCTTTGGGATACCGCTTGGAGTTTTCCCAGGCACTTTTTCTGAAACGCGGCGTCGCCCACCGCCAGCACCTCGTCCACGATCAGGATCTCCGGCTCCAGGTGCGCGGCCACCGCGAAGGCCAGCCGCACATACATCCCGCTCGAATAGTGCTTCACCGGCGTGTCCAGAAACCGCTCCACCTCCGCGAAGGCCACGATCTCGTCAAACTTCCCCCGGATCTCCGCCCGCGTCATGCCCAGGATCGCCCCGTTCAGAAAGATGTTCTCCCGCCCCGAAAGCTCCGGGTGAAACCCCGTGCCCACCTCCAGCAGGCTCGCCACCCGCCCGCGCAGCGTGACCCGGCCCGCCGTCGGCTCCGTGATGCGCGAGAGGATCTTCAGCAACGTCGACTTGCCCGCGCCATTGCGGCCGATGATGCCGACCACCTCGCCGCGGTTGACCGAAAAACTCACGTCGCGCAGCGCCCAGAAGTCCTCCGTCGAACTCGCCCCCCGCCCCGTCCACCCCCGCAGCAGCCCGCGCGCCCCCTGCGCCAGCGTGTCGCGCAGCGTGTCGGCCCGCGGCGCGTGCGCGAGGCGATAGCGCTTGCCGAGGTTCTCAACCGTGATGACGGGTTCGGCCATGGTCAGATGAGGTCGGCGAAGCCGCGCTCGGTCCGGCGGAAGTACCACAGGCCGGAGGCCAGCAGCAGCGCCGTGACGCCGAGCCCGATCCACAGCCCGGGCAGGTACAGCGGCTGGTCCGCGCGCAGCAGGCACCAGCGGAAGCCGTCGATGGCGGCGACCATCGGGTTGAGGGAATAGAGCATCCGCCACGAGGGCAGGTTGGACGAGTTGAAGCCCACCGGGGAGAGGAACACCCCCAGCTGCACGAGGAACGGCACGATGAAGCGGAAGTCGCGGTAGCGCACCGTGAGCGCCGTCAGCCACAGCCCCGCGCCCAGCGCCGCGAGCAGCACGAGCAGGACGTACAGCGGCAGCAGCAGCGCATGCCAGTCCGGCCAGCTTCCCCACCAGGCGCACAGCCCGGTGTAGAGCACGCCCACGATGGCGAAGTCCACCAGCGCCACCGCCAGCGCCGCCAGCGGCACGACCAGGCGCGGAAAATACACCTTCGAAATCAGGTGCGTGTTGCTGACCAGGCTGCCGCTGGCGCTGCTCAGCGCGTTGGCGAACAGTTGCCAGGCGAGCAGCCCGGCCATGACCAGCAGCGGGTAGGGCACGTTGCCCGCCGGCATCTTCGCCAGCCGCCCGAAGACGAAGGTGAACACCACCAGGGTGATCGTCGGCTGGATCAGCGCCCAGGCGGCGCCCAGCACCGTCTGCTTGTAGCGCACCTTGATGTCCCGCCAGGCGAGGAAGCCGAGCAGTTCCCGGTAGCGCCAGAGGTCGCGCCAGTAGTGGGCCTCGGCGCGGCCGGCCTCGAGCACCAGCGCCGGCGGCGGGGCAACAGCGGTGTCAGCGGGCGGGTTCACGCAGGAAGCAGGGAGGCAAGTTGGGAGCGGAATTGCGAATAGGAAAAATGCCGGGCCCGCGCCAGGATCGCCGCCTCGTCCCAGTCGCGCTGGAGCGCGGCGATGCAGCCGGCGGCCAGGCCCGGGACGTCGCCGTAGGCCGTGAGCACCCCGGTCTCGGGCGTGATGACCTCCGGAATGCCGCCGGCGCTCGCGCCGAGGCAGGGGCGCCCGTGGGCCATCGCCTCGAGGAAGACCAGGCCGAAGCCCTCCTTCTTGCTCGGCAGCGCGAAGAGCCGGCAGGTGCGCAGCTCCTCGGCCAGGCGGGTGTCGGCGACGAAGCCGAGGAATTCGGCGCCCTGGCCGAGGACCCCGTGGCGCCGGGCGATCTCCTGCAGTCGGGGCAGGTCCTTGCCGCGGCCGACGATCCGGAGCGTCGCCCCCGGGATCGCCGCGCGCACCGCCGGCAGCGCCGCGATCAGGTCCTCGACGCCCTTGTAGCGGTCCTCGTAGGTGAGCCGGGAGACGGTCAGGATGACGGGCGGGCAGGCGGCGAGCGGCGCGCCGGGGCCGATCTGGAAAAAGGGGTCGAGGGCGTTGGCCACCACCAGCAGGCGCTCCGGCCGGAGGCCGGGGCAGTTGGCGAGCAGTTCCCGGCGCGTGTAGTCGCTGATGCAAAAGATGCGGTCCGCGCCGCGAAGCGCGATCCGCTCCGCCAGGGGGAAACGGCGCCAGACCTCGATGCCGTGCGCAATGAGGGTGTAACGCAGGCCGGGGTTGAGCTGCTTCGCGGCCCAGGCGACGGGCAGCTGGGCCACATGGCCGCAGAGGATGCGGTCGCAGCCCCGCGCCAGCTGGAGCGCGCCGCGGATGAAGCGCCGCTTGCTGCGCTGGCACACCACCGTGTCCTCGAGATGGTCGTTGGCGTAGCGGCGAACGTCGCCGGAGCTGATCCCCGTGTCATTGAGCGCGACCAGGCGGACCGTGCCGTCGCGCTCGGCGGCGAGTTCGCAGAGGGCCTTGAGGTAGAGCTGGAGGATGCGGGGGATGCCGCCCTCCGAGGCGAACAGCTCCGGGGCGAGGAGCAGGGTGGCGGGCGGCCGGCGCACCGGTCGACGGCGGGGGGCGGGCGCGGGAGGTGCCGCCGACAGTTCAACCGGAGCCCGCGCGGGGACCGGCGCCACGGCCGCCGGGGTGCGGCGGTTGGCAAACGCCACCAGCACCGCGAGACTCCAGACCCGGGACCATTCGCGCGTGTCGTGGCCCGCCAGAAAGCCGCGCCAGAGCTGCTGCACCGGCTCGCGCGCCAGCAGGCCGCAGCGCTCCACGCTGGGGGTGCTGAAGGTTTCCTCCAGGAACGGCCGCAGCTCGCGGCGCATCCACACGCCGAGCGGCAGGCTGAATCCCTGTTTCCGCCGCCGCGCCAGTTCGGGCGGCAGCAGGTCCTGGACGGCGTCGAAGAGCGCCGCCTTGGGGTGCCGGGGGTGGGCCTTGAAGGCCGCTGGCTGCCGCCAAAGCCATTCGATCAGCGGGCGGTCGACAAACGGGACGCGCAACTCGAGCGAGTGCCGCATGCTCATCACATCGCTGTCGCGCAGCAGCACGTCCGCCATGTAGGTGCGGAGCTCCCAGGCGCTGATGGTGTCAAAGGCGTCGGCGCCCTCAAGGTCGGCGGTCAGCCCGGCAAGGGCGGGATGGTGCGGCGGGGTCGGGCCGAGCGCCGGTCGCGCGTCGCCGTTCAGCAGCGAACGCCGGCCCGGCTCCGAAAACACCCGCCGTTGCAGCGCCCCCAGCTCGTTGAGCGAGTGGGCGTGCTGGAGGAAGTCGGCGAACTTGCGCGCCCGGGTGCCGCTGCGCTGCCAGCGGGCGAGCAGGGCCGCGCGGACCCGCGCCGGCAGGCGGTGCCACACCGGCAGCCAGCGGGCAAGCCGCGGCAGCACGCGGAACGACGGATAGCCGCCAAACAGCTCGTCGCCGCCGAGGCCGGAAAGCGCCACCGTCACGCCACCTGCGCGCGCCGCCTGGCTCGCGTAGTAGGTGTTGAGGCCATCGCCGCTTGGCTGGTCCAGTGCGCCCAGCAGGGTGTCGAGGTCGCGCACCACCTGGTTGCCGGTCAGGACGCTGGCGTGGTGCTCCGTGCCCAGATGCCGCGCGGTGGCCGCGGCGGCGTCGGCCTCGGAATAACCTTCCTCGTCGAACCCGATTGAAAACGTGCGCAGCCGGGCGCCGCCGATCCGGGTCATCAGCCCCACCACGGCGGCCGAGTCGAGCCCGCCGGAGAGGAACGCCCCCACCGGCACGTCGGCGGCCACATGTGCGCGGATCGTGTCCTCGAGCCGCGCCCGGAGCTCCCGGGTGAACTCCTCGCGGGTCGCGCACACCGGCACATCCCGGGGCAGCGTGGAGAAGCTCCAGTGGGGCTTGAACTCGAGCCGGCCGGCGCGGAAGGTGGCGACTTCGCCCGGCCGCAGGCTGAAAATCCCGCGATAGATGGTGCGCGGCGCCGGCACGGCGAGCCACCCGAGGTAGTCGGAAACCGCCAGCGGATCCAACTCCGCCGCCTCCGGGACGGCGGTGAGCAGCGCGCGGAGCTCCGAGGCGAAGACCAGCCGCATCCCGTCGTGCCGATAGTAGAGCGGCTTGATGCCGAACGGGTCGCGGGCGAGGAAGAGCGTCTGCTCGCGCTGGTCCCAGATGGCGAAGGCGAACATGCCGCGCAGCCGTCCGAGGCAGGCGGCGCCCCACTGGACGTAGGCGGCCAGCAGCACCTCCGTGTCGCACTCGGTGCGGAAGCCGTGGCCCGCGGCCGTTAGTTCCGCCCGGAGCGCGCGGAAATTGTAGATCGCGCCGTTGAAGACCAGGTGGAACCGCCCGTCGGGCGTCGCCAGGGGCTGCTGGCCGTTCGCGGGGTCGAAGATCGCCAGCCGGCGCATCCCGATCGTGGCGGCGCCCTGGGTTGTCAGGCCCGCATCATCGGGCCCGCGATGCACCAGCGCGGCACACATGCGGCTGACCGCCGCGGCGCGCAACTCACCGGAGTCACGCGTACTGATATAGCCGGCTATGCCGCACATGGGGGTGGCTCAGGGGTGGAAGGGTCGCAACTGGCTCCGATCCGGCAAGCATCAGACCCAGCGGGAAGCCGGGAGGCGGAGCACTCCAAATGGGACTCGATTCGGGCAAGGCTTCGCCCCGTCACTTCCGTCAGGAGGCGAACGGTTGCACGGGCGAGTGGAAATTTTCCATCGCGGAGGTAGATGGGGCTAAACCCCTAGACGCATCAGGCCTATACAATCAGACTGTATTGGCAATCAATAAGATGGGGAACAGGTCAGCGCGTGATGGAACGGGCAATCTCTTCCGATTTTTCTTCGGAAAACAGTTTCTCGACCAGCAGCAGGCCGAAATCAAGCGCGGTGCCGGCGCCGCGGGAGGTCAGGAGGCGCCCGTCGGCGACCACTTTCTCGTTGGACAGAATATGGGGCAGTTCCGGTGCCACGGAGAAGTGGGCCGTGTAGCGCCGGCCGGCGAGGAGGCCGGCGTCGTTCAGGAGCGTGGGGGCGGCGCAGATGGCGGCCAGCCAGCGTCCGGCGGCGTGCTGGTGCCGCACGAGGGCTTGCACGCGCGGGTCGCCACGGAGGAGGGCGGTGCCGGGACCGCCGGGCAGCAGCAGGCAGTCAAAGTCGGGCGGGCCCGCCGCAGTGAGCGCAGCGAGGGTGGTGGTGGCGTGGAGGGTGAGGCCGTTGCGGCCGGTGACGTGGATGCCGTCACCGAGCGCGGCGAGGGTGACCTCCGCGCCGGCCCGGCGCAGCAGGTCGATCGGGGTGACGGCCTCAATTTCCTCAAAGCCCTCCGCGAGGATTGCCAGGACTGTGGGCATGCCTTGAGTGAAGCACGCATGCACCCGAAAGCCGACGGAAATTTTGCGGGCCAGCACCTGGTGGTGTTCGGCTGCGGCTATGTCGGGAGCGAGCTGGCCCGGCAGGCGCTGGCCCGCGGGCTGCGGGTCACGGCGCTGACGCGGAATGCCCTCCGGGCCGAGGAGCTGCGGGCCGCCGGCCTGACCACGATCGTGGCGGATCTCGCGAGTGACGACTGGCACGCCGCCCTGGCGGGGCGAGCGGACTTTGTCCTCAACGCGGTGAGTGCCGGTGGCGGCGGGCTGGAGGGTTACCGGCAGAGTTATCTGGCCGGGATGAAATCCGTGCTCGCCTGGTCACGGACGCACGGATCGGTCGGAACCCTGGCCTACACCAGCAGCACATCGGTATATCCTCAGGATGGCGGTGGGTGCGTGGACGAGCTGGCTCCCATCTCCGGCCGGGATGAGCGGGCGGCGGTGCTGGTGGAGACGGAGGAGCTGCTGCGGCCTAGCAGGGTGGGCGAGGGCAGCGGTCCGACCGCAGCGGGGACGGCGGGCCTGCGTTCCTTCATCCTGCGGCTGGCGGGGATCTACGGACCGGGGCGGCATTCGCTGATCGCGCAAGTCCGGGCGGGCGAGGTGACGGGGTCCGGCGGTCACCGTCTCAACCTCATCCATCGCGACGACATCTGCGCGGCGATCTGGGCGGTGTTCGGCGCGGAGGGTCTGCCCGACGGGGGCGTGTTTAATGTCGCCGACGATGCGCCCGCGACCAAGGCCGAGGTCGCGGCCTGGCTGGCCGGGCAGCTGGGGGTGCCGGTGCCCCGCTTCACCGGGGTTCCGGCGGGGACGCGGCGTGCGGTGACGCCCGACCGGATCATCGTCAACACCCGGCTCAAGGCCGTGCTGGGCTGGGCCCCGCGGTATCCGAGCTTCCGCGAGGGCTACGCAAATTTGTTGTCGTGTTGAGCAAAGGCGTGTTTCCCTTGCTCGCCGCCGGGGAGTGAAGGCACTTCCCGCGGCGACACCGCACTTTCCGCTCACAACTCCCAACCCACATTCACCCATGGCCGGCGTAGGCACCCTGCTCAAACAAGCCCAGAAAATGCAGCGCGGCATCGAAGCGCTCCAAACCCAGCTCGCGGCCAAGGAAATCGAGGTCACCAGCGGCGGCGGCGCGGTGAAGCTCAAGATCAACGGCGCGGGCAAGTTTCTCTCCCTGGTCCTCGACCCGGAGTTTCTGAAGGAGGACGCCCCGACCGTCGCGGCCACCCTGCTCGCCGCCGTGCAGGACGCCGCCGTGCAGGCCAAGGCCTACAACGACGCGGAGATGGAGAAGGTGACCTCGGGCTTCAAGGTCCCCAGCGGCTTCTGACCCCGGCGGAGCGCGGCCGGTCGGGCGGGTGCCAGCGCCCAGCCGGACGTCGGCCGCCACCGTCTCTGTCCTGCCCATGACCCCGGCGTTCGAGAAACTCCAGAAGCACCTGAAGCAGCTGCCCGGCCTCGGTTATCGCTCCGCGGAGCGGATCGCGCTGAATCTGCTGGTGGAGAAACCGGACCGGCTGCCGGCGCTGGTGGCGGCGCTGGAGGAGGCGGCCCGCGCCGTGCGGCGCTGCACCCGTTGCGGCAATCTCGCCGAGGGCGACTGCTGCGAAATCTGCGCGGACGAGCGGCGGGCGGGCAGCGTGGTCTGCGTGGTCGAGCATGTGCCGGACCTCGTGGCGCTGGAGCGCAGCGGGGCCTACCGCGGCGCGTATCACGTGCTGCACGGGAAACTCTCGCCGATCCACGGGGTGGGGCCGGCGGACCTGAACCTGGCCGGCCTGCTGGCCCGGGTGGCGTCCGGCGAGGTGCGGGAGCTGATTTTGGCCCTGTCCAACGATGTCGAGGGCGAGGCGACGTGCCATTACCTCACCGAGCAGCTGGCGACCATGGGCCGCCCGGTGCAGGTCACGCGGATCGGGTTCGGCCTGCCCAGCGGGGGGGGCGTGCTGTACGCGGACTCGGTCACGCTCAAAAGCGCCCTGGATGGACGGCGCGCGTATTCGTGATTGCGGCCGGCCGCGTTCCCATTTTTCTTCGCGAGGTTGTCAGCGGGCGTAGTATATCGGTAATATGTGTGCTTCCCAAGCATGAGAGGCGGGTTCGACTCCCGCCGCCCGCACCAACTCCCACTCTCCGGCGCACCTTGGGCCGACTAGGCTCGCACCAGACCGGGCGGCAGCCCACACGACACACGAGGCTCGACTCATGGCCGCTCCCCATGGCTTAACCCCCGCCGTGCAATCCGATCCCAAGCAAGGCGAACGCTAGTATTTCGCCCGCATCGGCCCCGAGGGCGTCGCGCATTCGCTGGCCAAGCCGTTCGCCGACGACTCCACCGCCCAGTACCTCGCCGCGATGACCGCCTTGTTCGGGCTGATGGCGCCCCCGCCGCGCCGGATCATCGAGTTCGGCTGCTGCACCGGCTGGCTCTCGCTCGTTCTCGCCCAGCGGGGCTACGACGTGGTCGGGGTCGACATCTCGGCGGATGCGATCCGGCACGCCGAGGCGGCCCGCGTGGAGCGCCGCCAGGAGCGCGCCCGCTTTGTCGCCGCCGACTACGAGACTTTCGCGACCCCGGCGCCGTCCGACTATGCGCTCTTTCTGGCATGGGCCGGGCGATTGGCCGGAGGTGGGACACACGCCACCACGGCCTCGTGGTCCTCTGGAAA
>CAIKTR010000208.1 GCA_903830425.1 uncultured Opitutia bacterium
CTCGCACCCGCGGCGGCGCCGCACCGGAGCGGCCGGTCCCGCGGATCGCCGAAGTCCTGCTGCCCCTGGGCGCGGCCGCCGCGCTGCTGCCCTGGACGCCGCCTTGGGCGGCGCTGCTCGGCGGCACCCTCCTCGCGCTCACCCTCGGCAACCCCCGCGCGGCGGCCGCGAGCCGGACCGCCCGCTGGACGCTCCAGCTCGCGGTCGTGGGCCTGGGCGCCGGGATCAACCTGACCGTCGCCACCCGCGTCGGGCTGCAGGGGCTCGGTTACACGCTGGCCGGCCTGGTCGCGACCTTTGCCCTCGGCGCCTGGCTCGCCGCCCGGCTCGGCCTCGGCCCCAAGGTGGCCGCCCTGGTGTGCGCGGGCACGGGGATTTGCGGGGGCAGCGCCATCGCGGCGGCCGCCCCGGCGATCGACGCGGCGCCGGAGGAGACCTCCGCCGCGCTGGCCGTCGTGTTTCTCCTGAACGGCGTCGCCCTGCTGGTGTTTCCCGCCCTCGGCGGATGGGCGGGGCTCGACGCCCGCCAGTTCGGCCTGTGGTGCGCGCTGGCGATTCACGACACGAGCTCGGTCACCGGCGCGGCGCTCACGCGCGGCCCGGAGGCGCTGGCGATCGCGACCACGGTGAAACTCGCGCGGGCGCTGTGGATCGTGCCCGTCGCGCTGGTCCTCGGCGCCTGGTTCCAGCGCGCCGCCGCCCCCGGCGCCGCCGCCCGCCGCGGCGCGCGGCCCCCGTGGTTCATCGCCGGCTTCGTCGCCGTCTCCGCGCTGTTCACCTTCCTGCCCGCCCTGCAGCCGGCCGCCCCGCTGGTCGGCACCCTCGCGCGCGCGCTGCTCACCCTGACGCTGTTCCTGATCGGGACCGGCCTGAGCCGCCCGGTGGTCCGCGCCGTCGGCCCGCGGCCGCTGCTCCTCGCACTGGCCCTCTGGCTCGCGATCGGCGGCGCCAGTCTCGCCGTCATCCGCGCCGGCTGGATCCACGCCTAGCCGGCCGCCATCCGGCTCGCTTCGACGCGGGCGCCCTGCCACCGTCGCCCCATGTGGACCTGGGCTGAATTCATCGCCGATCACGCCGTGCGCCTCGCGGGGCTGGACGCCACCCGCGGCGGCGGGGCCGCCTGTCATTTTTTCCTCTACGATCTGCAGAAGATCGTGGTGCTCGTCGCCGGGGTGGCCTTCCTCATGGCGCTGGTGCGCGGCGTCCTGCCCCTTGAGCGCATCCGCGACCGCCTCAACGGCCCCGGCGGGCGGCTGCTCGGCTACCCCGCCGCGGCCCTGTTCGGCGCGCTCACCCCGTTCTGCTCCTGCTCCTCCGTGCCGATCTTCCTCGGCTTCGTGCAGGCGCGCTTCCCCATCGGCGTCGCCTTCGCGTTCCTCATCACCTCGCCCCTCGTCAACGAGATCGCCGTGGCCCTGATGGCGGCGACCTTCGGCTGGAAGCTCGCCCTCATCTACACCGCGGCCGGCGTCGGGCTGGGCATCGCCGGGGGCCTCACCCTCACGCTCCTCCGCGTCGAGCGCTGGCTGACGCCGGGCGCCTTCGTCGCGGGCGACGCCGCCGCCGAGGCGCCGCTGGTCGGCGTCCGCGCCCGGCTGCGCGATGCGGCCGAGACCAGCGGGCACATCCTGCGCCAGATCGCGCCGTGGCTGCTCGCGGCGCTCGCGCTCGGCGCCGGCCTCCACGGCTTTGTGCCCACCGGCGCCTTCGGTCGTTTTTTCGCCGGCACCGGCGCCTGGACCGTCCCGCTCGCCTCGCTCGCCGGCCTGCCGCTCTACGTCAGCGCCAACGCCACCGTGCCGCTGCTGGAGGCCTTCGTCGCCAAGGGCGTGCCGCTGGGGACCGCCCTCGCGTTTCTGCTCTCCGCCGTCGGTGTCTCCCTGCCCGAGCTGATGATGCTGCGCAGCGTGATGTCCGTGCGCCTGCTGGCGGTTTTTTCGGGCGTGGTGCTGGTCGGCACCACCCTGATCGGCTGGCTGCTCAACGCCCTGTACTGACCGGCGCATCCGTGCCGTTCCACCGGGACCCGCTCCATGACCGCCCCCGCCGACGCCCCCCAGCAGTGGCCCTGCGGGACGGACTGCGCCTTTGCCCAGCCGTCCCCCGGCACCTACGGCGAATGGATCTGGTGCACCCGGCCCGACGCCGCCGAGCGACTGCGGCCGGCAGGCGAAGAGTGCGCGGGCTTCCAGTCCGCGGAGTCCGGTGCCGGGACGGGCCGCTTTTCCCATCGTATTGCTCCGCCCGCCGGCCATAATCTTCCGCAAGGGGCCCGTTAACCAACGGACCCGCCGGTCCCCCGGTTTTCCTGGAAACACCCCGCCATGACTGCCCACCCTAAAATCCTCGTCGCGCTGGCGCTCGTGGCCGCCGTGACCGCGCTCCGCCCGGCCGGCGCCGGCGAGCCCGCGCCCTCCACCCGGTTCGTCACCGACGACACCCCTGAGATCGCCGAAATCCGCCAGCTCGGGGAAAGCGCCATCAACCGCCTGGCGGTCAACCTCGTCCGCGAGGTCAACAGCGCCCTGGCCAAGGACGGTCCGGAGGGCGCCGTGGACGCCTGCCACCTGAAGGCCCTGCCCCTCACCCGCGGAACCGTCGCCGGCCTGCCGCGCATCACCGCGGTCAAGCGCACCAGCCTCAAGCTCCGCAGCCCGGCCAACGCGCCCGACGCCGCCGAGCAGCTCGCCCTCGACTACCTGCGGCAGCAGCTGGAAAACGGCGATTCGCCCGCGGCGCTGCTGGTGCAGCGGGTGGAGGCCCCGCCGGCCCCGGCGGAGTGGCGGGTCTACAAGCCGCTGGGCGTCATGCCCAAGTGCCTCGTCTGCCATGGCGACCCCGCCGACCAGTCCGCCGCGCTGCGGGCCAAGCTCCAGACCCACTACCCCGCCGACCAGGCGTCCGGCTACCAGGCCGGCGAGTGGCGCGGCCTCATCCGCGTCACCGTCGCGGACGCCCCGGTCAAAAAACCGTGAGGCGCCGCGTGCGCCTGCCCGGCCCTGCGCCCGGCCGCGACCCCGCGGACCGGAGCACCGGGACCCATTTCGCATGAATCCTGACTTCTGGAACAACCGCTACACCGGCGAGGATTTTGTCTTCGGCACTGCCCCCAACGATTTTCTCCGCCAGCACGCGGGGCACCTTCCCGCCGGTCCCGTGCTCTGCCTCGGCGAGGGCGAGGGGCGCAACGCCGCCTTCCTCGCCGGCCGCGGCCACGCCGTCACCGCCGTGGACCAGTCCGCCGTCGGCCTGGACAAGGCCCGGCGACTGGCCGCGGACCGGGGGGTCGCGCTCACGACCGTGGTCGCCGACCTGGCGGACTACCCCATCGCCCCCGGCGCCTGGGCGGGCATTGTGTCCATCTTCCTCCACCTGCCGCCGCCGCTGCGTCGGCGGCTGTTCGCGGCCGCGGCGGTGGGTCTCCAGCCGGGCGGGGTGCTGATCCTCGAGGCGTACACGCCGGACCAGGTGCACCATCGCACCGGCGGCCCGGTGAACGCGCCGGAAATGTTCATGACCCGGGCGCAGCTGCAGGAGGATCTGGCCGGGCTGGAGCTGGAAATTGCCCGGGAGCTCGAGCGCGACGTCGTCGAGGGCAGCGCGCACACCGGCCATGCCGCCGTGGTGCAGATCCTCGCCCGCCGCCGCTGAGGCGGCTATTTTTTCGCCGGCGGCCGGTTGAATTCGTCGACCAACTGACGGCGAAAGGCGGTTTTCTTCTCCGGCGGCAGGGCCTGCAGCTGAGCCTGAATCGCCGCGCGGCGCTCCGGCGTGGCGGCTTGCATCATCTGCCGCCAGGCGTCCTGCAACTCCGGGTGCGACGCGCCCCACCCCAGTCGCAGGCTGCGTCGCTGCGTGTCAGGCAGCTGGCGAAACTTATCAATCTCGCCCCGTAGCGCCGCCCGCTCGGCGGGGCTCATGGCGCGGATCCGGGCAATCACCCGTTGCATCTGGTCGAGGTCATCATTGGTGAGATCGAGAAAATGATCGAGGGCGGCCATTTCCTGCGCCGCGGGCGGAGCCGGCGGCGGGACGGCCGGGGCCGGATCCGCGGCGCGCAACGGGGCCAGGGCCAGGAGGCTGGTCAGCAGGAGCGTGGGGGGTAAGGTTTTCATGGGAGAGTCAGTTTTGTGCCTGGGCGGCGGCGGGCAGGTTCAGCAGCGCCAGACGGTTATCCTCATCCAACAACGGCTCAGCGCGTCCGAGCACCGTGTCCATCGTCAGGAGGTCGGCCAAGTTTTGGGAGAGGGCAGGGGCGACCGGCAGCTGGGGCGCCACCGGGGACGTGAAGTGCAGCACGAGGGCGACGGCGGCGGCCGCGCCCAGCGCACCCCACCAGCCCGCCAGCCGCCACGGGGCCAGCGACCAGGCCCGGGCCGGCGGCCGCTGGCGCAGGTCGCGCTTCAGCGCCACCCAGCGGGCCTCAAACTCCGGCGAGGTGTCGCGGTAGCGCCGGGCCAGCAACCGGTCGAGCTCACCATCATCAGGAATATTGAATGAATTGGTTTTCATGTGAGGGTTTCCATTTCAGTTTTGAGCAGTTGACGCGCCCGGTGCACGAGCACGCGCAAGGCATTCTCCGTCAGGCGCAACACGGCCGCGGCCTCCGCATAGCCCAGCTGCTGCTGCTGGATGAGCAGCAGCGCCGTGCGCGGTTTCTCCGGCAGGCGCGCCAGCGCCTGTTGCAGCACCTCCTCCAGCTCGGCCAGCCGCCGGCCCGCGGCCGGTTCCGGCGTCAGCTCGTCGAAAAACTCGGGCGGGACGGCATCGGCGGGCTTGCGCCGCCGGTGGCGCAGCTCGTTGCGCAGCAGGTTTTGCGCGATATGAAACAGGTAGGTGGAAAACTTGGCGGTCGGCTGGTAACCTGCGGCGGACCGGTGCAGTCGCACGAAAACCTCCAGCGTCAGGTCCTCGGCATCGGCATGCGAGTCCAGCGATCGGTAGAAAAAACTCAGGAGCGGGCGTTTCCACCGCTCGAAAAGGTGTTGCAGCGCGGTTTCGTCACCCGCCGCCACCCGGACCATCCAACCGGCTTCCTCCCCACCCCCGCTGTCTGCGGCCGGCGGCTCGACGGCGACCCGCCAGACGAGCCAGTCAACCAGCAGCAGGACGGAGGAGGGAAGAAAGGTGGTATTCACCGTGGGGACAAACCCCGGGGCCCATCCTATGTTACAACAAAATCTAGGCAAAGGCTTTCGTCCCCGGGCCGGTAATAACTGCCCCGGGCCGGGGTTTGAGTCAGTGCAATGAAAAACAAAATCGTTCTCCTCACCTCTCTCATCAGCGTGGGTCTCCTGACCAGCGCTACGGCCTTTGCCGGCAACGGCGGCGGCGGCCAGCGCGGCGGCGGCGCCGGCACCCCGGTGCGCGACGGATCCGGCCAAAGCATCAACCGCGGCAATCCCAACTCGACCGGCACGCCCCTCCAGGACGGCTCCGGCCGCGCCACCGCCCCCGGCAAGGGCGCCAAGGACGGCACCGGGACCCAGGCCGGCTGCCCGAAAACCTAGTCAGCTTTGGTTGCTTGGCTTCGGCACAAACGAGCCGGCCCACGGGCCGGCTCGTTTTTTGGTGTCCAGGCGCCCCGCCGCCGGTTGCCTTCGGCGCCGTGATCCGTAGTTATTACAAGCGCCCTTGCGCCCTCATGCTCCCACCCGCCTTTCCGGATTATCTCCGCCAACACCCCTGCATCCTTGGCGAGGGCGCGGTCGTCGAGCGCCTGCGACGCCAGCCGACAACCCCCCTCGATCCGGATCTCGTCAACTCGGCTTTTGTCTACGATCCCGCGAAGCGGTATGCCTTGGCGGCAATCTACCGTCAGTATGTGCAGGCGGGCCTGACCCACGACCTGCCCCTGTTGCTGTCCACCCCCACCTGGCGGGCCAATGCCGAGCGAATCGCCGCCGCCGGCCTCAGTCACCGCACGGTCAATGCCGATAATGTCCGTCTGCTGCAGGACCTCCGCGCGGACACCGGAGCCTACGCGGCCAAGGTGGTGATTGGCGGACTCATCGGCTGCCGGGGCGATGCCTACCGCCCGGAGGAAGCCCTGACCGCCCAGGCCGCCCGTGACTTTCATGGCTGGCAGGCGGGACAACTTGCCGCAGCCGGCGTGGATTTTCTCCTGGGCATCACGCTGCCGGCGTTGACTGAGGCCACCGGCCTCGCCGCCGCCATGGCGGCCACCGGCCGGCCATTCATGATCAGTTTCGTCGTCCGCCCAGCCGGCACCCTGCTCGACGGCACCCCGCTCAAGGAGGCCATCGACGCACTCGATGCAGCCACGCATCCTCAACCGACGGCCTACCTGATCAACTGCACCCACCCCGCCCTTGCCCGGGCTGCCCTGGTTCACCCGACCAACTCCTCGCCCCGGGTCCGGCAAAGGATCATCGGCCTGCTGGCCAACACCGCCGCCCTCAGCCCGGAAGCGCTGGAGGGACAGGTTGACGTGATCGCCGGCGACCCGGCGAATTTCGCCGAATCCTTGTGGGACCTGCACCGCGAACTCGGCCTGAAAGTTCTGGGTGGATGCTGCGGCACGGACGATCGGCATATCCGCTGCCTCGCCGCCCGGCTGGCGTCACCCTGAGTCCGCAGGGCGACAGTGGATTTTTCCGAATGCGGTTGGCGTGGGCGGGGCGATCCTGTCTTTTCTGTCCCATGAAAATCCTGCTGCTGGTCCTCGCGGTCGTGGCTGTGCTGATGGTGGTCCAACGCCGGTTGGCCGGTCAGGTGATCAAGCCGACCGAGGTCCTCCGCCTCCTGGCCGGCGGCCAGGCCGTGCTGATCGATGTGCGGGAGCCCGCGGAATGGGCCGACACCGGCGTCGCCGCCCCGGCCGTCCTGCTGCCCCTCAGCGACCTGCAGGGACCGCGCACCCGCTGGAAGCCCTTCCTCGATCAAAACCGGGGCAAGACGCTCCTCCTCTACTGCCGCTCCGGCAACCGCTCCGGCGCCGCCACCCGGCTCCTCGCCCAGGAGGGCTGGACCACTGTCAACGCCGGCTCCTTCCAAAACTGGTCCGGCGCCGGCCAGCCCGTGCGAGCCGTCCCGGACCGCTGAGGACGTCCCCGGCCAGAGCCCCGACGCGCGGCCGGACTCCGGCAACGGCGGGAGTCAGCGCGTGGAGCCGGGGCGCGCCGCCCGCGCCCGGCGCAGCCGCGCCGCGTGGATCACGCAGATGCAGTCTGAGCCGTCCTCCGTCCGGAGCCAGTGCGGCTCCAGCGCGGCAAACTCCCGGTCCATTGCCGGGCGCAGGCCGCCCACCTCGAGCAGCACGATCCCCTGCGGCGCCAGCCGGGTGCGCGCCTGGCGCAGGAGCTGGCGGATGATCCCGAGCCCGTCCGGCCCGCCGTCGTGGGCCAGCCGCGGCTCGGCCTTGAACTCCGGGCTCTGCGCCTCCACCAGGGCGCTCGGCTCGTAGGGCGGATTGCACACAATCACCTCGTACTGGGCCGGCGGCACGGCCGCGAACAGGTCGCTGCAGTGCAGCGTCACGCGCCGCGTGAGCCGGTGCGTCCGGACATTGATTTTCGCGACTTCCAGCGCCGGGGCGGAGAGGTCCACCGCGTCCACCTGCGCCCGCGGGAAATGGTGCGCCAGCAAAATGGCGAGGCAGCCCGAGCCGGTGCACACGTCCGCGACGCGGCGGACCCGGGCCGGGTCGGACAGCCAGCCGTCGAGCTGGCCGGGGATGATCTCCAGGAAGTAGCTGCGCGGGATGATGACCCGCTCATCGACATAAAAACAGTGCTCCCCGAGCCAGGCCTCCCGGAGGAGATAGGCTGCCGGGACCCGGTCGACGATGCGACGCTGCAGCACGGCCGCCACCGCCGCCCGCTCGGCCGCGGTCAGTTTCCGCGCCAGCACGCCCGCCGGGCTGTCCAGCGGCAGGCCGAGGGTGCGCAGGAGCAGGTAGAGGGCCTCGTCGTGCGCGCTGGCCGCCACCTGCCCGAGCGCGAGCCGCTCCTGCGCGTAGCGCTGCTCCGCCCACTGCAGCCAGGCGCCCAGCGTCACGCCGGGCGCCGCCCCGGCCCGGAGCTCAGGGTTGCGCCGCGTCACGGGGGGCCGGCACGTGCTCGTGCGTGAAGATGTGCTCCGGGCAGTAGCATTCGTCGCCCGCGCACTTCGAGCAGTAGCGGAAGTCGAGCTGCGGGTCCGTCTGGTCGGTCTTGCCGCAGACGTGGCAGCGGTGCCGCGCCTCGGGCCCGGCGGCCTCGGCGGCCAGCCGCGACGTCTGGGTGGCCATCACCCGCTGGCCGTGCCGCAGCGCCTGCGCGAGGTCCCGGCTGAAGAAGAGGAGGAAGTTGCCCACCGCGGCGAGGATCTGCAGCCGCAGCGGCCAGCTCCCCACCACAAAATAATAGGCGTGCCCCAGCCAGGTGAGGAGCGCGAGCCACTTGATCTTCACCGGCAGGATGAAGAAGACCACCAGCTCGAAGTCGGGATTGAGCCAGGCAAACGCGAGGAAGACCGAGCCGGCGATGAACAGGTTGCCGGTCGGCGCCAGCGGGGTGATAAACGCCGCCGCCACCGTCAGCGCGTAGCCCGTGAGGAGAAACAGGTTGTAGCGAAACTCCCCCCAGCTGCCCTCGAGGGCGCCCCCCATCAGGAAGAACAGGTACCAGGCGAACACCACGAACACGTAGCCGAACATCCCCGTCGCGGTCGGCGGCAGGAAGACCATCGTGAACAGCCGCCACCACTCGCCCTGGCGGACCAGCTCGGGCCAGAGCACGAGGTAGCTCAGGTCCAGCAGCCCCAGCAGCGCCGAGAGCAGGACGAACGCCTGCCCGATGACGAGGTAGAGGGAGAGGTGCGGGACGGCAAATCGGCCGAGGACACGTTCGAGGTGGTCGAGCAGGGACATGGGGGCGGCGCGAGGCCGGTTACTTCTCGGGCTTGGCCGCGAGCTGCGCAACGAGCTTTTGCTTCTGGGCCTGGAGCGAGGTCTCGGTCACCTGGGCGAGCAGCAGCCGCGCGTGGTCGGGCTTGCCCTGCTTGATCAGAATGTTGGCGGCGTGCAGCCGCATGGTCTGGCGCTCGACATCGGTCGGCGCCTTTTCCTCCAGCGCGCCCCAGGCCCGCAGCGCCCCGGCCCAGTCCGGGGTCGTCAGGTCGTAGAACGACTCGGCATAGCGGTAGGTGAACTCCAGGCGGTCGGGCGCCAGTTCGGCCGCGTGCCGGAAGGCCTCGTGCTCCGAGTGGGCCAGCGCCTCCGGGGTCCACTCCCCCGCCCGGATGAAGTCGTCGCGCGCCTCGTGCAGCAGGGTGCCCAGCTGGTAGTGGTAGAGCGGCTCCTTCGGCGCGAGCCGGATGGCCGCGAGGAAGTACGGGGCCGCCTCGAGCGGCTTGCCCTCCTCGGCGAGAAAATTGCCAATCTGGTTCTTGACCAGGGGCTGGTCGGGATCGAGCTGGTTGGCCTTGAGCAGCATCGCGATCGACTGCTTCCGCATCCCGACCTTGCCCAGCAGGTAGCCGTACGCCCCGTACCCGGGGGCGTAGTCCGGGTTGTCGCGCAGCAGGAGCTCGTAGCCCTGGGACACCTGCTGCAGCTGCAGCTGGAAGTTGTCCTCGTCAAAGTGCGCGCTGCCCTTGGCCGCCTCCGCCAGCAGGCTCTGCTGCCGCTCGACGAGCTGGCGCAGGGTGCGGTCCGGCAGGGATTCGCTGCCCTCCCCGCCCCGCGCGAGCGGGACGGCCAGGGCCAGGGCCAAGCAGAGGAGGCGGGATTTCATGCGCACCGTTCCGACAGCCTCAGCCGGCCAAGGTGCCGGCGTAAACATTCATCCGTTCCCCGCGCAGGAAGCCCACCAGCAGCTGGCCGCTCGCCTGCGCGAACTCCACCGCCGCGCTGGTCGGGGCGGACAGCGCCGCCACGCCGGGGATGCCCGCCGCCAGCGCCTTCTGCATGATCTCAAACGAGACCCGCCCGCTCACCAGCAGCACGGTGCCGGCCAGCGGCAGCCGCTCGGCGAAAAACGCGTGGCCCACCACCTTGTCGAGCGCGTTGTGCCGGCCGACATCCTCCCGCACCACCTGCAGGACGCCCGCCGCATCGAACAGCGCGCTCGCGTGCAGGCCGCCGGTCAGCGCAAACGCGGCCTGGGCCGCCCGCAGCTGCCCGGGCAGCGCCGCCAGCACCGCCGGCGGCAGCACCAGCGGGGTGGGAATCGGCGGAAACTGCGCCTGCACCGCCGCAATCGTGGCCTTGCTGCAGATCCCGCAGCTCGACGAGGTGAAGACGTGCCGCGTCAGCCGCGCCAGGTCCACCGCCGCCCCCGGCGCCAGCACCACGTCGAGGATGTTCTCCTCCGGCCGGCCCCCGTCGTTCCGGCAGTAGATCAGGTCGAGCACCTCCTCGCGGCGGCGCACGATCCCCTCCGTCACCAGAAAACCCGCCGTCAGCTCCCGGTCGTGCCCCGGCGTGCGCATGACCACCGCCACGCTCTGCCCGCCCACCCGGATCTCCAGCGGCTCCTCCACCGCAATCACATCGTCGCGCACCTCCGGCGGCCCCGCGCCTTCATGGCGGGCGATCGACACCGGACGGGTGGCCTTGGCGAGGGACATGCCCGGAGCGAAACGCATCCCCCCGGCCACGGCCACGTTTTTGTTGCCGCCCTCCCCGGCCCCGCGCCCGGCCCGCAGGCTTGCGTTCGCCGCGCCCGGACGAGTTATCCTCTCCCCCATGCGACCCTGCCGCGCGATCGGCTTCGATGCCGACGACACCCTCTGGCACAATGAGAACATTTTCGAGCGCGTGCACGAGCGCTACCGGGCGCTGCTCGCCCGCTACCACGACGCCGGCACCGTGGACCGCACGCTGTTCGCCACGGAAATGAGGAACCTCGAGCTCTACGGCTACGGCGTGAAGGGCTTCACCCTCTCCGCGATCGAGACCGCCATCGCGCTGACCGACGGGCGCATCGGCGCCGAGGAGATCCAGATCCTCCTCCAGCAGGGCCGCGAGATGCTGGCGCACCCGGTCGAGCTCCTCGACGGCGTGGCGGAGACGCTCGCCGCCCTCGCCGGCACCCACCGGCTGTTGATCATCACCAAGGGCGACCTGCGCGACCAGGAGCGCAAGCTGGCGAAGTCGGGGCTCGCCGCGCATTTCTCCCACATCGAGATCCTCTCGGAAAAGGACGAGGCCGCCTATGCCACGGTGCTGCGCCGGCACGCGATCGCCCCGGCGGAGTTCCTGATGGTGGGGAACTCGCTCAAGTCCGACATCCTGCCCGTCCTCGCCCTCGGCGGCGCCGCCGCCCACGTGCCCTACCCCCTCACCTGGGGCCACGAGCGGGTGGCGGAGGCGCCCGCCGCACCCGGGCGGTTCTTCCCGCTCGCCAGCATCCGCGACCTGCCCGCCCTGCTGCGGCCCTGACCCATGTGCACCCGCTTCGTGCTGCTCGAGCAGCATTACCGCGACCTCCTGCAGCGGCTCGGCGTCGGGACGCCCGCGGACCACCCTTCCCGCTACAACCTCGCCCCGGGGGCCGGCCTCGCCGCGATCCGCGCGCTCCCCGCCCTGGAAAAAAAATCCGCCCGCCGCGAGGCAACCCGCCTGCGCTGGGGGCTGGTGCCGTCGTGGGCCCGGGACGACCGCGGCCCCCGGCCCGTCAACGCCCGGGCCGAGTCCCTCGCCACCCAGCCCGCGTTCCGCCAGGCGGTCCGCACCCGGCGCTGCGTCCTCCCGGCCAGCGGCTACTACGAGTGGGAGCACCGCGGCCGCCACAAGCAGCCCTGGCTCATCCGGCGGCGCGACGAGCAGGCCTTCGGCCTGGCCGGGCTGTGGGAAAGCTGGTCCGCACCCGACGGCACCCTCCTGGAGACCTGCGCCCTGGTCACGACCCGGCCCAGCGCGTCGCTGCAGCGGATCCACGACCGGATGCCCGTCCTGCTCACCCCGGAGCAATGCGAGCCGTGGCTGGACCCGCAGCTCACCGACCCGGCCGCGCTGGCCCCGCTGCTCGCACCGGCCCCCGAGGCGGACCTGCACGCCGTCGAGGTCGGCCCCTACGTCAGCAACAGCCGCCACGAGGGCCCCGCCTGCCTCGAGCCCGCTCCCCCCGGCGGCGGCCGCGCGGACCCGCCGCAGCTTTCGCTCGGCATCTGAGCGCTCGACCCGGGGCGGAAAAACCGCCGAACCGGCGGCGTTGCGGATTGTCAGCGACCCTGCGCTCTGCGAAGAACCCTGCGCCGCCCGTGAACCTCATCGACCGCTATATCTTCCGCAGCGTCCTCGCCACCTGCGCCGCGGCCGTGGGCCTGTTCACGTTCATCGTGCTCGTCCCGAATGTCCTGCGCGACATGCTCGCCTACGTGCTGGCCGGGCAGCTCTCCCCGCTGATGTTCGTCCAGCTGGTCCTGACCCTGGCCCCGTTCGCCGTCACCCTCGCCCTGCCGATGGGGATGCTCACCGGCGTGCTGCTCACGCTCGGCCGGCTGTCCGCCGACAGCGAAATCACCGCCCTGCGCTCCGTCGGCCTGAGCCTGCCCCGCCTCGCCCGGCCCATCCTCCTCCTCGCCCTGCTGGGCGCGGCGCTGGGCCTGTACTGCAACTTCGAGGCCATGCCCCGCGCGCGGGTGACGTACGAGCGCAACTTCGCCGCCGCCGTCGCCGCCAATCCGCTCCAGCTGATCGTGCCCAAGACGTTCATCCGCAATTTTCCCAACTGCGTCATCTACGTGAACCAAAAGGAGGGCGCGGTCATGCGGGACGTCTGGCTGTGGAAGCTGGACGACCAGAAGCGCGTGCAGACGGTGATTCACGCCGAGTCCGGGCACATCGACTACGACGAGTCCACCTACGAGCTGATTGTCACCCTCATCCAGGCGCGGGTGGAGAACCGGGCGGAGCGGAACCCCGAGAGCTTCCTCGACAGCCCCTACGTGGCCTCGTTCGGCAAGATCGAGGCCGCACGGCTGCCGCTCGACCGGTTTTTCGGCCACAGCGGCGTGCGGGTGAAGCCGGAGTGGCTGACGCTGGGCGAGCTGCAGGTCGCCCGGGCGCGCCTCGCCACGCAGACGCCGCCCCCCGGCCAGGCCGGCCAGTTCGCCCGCGACCGGATGAAGCTCGAGCTCATTTTCCACGACAAGCTCAACACCGCCCTGGCCGTGTTTTCCCTCGCGCTCCTCGGCGTGCCGCTCGGCATCAAGGTGTCGCGGCGCGAGACCTCCGCCAACTTCGGCGTGGCCCTGCTGCTGACCCTGGGCTACTATCTGCTGACCGTCGCGGTGAAGGCGCTCGACCGCCACCCGGAGTACCGGCCCGACCTGCTGCTCTGGGCGCCCAATCTCGTCATCCTTGTGCTCGGCATCTGGCTGTTCACCCGGATCGACCGGAAATAGCCGGCCCGCGCGGCGGGCCGCCCGGCTCGGCCGGCACTGCCACCAGCCCGGAGCGGCCGTCGACCGTGCCCATCACCTGGTCGCGGACCGGAATCGCCGCCCGGTTCGCCAGCAATTCGTCCGCCAGGTGGTCCAGCCGGATGAACTCCACCCCGGCCTGCTGGCACGCGGCGAGCAGCGCGCGGAACAGGTGGCGCCGGCCCATGCCCTCGATCTCGGCGTGCAGCGTGAACACGTTCGGCTGGTCCGCGCGCAGCAGCGACAGGAAGTGCGGCACGATCCGGTCGTCGGGATACTCCGGCCGGCCCATCAGCTCGTCAAAGGTCGGCAGCGTGCTGGGAATCTCCAGCGTCTGGAACACCTGCCCGTCGACCCGCGGGAAAAAGGCCGGCCCGCCGCGCGTGTCGCTCGCGTACCGCAGGCCCGCCTCGTCGTAGACCTGGCGGCTGCGGGCGTTGCTCTGCCAGCCCGCCGCGCCGGCCGTCCGGGCCTCGTGCCCGAAGATGCGCAGGAACTCCGCCCGCGCCGCGATGAACTCCGCCCGCACCGCGTCGAGGGACATCGTCTGCACGTGGTCCTGCCAGCGGTAGTGGTTGTAGGCGTGGATCCCGACCTCGAACCCGGCGTCGCGCACCGCGCGCATCGCCGCCGCATTCCGCCGGCCGATGTGCGGCGCGGGCAGCAGCGTGCCGTTGAGCAGCGTGCGCAGGCCGTAGAGCTGGACCACGCTGGTGCGGCTGACCTTCTGGAAGAAGCCCGGCCGGAACACCCGCGTGATCGCCCGCCCCGTCTGGTCCGGCCCGAGCGAAAACAGGAAGGATGCCGGCGCCGCGAAATCCTGGCAGTCCGCCACGAGGTTCGGCACCCCGACCCGCGTGCCGCGGTCGGTGTCCACATCTACCTTGAGGGCGAGACGGAGGGGCATGGCGGGGACAAGGAGGAGCGAGCCAGGAGCCGGGTTCGGAATCGGAGGGGCCGGCCTCCCGGTCCCTTGCTCCCGGTCCCCGCGCCGGCGGAGCCGGCGCTATTCGAGCTGATAGTCCTTGTGCGCGAGGTGGTAGTCCAGGGTCAGCTTGATCGCGGTCTTGAGATTCACCTTCGGCGACCAGCCGAGCTGCCGCTTCGCATGCGCGATCGAGGGCACGCGCTTCTGGATGTCCTGATAGTATTTCCCGAAATACTTGCCCGACGGCACGACGACGGTCTTCGCCTTGGCGACATGGTCGCGGTAGTCCGGATAGTGCTGGAACGCCGCGATGATCAGCTTCGCCAGCTCCGCCACGCTCACGTCGTTTCTCGGGTTGCCGAGGTTGAAGATCTGGCGCGAGGCGCAGCCGTTCTTGTTCTCGATGATCCGCAGCAGCGCGTCCACGCCGTCGTCGATGAAGGTGAACGACCGGCTCTGCTTGCCGCCGTCGACCAGCTGCAGCGGCTTTTTGAAGATCACGTTCGAGATGAACTGCGTGAAGAGCCGCGAGCTGCCCTCCTTGGGCTCCATCACGTCGTCCAGCTTCGGCCCGATCCAGTTGAACGGGCGGAACAGGGTGTAGTCCACGTTGTCGCGCACGCCGTAGGCGTAGATCACGCGGTCGAGCAGCTGCTTCGAGCAGGCGTAGATCCAGCGCTGGCGCTCGATCGGGCCGTAGACCAGCGAGCTGGTGGCCTCGTCGAGCTGCTTGTCCTGCGACATGCCGTAGACCTCGGAGGTGGACGGGAAGATGATCCGCTTCTTGTATTTCGCGCACTGGCGGACGACGGCGAGGTTGGCCTCGAAATCGAGCTCGAACACCCGCAGCGGGTCCTTGACGTACTGGATCGGGTTCGCGATCGCGACGAGCGGGATGACCGCGTCGCACTTCTTCACGTGGTACTCGATGTACTCCTTGTTGATCGTGATGTCGCCCTCGACGAACTTGAAGCGCGGGTTGCCCAGGCTGTCCTCGAGCTTGTGGCTGCCGATGTCCATGCCGTACACCTCCCAGTCTTTCTGCTTGAGGATGGCGCGGGTGAGCGAGCTGCCGATGAAGCCGTTGGCGCCGAGGATGAGGATTTTGAGGGGCATGGGAAAAAGGAGGAGAGCGGAGGATTAACCACGAAACCCCGGAAAAGACACGCCAGAATGTCTGGGCGCCGTGCGGCGCGCGGCCGCGGGGGCCGGCCTCACAGCACCTGGCCGACCGCCAGCGCCGGCGCGGCCGCGCCCCGCCACTCGGTGCGGGTGAGCTCCAGCGCGCCGTCCCCCGTCGCCACCACCAGGGGCGCGACCGAGAGGATCTCGCCCGGCGCCCCGCGCCGGTCCCGCGCGGCCGCCGAGTCGGTCTCCCCCCACCACACCATCAGCCGCGCCGGCCCGACGTCCGTGAACGCCCCGGGATACGGGTCGGTCACCGCCCGGATCAGGTTGAAAATCTGCCGCGAGGTCTGCGTCCACGCGATGCGCCCGTCCTCGGGCTTCCGCCCGCCGAAGCAGGTCGCGCGGGACTCGTCCTGCGGCGTCTCCCGGACCTTGCCGGCGAGCAGCCCGCCGATCTGGCGGGCGAGCACGCGCCGGGCGCAGGGCAGGACCTTGCGGAACGCCTCCTCGGCCGTGTCCCGCGGGCTGAGGTTCACCCCGTTCTGGTCGATGATCGCGCCGGCGTCGGCGCGCGCGACCATCCGGTGCAGCGTCATGCCGATGCGGGGCTCCCCGTGGAGCACCGCCCAGTTGATCGGCGCGCGGCCGCGGTAGGCCGGCAGCAGCGAGCCGTGCAGGTTCCAGGCCCCGAGCCGCGGCAGGGCCAGCAGCTTCGTCCCGATCATGTGCCGGTAGTAGACCGAGAGAATCAGGTCGGGCTGCAGCGCCGCGAGGCGCTCGCGCCACTCGGGCGTGTTGACGTTCTCCGGGGTGAACACCGGCACGCCCTTCGCGCGGGCCGCCACCGCCGGCGTCTGGAACCAGATCTTCTCCCCCGGGTGGTCCTCGTGCGTCACCAGCGCCACGACGTGGTCCCCCCGCTCCAGCAGCAGGGACAGGCACTCGTAGCCGACTTCGCTGTAGCCGAAAAACAGGATGCGGGGCGGGGTCATGATGGGGCGGGAAACGAGGGGAAAAGGAGCGCGCGGACGGGGAGGCGGAGGCTGGGACCGGGTTTGGCCCCGGCGGGCCCGCGCCGCCGGCTACGGCGTGGTCTCCAGGATCTCCTTCACGAAGTAGCGCTGCCGCGCGCGGACCACCTGGTAGGTGCGGCCGACGTACTCGCCGATCAGGCCGATGCCGACCATCGTCACGCTGAGCAGGAAGAACAGGATGCCGAACAGGGTGAAGATGCCCTCGGCCTCCGCGCCGAGGAAGAGGCGGCGGTACGCCAGCACCAGCACGAGCAGCAGGCTGCCCGCCGAGCACAGGCCGGCGAACATCGTGAAATACTGCAGCGGCGCGAGGGAGAAGCCCGTGATCAGGTCGAAGTTCAGCCGGATCAGCGCATAGAACGAGTAGTTCGACACCCCGGCGTGCCGCTCCTCGTGCTTCACCCCCACCTCGGCGGGATGGCTCGCATAGCTGTACGCCAGCGCCGGGATGAACGTGTTGATCGCCCCGCTGCGCACGATGGCGTCGATGACGGGACGGGCATAGGCGCGGAGCATGCAGCCCTGGTCCGTCATCTCGATGCTGGTGGTCTGCTCGCGGACGAAATTGATCACCTTGGACGCGTAGGTGCGAAACCAGGAGTCCTGCCGGTGCAGCCGGTAGCCGCCCACGTAGTCGTGGCCGGCCGCCATCTTTTCCAGCAGCTTCGGGATCTCCTCCGGCGGGTTCTGCAGGTCGGCGTCGAGGGTGACGATGACGTCGCCGCGCACGCGCTCGAACGCCGCCATGATGGCCATGTGCTGGCCGTAGTTGGCGTTGAAGTCGATCACCCGCGTGACGTCGGGCCGCGCGGCATGCTGCGCCTGCAGCAGCCCGATCGAGCCGTCGTGCGAGCCGTCGTTGGTGAAGATGACCTCGTAGCGCCGCCCGAGCGCGTCGAGCACCGGGTAGAGCCGGGCGAAGAGCGTGGGCAGGTTGAGCGCCTCGTTGTAGACCGGGATGACAATCGACAGCGGGAGGTTCGGCGGGGGGCTCATGACGGTTGATGGGCTTTGAGGATCGCGGCCAGGGCGTCAACCACCCGCACGACGTTCGCGCGGCTCATCGCGGGGAACAGCGGGAGCGTCAGGGTGTTGCGGCCGACGTACTCGGCGTGGGGAAAGTCCCCGTCCTTCCAGCCCAGCCGGCGGTAGAGCGCGAACCGGTGGATCGCCGGGTAGTGGACGCCCGAGCCGATGCCCGCCGCGTGGAGCTGGGCCATGACCTCGGCCCGCCGGATCGTCAGCCGCGCCTCCGGGAGCACGACCTGGAACATGTGCCAGTTGGTCGAGGCCCAGTCCGCCGGCGGCAGCTGCAGCCCGAGCGCCCGGACCGCCGGCCGGTCGAACTCCTCGAAATAAATCCGGGCCAGCTCCCGCCGCCGGGTGGTGAAGGCCTCCAGGTGCACCAGCTGCCCCAGGCCGACGCGCGCGGCGACGTCGGTGAGGTTGAACTTGCCGCCCACCCGCTCGACTTCCATCCCGTCGAACCCGGTGCGCACCACGCCCTGCAGGCGGTACTGCTCGGCCAGCTTGGCCTCGCGCTCGTCGTTCAGCACCAGGGCGCCCCCCTCGATCGTGGTGATGTTCTTGTTGGGGTGGAAACTGAAGGAGACAAAATCCCCGAACGAGCCGATCGGCTTCCCCTGCCAGCAGCTGCCGAAGGACTGCGCGGCGTCCTCCACGACCCGGAGCCGGTGCCGCTGCGCCAGGGCGTGCAGTTGGTCGCGGTCCACCGGCAGGCCCGCGAGGTCCACCGGCAGGAGGGCGCGGGTCGCGGGCGTGATCGCCGCCGCCACCCGGTTCAGGTCCAGGTTGCGCGTGACCGGGTCGATGTCGACGAACACGGGCCGCGCCCCGACCGCGAGGATCACGTTGCTCGTCGCCACCCAGGAAAGCGGCGTGGTGATGACCTCGTGGCCCGGGCCGATCCCGGCGATGCGCAGCGCGATTTCCATCGTGCAGGTGCCGGAGTTGAAGACCCGCACCGGCCGGCCGCCGCAGTGCGCGGAGAGCTTGGCCTCGAGGGCCCGCGCCTGCGGGCCGGTGGTGAGGTGCCCCGAGCGCAGGACCTCGGCCACGCCGGCGATCGTCGCCTCGTCAATCGACGGGCGGGTGAAGGGCAGGTAGGCCGGCGGGCCGGGCTCGGGAGGGGCGGCGGACATGTCAGGGCTGGTTGCTGAAGAGCGTGTGGTCCTCGGTCTGGCCGAGCAAATGATAACGGAACGCCGGATCGGCGAAGAGTTCCCGGACATCGCGCCGGCGGGCCACGACCCACAGGCGGACCGGGCCGTCCCACCGGCGGCGGAATTCCGCCTCGGTCAGGAACCGGCCGCTCGCCCGCGCCGCCGCGTCCTCCTCCAGCTCCAGCTCGCCCTTGAAGTCCACCAGGTCCACCACGCGCCCGGCGTAGAAGGTGAAGTCATGGAAAAACTCGTGGTAGTGCAGGACCCGGTCGCCCGGTCGCGCCGCCGCCCGGACCTGCCGCGCCAGCGCCTGGGTGCCGGGCTTCTGAATGAGGGGGGCGGCGCCCTGCAGCACGGCGAAGAACACCGCCATCGTCACCCCCACCCCGGTCAGCGCGGCGCGGGGCCCCCGGATCCGGCCGAGCCCGGGCGCGACGATGCCGCCGAGCAGCAGCACGCCGGCCAGCGTGCCGGCATACGGCTTGAGTGCCAGCGCCTGCCCCAGGTCCATGCGCACCAGCGCGGGCCGGGCCACCACGAGGAGCAAGGACACGGCCAGCAGCCCGCAGACAAAGGAGAACACACCCAGCCCGACCCGCAGGCGCCCGGGTTTTTCCTCGGGCCCGAGGGACGCGAGCCAGGCGCCGACCAGCACCGCCAGGGCCGGGAACACCGGCAGGATGTACGGCGGGAGCTTCGACTGGGACTTGGTGAAGAACAGGAAGATGAACAGCACCCACGTCACGAGGAACCAGGCGTTGGCGTTGCGGGCCCGCGCCGCCCAGCCGCCGCGCAGGGCCGCGCGCACCGCCGGGACGAGGAAGCCGACCCACGGGATCAGCCCCGCCAGGATGATCACGAGGTAGTAATACCAGGCCCCCGGCCGGGAGGCCGCCGGGGTCATGAAGCGCTGCCAGTGCTCGTAGACGAAGTAGCGGTGCGCCCACGTCGGGTTGTGCCACGCGGCCAGCACGTGCCACGGCGCCGCGATCGCCAGGAACAGGAGCAGGCCGGTCGGCAGGTGCAGCGGCCGCAGGCGCTTCCACTGGTGGAAGACCAGCAGCCAGAGGAACATCACCGCGCCCGTGACCAGCACGCCGATCAGCCCCTTGGTCAGCACCGCCAGCGCCGCGCTCGCGTACAGCCCGTAGAACAGCGCGCGTCGCCGCGCGCCGGGCGGCTCGTTCACCCCGAGGAGGAAGCAGAACAGGGTCGCGCTCATCAGCACCGACACCGCCATGTCGAGCAGGAGGATGTGCCCGATCACGAAGTAGAGCAGCGAGGTGCCGAGCACGGCCGCCGCCGCGAGCCCCGCGCCGCGGCCGTACAGCCGCCGGGCCGCCGCATACGTCAGCAGCACGCCGCCGAGCGCAAACAGCGCCGGCACCGCCCGCAGGGACCACTCGCTCGCGCCGGTCAGCCGCAGGGCCGCCGCGGTCGCCCAGTACACCAGCGGCGGCTTCTCAAAGTAATTCACCCCGTTGAGCCGCGGCGTCACCCAGTCGCCGCTCGCCACCATCTCGCGCGGGATCTCCGCATACCGCCCCTCGTCCGGATTGCCCAGCGGGGCGCTGCCCAGCCGGAAGCCGTACAGCAGGGCCCCGAGGAGGGCCAGCCAGAGCAGGTCGCGGCGCCAGGAGGCGGCGCCGACCGGGGGGACGGGGGATTCGGGGCTGGGCATGGGCGGGGCGCAGGCATTCTGCCTGCCCGGGCTACCGTAGCACGCTGAAAGTCCGCGCGACTTTGGCGATTTTTTTCGTGCGCCCGCGCGGGGTTCCCGCCCTGATGGCCGGCGACATGCCGCCGGCGAAAAACTTCACCTTCCTCTGTGGCGCGGACGACTTCCTCGTCGGCCGGCAGGGCCAGCTGCGGTTTGCCGCGCTCGCCGCGGAGATCCCCGACGAGTTCTCCCGCGAGGTGCTCAGCGGCTTCGCCGGCAACGTCGGCGAGGTCGAGACGGCCGTGAACCGGTTCCGCGAGAGCGTGCAGACCGTCGCGATGTTCGGCGGCCGGCGCGTCGTCTGGCTCAAGGACGTCAACTTCCTCGCCGACACCGTGACCGGGCGCGCCGAGGGCACCCTCCAGCTCGTCGCGGACCTGCAGCAGATTTTGACGGGGCTGGACCCCGCCGACACCGCCGTGCTCGTCACCGCCGCGCCGGTGGACCGGCGGCGGTCGTTCCCCAAGTGGTGCGAGAAAAACGCCGACTTCGTCCTGGTCGGCGGCGACGACGGCGACGGCGACGCCCTCGAGAGGGTGGTCCTCGCCGAGGCCCAGGCCGTCGGCGCCGCGTTCTCCGCCGACGCCGTCCGCCTCCTGCTCGCCAAGGTCGGCGCCAACACCCGGCTGCTGGTCGAGGAGGTCCACAAGCTCGCCGCCTCCGTCCCCGAGGGGGCGACGATCGAGGACACCCACGTCGCCGAGCTCACGCCCAACGTCGCCGAGGGCGACTTCTTCGAGGCGGCGGAGGCGTTTTTCAGCGGCGACCTCCCGTGGACCCTCGCCGCGCTGCAGCGCCATTTCTTCGCCGGCGGCGACGCCCGGCCGGTGATTGCCGCCCTGCAGAACCGCAACCGGATCCTGCTCCAGATCCGGGCGCTGGTCGACGCCGGCAGCGTGCGCGTCGGGCCGCGCGGGCTGGAGGGCTTCCCGGGGGCGCAGGCGGCCCACGCGGCCAAGTTCGTCGGGGCGACCGAGAAAAGCTCGTACCAGCTCTTTTCCCAAAACCCCTGGTACCTCGGCAAGCTCGCCGGCAGCGCGCGGCTCCCGAGCCTGCGCCGCCTGATCGACAACCAGCAGGAGCTGATCGGCGCCTTCGAGGACATCACCCGGCGCCCCCAGGCGCAGGAGGAGGTCCTGCGCGAGATGACCGTGCGCTGCCTGGCGGTCGGCTGACGCCGCCGGCGCGGCGGCTCGCGGCTTGCCTCCCCCGCCCGGCCGGCCTTCGATGCCGCATGCCCTCCTTCCCCACCGAATTCTCCGGCGTCACCGTCCTCACCAAGGCCAACGTCTACTTCGACGGCCAGGTCGTCAGCCACACCGTGCGGCTCGCCGACGGCGCCAAAAAGAGCCTCGGGCTGATCCGCCCCGGCTCGTATCACTTCAAGACCGGGGTCCCCGAGCGCATGGAGATCGTCGCGGGCAGCTGCCGGGTGACCCTCGACGGCGCCCCGGGCACGCGCGAGTGCCCGGCCGGCCAGTTTTTCGACGTGCCCGGCAACTCCGGATTCACCGTCGAGGTGAGCGCCGGCCTCTGCGAGTACATCTGCTCCTTCCTGTAGGGCGGCGGCGCCCCGGCGGGCGCGTTTGCCATTGGCAAGGCAGCGCCGGCCTGCTTACTGGGACGCTTCCACCGTGCACGACCCGACCGCCGCCGCCGCCCCCATTCCCAACGTCCTCGCCGAGCGCTACGCCTCGGAGGCGATGCGGGGCATCTGGTCGCAGCACGGGCGCGTGGCGCTCGAGCGCGACTTCTGGATCGCGGTGATGAAGGCCCAGCGCGACCTCGGGGTGCCGATCCCCGCCGACGCGATCAAGGACTACGAACGGGTGAAGGGCCAGATCGACCTCGCCGCCATCGCGCAGCGCGAGCGCGTCACCCTGCACGACGTGAAGGCCCGCCTCGAGGAGTTCTCCGAGCTCGCCCAACGGCAGTTCATCCACCTCGGGCTCACCAGCCGCGACCTCACGGAGAACGTCGAGCAGCTGCAGATCTACCGCGCGCTCCAGCTCGTCCAGTTCAAGGCCGCCGCCGCGCTGCTCGCGCTCGGGCGCCAGGCCGAGGCGCAC
>CAIKTR010000209.1 GCA_903830425.1 uncultured Opitutia bacterium
CGCCCTCACCCGGGTCGTCACCCCGGCCAATCGCGCCACGGTCAAGGGCGCCGACTTCCACGGACCCGTCGCGCTCGAGCCGACCAACCCGGGTTTCTTCTGGTACGGCATCCATGCGACCGAGATGCTCTACACCGCCCTCGGACGCGGCTGCCGCAGCGTGCGGTGCGTCACCACCCCGGACTTCGACCTCGTCACCGGCGTGTGGGCCGACGGCCGGATCGGCACGCTCCGCGGCAGCCGCACCGGCAACTGGGAATACCACGGCCTCGTCCACTTCGCACAAACCAGCGTCCACGTGAACGTGCCGGCCGAGACGCGGAGCTTCTTCACCTGCCTCGCCGAGGAGGTGCTCGCCTTTTTCCAGGGCGGCCCGGCGCCGGTCGAGCCGGAGGAGACGATCGAGCTCATCCGCTTCATCGAGGCCGCCAACGAGAGCCGGGACCACGGCGGCCGCGAGGTCCTGCTCTAGGCCGGGGCTTCAGGGCGCCGGCCGGGACGCGGCCTCCGCCGCCAGGCCCCGGGCGAGCAGCTCGCTGATGCGCGGGGTGTCGTAGACGCAGCCCGCCCAGCTGCCGCCGCTGGCGTTCTGCAGCGCCGCCCAGAGCCGCGTGTCGTCGGGCAGGCGCGGATCGGCCTGCAGCGCCGGATGGAGCGGGCGCGCGGCCAGGGCGGCCGCGTCGAGCCCCACCGCCTCCACCGTGCCGGTGAGCTCGCGGGTGTCGATCCGCACCCGCACCCGGTCGCCGTCGCGCAGCCGGCCGATCGGGCCGCCGGCCCACGCCTCCGGGCTGACATGCCCGATGCACGCGCCGGTCGAGACCCCCGAAAAGCGCCCGTCGGTCACCAGCGCGACCCGCTGCCCGTCGCGCAGGTACTTGAGCGCCGAGGTCACCTGGTACGTCTCCGGCATGCCGTTGCCCGGGCCGATCCCGATCAGCACCAGCACCTCGCCCGGCCGGATCCGGTCGGGCCCGGAGGACTTCACCGCGGCGATCGCCGCGGCTTCCGTCCCGAAGACGCGCGCCGGCCCCTCGTGGCAGTACACCCCGGCCGCGTCCAGCAGCCCCGGGGCGATCGCGGTGCTCTTCACCAGGCCGCCCTCGGGCGCGAGATTGCCGCGGACAAACGTGAGCGTGCGGGTGCAGCCGCGCGCCTGCGCCCGCGCCGGCGTCATGATCACGTCGTCCGGATCAATCCCATCCAGCTCGTGCAGCCGCGCCCGCAGCCGCCGCCGGCGCTCCGAGCGCTCCCACCACTCCAGGTTTTCCCCGAGCGTGCGGCCGGTGACCGTGCGGGCCTCCAGCCGGAGCAGGTTGAGGTCGCGGAGCCGGAGCATCACCTCGGGCACGCCGCCCGCCAGAAACACCTGCACCGTCGCATAACCCGTCGGGCCGTTCGGCAGCACGTCCACCAGGCGCGGCACCGCGCGGTTGATCCGCGTCCAGTCCTCGAAGGTGGGGCGCTCCAGCCCGGCGGTGAACGCGATCGCCGGCAAGTGCAGGATCAGGTTGGTCGACCCCCCGATCGCGGCGTGCAGCACCATGGCGTTGTGCAGCGCGTCGGCGTTCAGCCAGTCCCCGGTGGTCACGCGGGCGCGTTCCAGCGCCAGCACCGCCAGGGCGGAGCGCCGGGCGAGGTCGCGCCAGATGGGCGCCCCGGACGGGCTGAGCGCGGAGTGCGGCAGGGACAGGCCGAGCGCCTCCCCGATCACCTGGCACGTGGCCGCCGTGCCCATGAACTGGCAGCCCCCGCCGGGCGAACCACAGGCCTTGCAGCCCATCTCCGCCGCGTGGGCCAGCGTGACCTGGCCCTGGGCAAAGCGCGCGGCGAGCGTCTGGACCTTCCCCGTGTCCTCGGCCTCCGCGGCCAGCAGCGTGACCCCACCCGGCACCAGCACCGCCGGCAGCTGCCGCGCGCCGGCCAGCGCGAGCATCATCGCCGGCAGCCCCTTGTCGCAGGTCGCGATGCCGACCACCCCGCGGCAGGTCGGCAGCGAACGGATCAGGCGGCGGAAAATGATCGCGGCGTCGTTGCGGTAGGCGAGGCTGTCGAGCATGCCCGCGGTGCCGTTGGTGCGGCCGTCGCAGGGGTCGCTGCAGTAGGCCGCAAACGGGGTCGCGCCGTGGGCCGACAGGGTGCGCGCCGCCTCCTCCATCAGCAGGCCCACCTCCCAGTGCCCCGTGTGATAACCCAGCGCCACCGGCGTGCCGTCCGGCGCGCGGATCCCGCCCTGCGTGCTGAGGACCAGGTAGTCCTTCCCGAGCAGCCGGCGCGGGTCCCAGCCCATGCCGGCATTCTGGGTCAGGCCAAAGAGGTCCCCGCTGGCCATGCCGCCCAGCTGCGCGGGATCCAGCGGCAGCCGGCCCGCCGGGCCCGCCGCCGTCGTCTGCACCTCGTAGATCGAGGCATCGGCGGAATCGAGGAGCGGATCGGCGGCCATGGCGGGAGGAGGTTCGGGACGCAGGGTGAAAAACGGCGGACGCTCAGGCCACGAGGTTGCGGAGCGTGCCCACCGCCGCCAGCGTGATGACCACCTCGTCCCCGCGTTGCAGCGTGAACGTGTCCGGCGGGACGATGCCCGTGCCCGTCATCAGGTAGCAGCCGTGCGGGAAGGAGTTGTCGCGAAACAGCCACGCCGCCAGCGACGGCAGCGGGCGCTTGATCTGCCCGAGGGTGGTTTCGCCCGTGAAGACCGGGACGCCCGCCCGGCGGATCTCGAGGGCGAGGACGGACTCGGGCCCGGGCAGCGTGTCGCTCACGACCAGGCAGGGACCCAGGGCCGCGCTTTGGTCGTAGACCTTGGCCTGCGGCAGGTAGAGGGGGTTCTCGCCCTCGATGTCGCGCGACGACATGTCGTTGCCGAGGGTGTAGCCGAAGATCCGCCCGCGGCAGTCGAGGGCGAGGGTCAGCTCGGGCTCGGGCACGTTCCAGCGCGAGTCCGAGCGGATCCGCACCGCGGCGCCGGGATCCGCCACGCGGTGGGGCGTCGACTTGAAAAACAACTCCGGGCGGTCGGCGGCATACACCAGGTCGTAGAAGCTGCCGCCCCCGGACGCCTTCGACTCCTCCATGCGCGCGGTCCGGCTGCGATAATACGTCACCCCGGCCGCCCACACCTCCTGCGACTGCAGGGGGGCCCGCAGCCGCGCCGGCGGGCCGGGCTCCGGCGGCGCGGTCTGCACCGCCGCCGCCAATTGCCCCAGCGGGTCGGCCACGGTGAAGATCCGGTCGAGGGTCCACGCCGCCGGCAGGCGGAAGAATTTGCCGGCCGACTCGGCCACCAGCCCGTCGGCGTCGGCATGGAGTTTGATCATCATGGGGGAGTCGCGGACGGTTCGGGCGGGCTAGGCCATCTTGTCGTCCGGGTCGTTGGTCTTCGTGTACCGGTCGAGTTGGGCCGGGTCCTGCGGCCAGTCGGGGCGCAGGCGGACGTCCTGGTCGCCGGCCACCGAGCCCGGCGCCGCATGCCCGCCGGTGGCGGCGGCGGGCCGCATCTCCCACCAGCACTGGCCGGCGTGGTTGTGCTCGTGGTCCACCACGTACCCGGCCTCGCGCAGCATCGGCCCGGTCCAGCCCATGCAGTGGTCGCAGTAGTCGTGGTAGTGCTTCAGCCCGTTGCGCAGCAGGAAGCCCCGCGAGGGGCAGGCATGAAAGTCGATGCGGAACACGTCCGCGCGGGGCGTGATCCTGAACCCGAGGTCGGGCGACTCCTCGAGCAGCGTGTGCCCCCAGTACTTCAGCATGCCGGGGATCCCCTCGCGGCGGATCAGGTCGCGCGCGTGCCGCTGGCTGTCGTGGTTGATCGCCTCGTCCCAATATTCGCGCACCAGCGCCGGCCCCCCTTCCCGCTCGCACCAGCCGAACGTCCACTCGTAGTGCCCGCAGAAATCGTAGCAGCCGATCATGGGCGGACCTCCGTGATCTGGCCCAGGTCCTGCGGCGCCAGCCCCGCCGCCGGCCGCGCGTAGGTGTGGCAGCAGCGGCCGTCCCCGCCGCTGAGCCGCATCGTCAGCCCCGCCGCCTCCGCCCGGGCCGCGCCCAGCCAGTGGCAGTGCTGGCAAAACTCGGGCACGATCTCGCGCCCGCCCGCCCGCAGGTGCCGGAGCGCGGGACACACCCGCACCCGCACCTCGACCCGGTCCGGCCGTTCCTCCACGTCCACCTCCGCCCCGGGCTCGGCCGCGAAAAAGGCGCGCCAGTAGCGGGCCACGGCCGCAAGCCCGCCCTGCGCCCACTGCCGGTTCACCGGCGCAAAATACTCGCGGCCCATCGCCTCCAGGTAGCGCCGCCAGCCGTCCGGGCCCCGGCGCTGCAGAATGAAGCGGAAGGTCGCATTGGTCGCGTAGTAGAAGTCCGCCGACCCCTGGGGCTTCGTGTCGGTGTAGGGCAGCGCGGAGGGCACGGGCGGGTTCATGCGGAGGGGGCGGGCGGGGTTCGGCCGGCCGTCAGGCGGCCGGCTCGGTGCGTCCCCGGGGCGCCTCCGGCGCAAAGGGCAGCGCCGTGTCTTCCTCCGGGCCCTGGGGGTGCCGCGCCCCGCCCGCGGGCGCAAACAGGTCGGCCCGGTAGCCGAGGCCGTCGGCGCCGGACACCGCCTCCGTGATCTGCCGGCGGCAGTGGTCGGTCAGGGGATAGTCCAGCAGGTTCGCATTCGTGGAAAAAATTCCCATCTGCACCAGCAGTTCTTTCAGGCCCGTCATCCAGCACTCGATCTTCGGGCCGCCATAGACGCGCAGCATCAGGTCGTTCATCCGCGCCTGCAGGCGCGCCGCCTCGGCCGCCTCGCCTGCCCGCACCGCCCGGATGATCCCGAGCGCGATCGCCGCATTGAAGATGCCCCCGCCCAGCAGCATGCCGTCATAGCCCGCCTGCAGGTAGCTCACGCAGTCAAACTCGTCGCCATCCAGCAGGATCAGCTCGGGACGGCGCCGGCGGGCCGCCAAAAAGGCGTCGCGGCGGGTCGCCTGCTGCGAGCTGTCCTTCACCATCACGATGTTCGGCTCGGTCAGGAGCTCCCCGAGCTGCGCCTCCGTCAGCCCGTACGCGCTGGCCTTGCCCCGGTCGTAGAACCCCACCGGCAGCGGGCTGCGCCGGGCGATCTCGCGGTAGTACCCCAGCAGCCGGTCCGGCGTGCCGTTGAGGAAAAAATAGGGCTGCGCCACCACGGCGAACTCGGCGCCCCAGGCCGCCGCCTGCTCGGCGTTGGCCAGCGTGCGCGCCGCGGAATTGTCGGTGACCTGCACCGCGAGCCGCAGCCGGCCCCGGTTCGCCGCCACCGCCGTGCGGATCAGCCCCTCGCGGTCCGCCTCCGTCAGCCAGGGCCCCTCGCCGCAGGTGCCGGCCAGCATCAGGCCGGTGACGCCCATCGTGACGTGGTGCTCCACCAGCCGGTGCACGGCGGCGGAGTCCAGTCGGCGCTCGGCCGTCAGGGGCGTGGGGGTGGCGGACCAAACGCCGCCGGTCAGTTTTGAGGTGATCATGAAAAAGGGGTGGCGGCCGCCGGCCCTACCGGCCGGCAAAACTGGGCAGCTCGGGCCCGGGCACGCCGGGATCGATCCGAAAGAGATAACCCGCCTCGGGCTCCGCCCGGCCGTCGTCCACCGCCGAGGTGATGTACAGCTGGTCGCGCTGCGCGCCGCCGAACGCGCACGACGTCACGTTCGCCGCCGGCACCGCCACCGTGCGCAGCCGACGGCCCGTCTCCGGCTCCCACCGCGTCACCCGCGCCGCGCCCCAGTGCGCGATCCAGAGCCCGCCTTCCGCATCCAGGCAGCAGCCGTCCGGCCAGCCTTCGCCCTCGCCCAGCGTGATCACCACCCGCGGCGGCCCGATCGTGCCGGCCTCCCCGTCGTAGGCAAACGCCTGCACCGTCCGCGTCGGCGAATCGATGTAGTACAGCGTCCGCGCATCCGCGCTCCACGCCAGGCCGTTGGAAATCGACACGCCCTCGCGCATCACGTGCGCCGACCGGTCGGCGTCAAAGCGGTAGAGCCGCGACTGCCCCGGCCGGCTGTCGAGCGCCAGGGTCCCGGCCCAGAAGCGGCCGCTCGGGTCCACCTTGCCGTCGTTGAAGCGAAACTCCCGCGGGTCGTGGCCCGGCGCCGCCGCCCACGGCGTGGTCGCGCCGGTCGCGGGGTCCACCCGATGCAGCCCGTCCCGCAGCGCCGCGATCAGCGCCCCGTCCCGCGTCGGCACCACCGCCCCGATCATCTGGGCGCAGGGCAGCTCGCGGGGGGGCGCCCCGGACAGGTCCGACTCGAAGAAGCGCTGCCCCAGGATGTCGATCCACCACAGCGTCCCGCGCCCGGGATGCCAGACGGGCCCCTCGCCGAGGCGCGCGCGCACCGGATGGCAGACCTCGACGCTGGAATAGCGGGCCATGCGGGGGGCGGTCAGCCGGAGACCGGCTCGCGGGCCACCGGATTGGTCAGCCGGCCGATCCCCTCGATCTCGATCGTCACCTCGTCGCCGGGCTGCAGCCAGCGCGGGGCCGGCTTGGCCGCCATGCCCACGCCGTGCGGCGTGCCGGTGAGGATCACCGTGCCGGGCACCAGCGTCGTGCTGCCGCTGAGGAACTCGATCAGCGCCGCCACGTCGAAGATCATGTCGGAGGTGGTCCAGTCCTGCACCGTCACGCCGTTGAGGTGGGTCGCGAGCTTGAGCTGGTTGGGACCGGCCACCTCGTCGAGCGTCACCAGCCGCGGCCCGAGCGGGCAGAAGGTGTCGAAGAACTTGCCGCGGCACCACTGGCCGCCCCCGCGCTTGATCTGCCAGTCGCGGGCCGACACGTCGTTGGCGCAGGTCAGGCCGAGGACATAGTCCAGGGCGCGGGCCCGGGACACGTTCTTGCACGCCCGGCCGATCACCACCGCCAGCTCGCACTCATAGTCCACCTCCGTGCTCGGCAGATGGGTCGGGATCAGGATGGGGTCGCCGGGGTGCTGGAGCGTGTTGAGCCCCTTGACGAAGAGCACGGGCTGCTCGGGGATCTTCATCCCCGACTCCTGGGCGTGGTGCCGGTAGTTGAGCCCGACGCCCAAAATCTGCGTGGGCGCCACCGGCGCGAGCAGCTTGGCCACGTCCGCCGGCTCGGCCGTCACGCGGTAGTCCTGGAAGATGTCCCCCTCGATGCGTCGGGCCGGGCCCGCGGGCGACTCGGCGCCGTAGTGGATGCGGCCCGCAGGGTCGGCGTAGCGGATGAATTTCATGGGGTGGCGGCGGGCACGGCGATGCACTCGATCTCGTAATGCAGCGTCGGGGGCAGGCAGTTGGTGACGGTGGTCCGCGCCGGGTGCGGCGCCGGGAAATACTCGCGGTACAGCTCGTTGTAGCGGGCGACGTTGGCCGGGTCGCGCACGTAGTTGCGGGTCTGCACCACGTGCTGCAGGTCGCTGCCAGCGGTCGCGAGCACCTGCTTCAGGTTCTCCAGCGAGCGGCGGAACTCGCCGTCGAAGGTGTCGGGGACGATCTTGCCGGTGGCGTCGACCGAGGCCTGGCCGGAGACGAAGATCAGGTCGCCCACCCGGACCGCCGGGCTGAAGGGCAGGTGCGAGACCGGGGTGTCGGGGTTGCGGGGATAGTGGAGTTGGGTGCTCATGTGAAAATCATGTCCGGGGCCGTGACCGGGTCGAGCGGGTAGACGGGGCGGCGCAGCCGTTGGTAGGGGAACGTGGCCAGATTGCTGGAACAGGGCCCCGGGGTGTCGACCAAATACGAGGCCGCGGCAATCGGATCGTAGGCCTGGCGGTGCGCGACCGCGGCCTTCACGCCGATCAGGGCGAAGGCCCGCGGCTCAATCCCCTGGCTCCGGAACTGCCCCAGGTCGAACGGCGGCGTCTTGCGGCTCGTCAGCAGGATCGTCAGCCCGGCGTGCCGGACCACGGCGCACGGCCCCATCGCGATGTGCGTGCCGCTCATCGACGCCAGGTGGCTGTGCGCGTCCTCGAGGTCAAATTCGCCGTCGCTGCGCGCCACCAGCTCGAGCTCCAGCTCGACCGGCCCCGGGTCCCGCGCCCAGCCGCGCCCGCCGATCGCCAGGCGCATCGTGCCGCCCAGCGCCACCGCCGCGAGCTGCTGCACCGCGGCCGGGTCGTTCAGCGCCACCAGGCCGCGCCGCACGCCGTGGCGGAGCATCGCCCGCAGCACGCCCGTGCCGTCGCCCGGCGCGCCGCCGCCGATGTTGTCCGCCGGCTCCACCAGCAGCACCGGCCCAGCCGGCTCCGGCCCCAGCCGCGCCAGCACCTCGTCCACCGGGGGATAACTCACCGCGCCCTGCGCGCGCCGCTCCCAGGCGAGCGCCGCGCCCGCCGCCAGCACCCGCCGCGCGCCGGCAAAATCCGGGTCGGTGACCACGCTCAGCGTGACGCCCGTCTCGGCCGTGTCGGCAAACGAAAATCCGGCCATCACGTTGTACGCCCAGAGGCCCGGCTCGCCGGCCTCCGCCTCCCGGGCCAGCCGCGCCAGCGCCTGCATCGGGTCGGACTGGGTGCCGGTGCCCGGCGGGGCCCACAGCACCGGCACGCGGCACCAGGCCATGCGCGGCACGCGGCCCGTGGTCAGGCACCGGTGGAGCAGGCCCGCCGCGCGCACCGCCGCCTGCTTGGCGTCGGTGTGCGGATTCTCGCGGTAGGCCACGAGGCCGTTCGCCAGCGCGCAGGTCCGCGCCGAAATATTCCCGTGCAGGTCGAGCACGCCGAAGATCGGCCGGTCCGTCGCCCCCGGCAGCGCCCGCACCCGGGCCAGCAGCTCCCCTTCCCCATCCTCCCACCGCCGCGTCGCCAGCGCCCCGTGCAGCACGAGGAAAATCGCGTCCACCCCCGCCGCCAGCGCCGGGCGCGCGCGCGCCTCGAACTCGCGCCAGAACTGCTCGAACGCCTCGTCCTCCACCGGGCCGCTCGGCGTGGCGCGCGCGTCCACCGTCGGCACCACCTCCCAGCCGTGGCGGGCCGCCGCCTCCAGGAACCCCGCCACCGGCGACTCGTCGCCCGCCTTCGCCAGCAGCGCCGCGTCGCGCGTCACTGTGAAATCCGCCCAGCGGGTGGGCGCGGGCAAAAACGTGTGCGTCTCGTGGAACAGGCCGCCCAACAGGATCCGGGGCTTCATCGCCGGGAGGGGTCCGCCGCGGTCACCCGCGCGCCGCCGGCGGTGCCCACTGGGCCGCATGGCGCGGAAACGCCCGCGCCGCCCGCGCCAGCGCCTCGTCGATGTCCGCCTCGCCGTGCGCCAGGCTGATGGACCAGAGCCCGCGCTCGATCGCGCGCACCCCCTCCTCCAGCAGGCAGCGCCGCAGGTGCGCCCAGCGCGGCGCGTCGTGCCGCTGCACGTAGTCGCGGTAGTCCCGCACCGCGCCCTCGGCGGCCCCCGGCTTGAGCAGCACCGTGTGGAAAATCAGCCCGGGCCCCTGCGGCCGCAGCGGCACGCCGTGTGCGCGCCCCAGCTCCGCCAGCCCGGCCATCAGCCGCTGGCCCAGCCGCTGGATCCCGGCCGGGTGGGCCGCGCCCAGCCTGGCCACCTCGTCGAGGCACCACCGGCTCGCCGCCAGGCACAGCGGGTTGCCGTTCAGCGTGCCGGCGTGGATCACCTCGCCCGAGAGGATCTTCGCCATCGCCGCCCGCGTGCCCGCCAGCGCCGCAAACGGCGTGCCGCCCCCGATCGCCTTGCCCAGCACCGTGAGGTCCGGGCGGTAGCCGTAATAGCCCTGCGCGCCGCCCGCGCCGAAGCGGAAGCCCGTGATCGTCTCGTCCGAGATCATCAGCATCCCGTCCCGGTCGCACAGCTCGCGGATCGTGCCCATCAGGCCGGGCACCGGCTCCAGGCAGCCGGTGTTGCACAGCGCCGGCTCGAAGATGATCGCCGCCAGCTGCCCGCGGTGCTGGTCGACCACCCGCCGCAGGTGCGCCGGGTCGTTCCAGCGCGCCACCACAAACTGCTCCAGCACCTCCGGGATCACCCCCTGGCTCGGGTGCGTGCGCGCCGGGTGCTCGTCGTCCCCCCACCGGTCCGCCGGGTTCGCAAAGCCCACCAGCCCCTCGTCCGCCCAGCCGTGGTAGTGGCCCTCAAAGCGCAGGATCCGCTTCCGCCCGGTGTGGGCGCGCGCCAGGCGGAACGCTGTCAGCACCACCTCCGTCGCCGAGTTGCTGAACCGCACCAGCTCCGCCGCGGGGATCATCGCCTGCAGCCGCTCCGCCACCTCGATCTCCAGCTCGCACTGCGCCGCCCAGTGCGTGCCCCGCCGCGCCTGCGCCGCCAGCGCGTCCGCCATGCCCGCCGGGGCGTGGCCGTAGAACAGCGCCCCCTGCCCCAGCTGGAAGTCCAGGTAGTGGTTGCCGTCCACATCCCAGAGGTTCGGGCCCGACCCCCGGTCGAAATAGAGCGGGACCGGCGCCTCCAGCTTGCGGATGCCGCTGTTGACCCCCGCGGCGATGCTGCGCTGCGCGCGGGTAAACAGGGCCTGGGAACGGGTGAACGTGTAGGGCATGAAAGGGACGGCGGCTCCGCCCGCCGGGGGCTGGACTTCTGTTTCACATCGTGAAACTGTCGGGGCGTCAAATAAAATGAAGTTTTCACCCCCACTGGCAGCGGCCTGGATCGTGCTCGCGGCGCTGGCCGCCGGCGCCGGCCTGCGCGCCGAGGACGACGCGAGCGCCGCGCGCCGCGTCCTGCGCGCCGCGCTCGTCACCGAGTCGGGCTGGCCCAAGGTGCACGCCGCCGAGGTGCTGGCGGCCCACGGGGACCCCGGCGCCGCGCGGGCGGCGTTTCTCGCGGAGCTGGCGACGCACGGCGGGGTGCCCCGCGACCGGATCGGCATCCATCGGGTGCTAGCGCGCACCGCCGGGACGGCCGCCGCGCGCCGCGCCGAGGTCGCGTGGCTCGCCGGCGTGCTGGCGGACCCGCA
>CAIKTR010000210.1 GCA_903830425.1 uncultured Opitutia bacterium
CGCCGGACGTGTCCGCTGACCCTGAGGTAGGGGCGGGTCTGGGGCGTGTCGCCGGTGTCCTGGATGTGCAGGCCGTCGATCACCAGGGACTCCACCTCGGCGGGCGTGTCGCCCATGTCCGGGATGTCGGTCTTGCCCTCCAGGTGGATCAGGTAGCGGTCGTCCACCGGGTCGTGGTAGTTGATGTTGCGGAGGGTCAGGCTGCGGTGGCGGCCGGAAATCCGGAAGAGGAAGGGCTCGGTGTAGGTGTAGTCCGGCTGGGTCTGGCGCAGGTCGATGTTCTCAAACAGGATCGAGCCGAAGTTGCCCGGCAGGCCCTTGGCCTTGTAGTCCCAGGCGCTGAGGTAGAAGCCGAAGCTGCGGTAGTGGCCGCTGACGTTGCGGATGGTGATGCGGTCGTGCAGGCTCTCGCGCGAGAGGATGCGGACGACCTGCGCGGCGTCGTCGACCATGACGGTGTCGATCAGCACGTCGGTGATCGGGCCGACCGTGGCGCAGGGGTGGGCCCAGCTCTGCTCCCCGTTCGTCTCCTCGTCGCCGTTCAGGGCGATGAAGTCGTCGCCGGTGCGGCCCTGGATGTTCCGCAGCACGAGAAACCGGCCCGGGCCCTGGAGATGGATGCCGTCCTGGTTGCCGGAGTGAATGAAGCTGGGCAGCTCCAGCCGGATGTTTTCCAGCGTCACCTTCTGCCAGTTGGTGATGAGGAAGGCGAAGGTCCGCTGGTCGCGCACCGTCACGTCGCGCACCAGCAGGTTCTCGACGCCGAAGAAGGCGAGCGCGACCACCAGGCGCTCGGCCTTGGAGTAGTGCACCTCGGCGGGCACGTGGTGCGCCTGGTGCCGGCAGTTCTGGTTGTAGGTGCCGCCCAGCAGGGTGATGTTGCGGTCGATGATCTCGCCCGCGGAGGGGTGGGCGTTGATCAGCAGCGCGCAGTCGGAATGGTCGCTCTGGTAGAGGCCGCACGCCGAGTGCAGGCACTCGATCGTTGTGTTGGAATGGACCTGGAGGGTGCTGACCCGCGCCGCCCCGTCCAGCACCAGCCGGACCCCGCCCTCGGTCGAGGCCCGGTCCAGGACCTGTTGCAGCGCGCGGGTGTCGTCCGTCCCCCCGCCCGTGAGTACATTGCTGTCCAGCCGGGCGCCGGCCTGGCTCGCGTAGAGGGTTGGCGTGATCATCGCAGGTGCGCCCCAGCCCAGCGAAAAGGGCTGGGCGACACGACTCTATTTCTCCGGGGGGCGGCCGCGCGCCGCCGGCCCGCCTAGGGCTGCTGGAGCGCGTTGAGCACCACGTCGGGCGTCAGCAGCTCCGGCAGCAGCACCGGCGCCTCGTGGCCGGGCCGCCAGATCAGGTTGAAGGGCACGGCGCTGCGGTGGTAGGCGGCGAGCTCGGCGGTGATCTGCGGGTCCTGGTTGGTCCAGTCGCCGCGCAGCGTGGCGATCTTGTGCTCGGCGAAATATTTCAGGACGGCGGGGGAGTGGAACACGAGCTTCTTGTTGGCCTGGCAGGTGGCGCACCAGCGCGCGGTGAAGTCCACGTACACGGTGCGGCCGGCGGCGCGCAGCTGGGCGACGGACTCGGGGCTCCATTTTTCCCAGACGACCTCGTTGGCGGCCGGGGCCTGCGGCCAGCCGGTCCAGGCGCCGAGCGCGAAGATGGCGAGGCCGGCGAGCAGGCCGAACCGGGCGCGGCCGGCGGAGGCGCCGGGCGCGTTCCAGCGGCCGTAGCACCACACGCCCAGGGCGACGAGCACGAGGCCGAACAGGGCCATGAGCAGGCCGCTTTCCGGGGTCTGGCCCGCCAGCACCCACACCAGGTAGCCGACCGTCGCGTAGAGCGGGAAGGCCATGAACTGCTTGAAGGTCTCCATCCACGCGCCGGGGCGCGGCAGCACCTTCACCGCCTGCGGGAAGATCGAGAGCAGCAGGTAGGGCAGCGCGAGGCCGACCGCGATCGCGGTGAAGATCAGGAACGACTCGCCGACGGGCAGCGCGAGCGCGGCGCCCAGGGCCGGCGCGAGGAACGGCGCGGAGCAGGGGGTCGCGACGACCGTCGCCAGCACGCCGGTGAAAAACGAGCCGGCGTAGCCGGACTTGGCCTGGAGGTTGGAGCCGACGCCGGTGGCCGCGAGGCCGAACTCGAACACGCCGCTCATGTTGAGCGCGAAGACCAGCATCAGCCCCGCGAGCACGAACACGAAGGCGGGCGACTGGAGCTGGAAGCCCCAGCCGATCTTGTCGCCGCCGGCCCGCAGCACCGCGAGCACGCCGGCGAGGGTCCAGAACGAGAGCAGCACGCCGAGCGCAAACACCAGGCCGTGCGTGACCACCTTCTTTTTGTCCTGACCGGACTGGTTCACGAAGCCGAGGATCTTGATGCCGAGCACGGGGAAGACGCAGGGCATCAGGTTGAGGATCAGTCCGCCGATAAAGGCGAGGGCGAGGGTGCCGAGCAGCCCGCCGGGCGCCGGGGCCGGGGCCCCGGCGGGGGCCGCCGGGACGGCGGCCGCACCCCAGGCGAGGTCCACGCGCAGGCCGCGGAGCGAGCCGTCGGCGCGCCAGCCGTTCTCGGCGGTGAGGACCCCCGTGAGCTTCGCCTGGCCCGCCGGGCTGTCGGGCGCGATGGGCAGCGTGAGCACGAACCCGCCCGCGCCGGTGGCCTGGCAGGTCTGCGGCAGCTCATAGGCCACGTAGTTGTCGTCGGCAAAGAAATGCAGGCCGGCCGGCCGATGGCCGCCGGCGGGCGCCGCGCCCGGCGCGGGCGCGACGGTCAGCGTGACCGTTTGGCCCGCGCGCGTGGCGGCGAGGGTCCACGCCGCATCGGCGCGCGGCAGGGC
>CAIKTR010000211.1 GCA_903830425.1 uncultured Opitutia bacterium
GATCGCCGTCGCCCGCGAACAGGGCATCCCCGTCATGCAGAACATCCCGCTGGCGCGCGCGCTCTACGCCAACGTCGCGGTCGATCACTACATCCCCTCCGACCTCATTGAGCCGATGGCCGAAGTGCTCCGCTGGGTCAAAGAACTGCGCCCGTCAGGCCCGCCCTGAGCCCGCGCCCCCCATTTACCATGCCGCGCGACCTTTTCACCCGCTGGCTCGACGATCACCGACCCGACCTGCGCCCCGTCCGGTACCAGCCGGCCGCCATGCTGGGGGCGGCGCCGATTGGGTGGCAGCTCACCCTGGGACGCACGCGAATAGTCTACCGCATACCGCCGGACCATCCGGACATTTTTTATATCGTGCTGATCGAGCGCGGCGCCGGCCCGCGCACCCTGCGCAGCCCGTTCGGCGACCTGGTGCGCCTGCTGCAGCTGGTGCAGCGCAGCCAGGTGGGCATCCGCTGGATCCGGGGGCACGTGCAGCCGACCGCGCGCGGACCCGCCGACGCCCTGCCGGCCGCCCGCATCCTCGCCTTCTACCAGCGCTACCTGACCACCGTCAGCGACGGCGTGGAGAATGGCGTCGCCTGGTATGGCGGCGACCTCACCACCTTTTCCTGGGCCGCGGAAAAGACCAAAGTCCGGCGCCCCACCCCTCTTCCGCCCGGGGGGGTGAACATTGCCTCACCCATATAGGTGACTTTTGGCGGAATCCGAGGGGTGGCATTTGACCGTCCTCCACGCCGCCTGCTTCCCTTGCCCCGTGTTTAGTCTGTCCAGCACCCAAATCAGCCAGCTTGAACGCATGGACCCGAGCCTGGCGTATCAAGCCATGGTGCAATCGGAGGACCTCAGCGTGCTGGAGTCCTCGGCCTCGGGGGTGCGCAGCTTGATCGAATCCCTGGGTCGCACGCAGGCCTGGTATACCGCCATTCTGAACGCCGCGCTGGAGGCCAGCAATGCGGAGGCCCTCTCCCTTAGTTTGCTGACCCAGCCGGCGTGGACCGGCGCGTCCGCCCCAGCGGCGAGCACGTTGACCGCGAGCGTCAACACCGCCTACGCCGCCGGGCTGGACACGGTGCAGACCCACGCCACGACCGCGGCCGGCCTGGCGACCACCGCCCAGGCTTCAACCGCGGCCGCCTCGGTCGAACTCAACCTCGCCCGCGACCTCGTCTCCTCCGCCGCACAGCTCCAGACCGCCCTAGGCGAGCTCGCCGCCAACCAGACTACCCTCGCCCTGCAGGACCTCGCCACCGTCACCGCCGCGGGCAACGCCGACCTCACGAGCGCCCAGACCCTGCTCGCCTCGCTCCAGGCCGCTCCCAGCCCGGACACCGCTCGCATCACCGCCACCCAGGACGTCATCGCCGCTGCCCAATCGCTGCTCACCACCGCAGCGGAGGGCGTCACCTCCGCCAACAACTCCAACGCGGGTCTCGCCGCGGTGCGGCAAGACTCCACCACGACGCTCAGTCTGGCCAACACCGCGCAGGCGTCCGCCACCACCGCCTTCCCCGAGCTTGCGCTCGCCGACGACCTCGCCACCGCCGGCACCGTCTTGCAGACCGCCATCGGCGAGCTCGCCGCGAACCAGAACACCTCCGCACTGCTGGACCTCGCCACGGTCACCACCGCCGCCAACACCGCTCTGACCGCCGCCCAAACCCAGCTCGCCGCGTTCCAGGCCGACCCCGCCCCCGACGCCGCGCGGATCGCCGCCACCCAGGACGTGATCGCCGCAGCCCAGACGCTCATCACCACCGCGGCCGAGGGCGTGGCGACCGCGAACTCCGCCCTCGCCAGCGTCGCCGGCACCACGCCCGACAGCTACCTGCTCACGGCCGGAAATCCGCCCCAGACCTACCTGTCGGTCTGGGGCAACTCCGGCACCGTTTCCCTCACCGACGCCAGCGGAACCGGCATCCTCATCGCGCCCGACGGGCGCGTCGACACCGTGCCGCCCAGCGGCTCGGGCTGGCAATTCCTCACCGACGCCACCTTCCTGCTCTCCGACGGCACGAAGATTTCCGTCACCCCGGGCACGCCCGCCAGCCTGCTGGCCACCCGCGGCGAGCAGCAGCTCGACATCGGCAATCTGGGGCCCAACCGCAACCCGCGGATCACGCTCGCCGCTGACGGCGGTCTCGCTGCTGACGCCACCCGCAACGATGGCTATATCCTGAACATGGGCCCGAGCGCCGCAGCGTGGACTCTGCTCGGCGCGCCCGTGGGCGCAACTCCGGGCTCCCGCGAGACCGTCGCCACCACTGCCTTCGCCAACGAATTACTGTTTGATGTCACCACCCTGCCGATCAGCTCCAGCCTGGTGCAGACCTGCCAGGACGCCGGCATCGATGTCACCCCCTTCGATTCCAATCAGGACGGCAAGCTGGGCGCGCAGGAATGGGCGAACCTAGCCAACGCTATCGACGGACAGATCAACACTGTTCAGGTTGCGTTTGACGAAGCCCTGACCGCGCTCAGGGCCCAGGTCAAACCGCTGCCCCTGCTTAACACGCTGCTCGACGAGAGTGTCCAGGACTTCAAGCGCGTTGTGGCCAACGCCGAAGCCAACACCGCGACGGTCCACCACGTCGGCAAGCAGCTGGTAAACACCAGCGAGGCCGAGGCGCGGCAGGGGCACCGCTGGCATGAACTCGAACAGGCCCTGTCCCGCGGCCAGACGCCGGCCACGACCTCCAGCGCGCGCAATTTTGCGCGCAGCGCTCGGATTCTTTCCGGTTTGGCGAGCCCCGTTATTCCCCCGCAGCCGGCGGCGGCCCAGGCCGTGGCCGCCATCCCTTCCGGCGCGGAGTCAACCGCAGCGGTCGCCTTGACCAGCCCACCGGAGATGGCCCCAACCCTCGCTGCGCCAGAGTCAGCGGCACCCCAACCGCCTGCGGGACCCGCTCCCACTTTGGCAACCGACCTGGCGGTCCCTGCCACCCCAGTCGCCGCCGGCTCATCCCCCAGCCCAGCCGCCGCCTCGCCCATCGCTCCTCCCCCTGCATCGTCCGCGCCCGCAGGCGACAACCGGGCAACGGCTCCGGCGTTGGTCGCGCCCGCGAGCGCGCCTGCGCCAACCGCCGCCGCGGCGCTCACGCCGCCGACGCCCACAACCGCTGCGACCAATCCGGCTCCGCCCGCGGCCCCGCTCACCAACGCGCCCGCACTGGCACCAGTCGCGCCCTTGCTGGCGAGCACGCCCAGTCCAGCCCCGGTTACGGCTGCGGCCCCGGTCAGCACTTCCCCGCTCACCCCTCCGCCCGCTTCCTCGGCTCCAACCGAGGTGGAGAGCCCTATTTCACCTCCCCTGAGCGCTTCCACCGCGCCCACTCCGGCCACCGTCCGCAACGCTCCTTCCGGCCAGCCTGCGGCCCCCGCCCTCGCTCCAGTCGTCCCCGTGCCGTCGGCGCCCGTGGCAACCACGCCAAGCGCCCGGCCGGCTCCCGTTCCGCCCGCAGCCAATGCATTCATTGCACCCGCGCCGC
>CAIKTR010000212.1 GCA_903830425.1 uncultured Opitutia bacterium
CGCGGGGGGCGGCGGCGGGGCGCCGCGGCGGGTGGGCGTGAAGATGGGCCGGGCGGCGCTGGCGGGGGCCGGCTCGGGCTGGGCGCCGCGCGGGCTGATCCGGCCGTTCCGGCCGCGGAGGGCCACGCCGTCCTTCAGCAGGAGCCGGACCTCGTGGGCGAGCTGGGCCCGCTGCTTCTTGGTCAGGCCGAGGCGGCGGGAGAGTTCAAATTCGTTGGCGGGGGAGTAGTGGGCCTCTCGCACGTGGGCGAGCAGGCGGTCGCGAAGGGTCATGGGGGGAGGGCATCCGGCACCCGGTGCCGTGCTTTCGTTGTTGGCCTTACGAAAGGCCCATGTCTATCCTCGGGCGATGAAAATCGTCCAGGCGGCGAGTGAATTGTTCCCGTATCTCAAGACGGGAGGGCTGGCCGACGCGGTCGCCTCACTGGCGGGGACGCTGGCGGACCAGGGGCACGAGGTTGCGGTGTTTCTGCCGGGCTACCGGGCGGCGCTGGAGCACCCGCACGCCGCCGCGGCCGAGCGCCGGCTGCGGCTGAAAATCGAGATGGGCGACGAGTTCCTGACCGGGGACGTGCGGGTGTTTTCGCCCCGGAAGAACCTGCAGGTCTACCTGGTGTGCCGGGAGGAGTTCTTCGACCGCCGCCAGCCCTACGGCAACGGGGAGCGCGACTACGAGGACAACGCGGACCGGTTCATCTTCTTCTGCAAGGGCGTGGTGGAGACGCTGCGGCTGGCGGGGCTGCAGGCGGACGTGGTCCACAGCCACGACTGGCAGACGGCGCTGCTGCCGCTGCTGGTGCGCGATGCCGAGCGGAAGCACGGGGTGACGCTGGCGGTGAAGACGGTCTTCACGATCCACAACATCGCCTACCAGGGGCTGTATCCCCGCGGGGTCTTCGCCCGGACGAACCTGCCGGAGGAGCTGAACAACGTCGACGGGCTGGAGTATTACGAGCAGACCAACCTGCTGAAGGGCGGCATCCTGTTTGCCGACCGCGTGACGACGGTGAGCCCGCGCTACGCGCAGGAGATCCAGACGCCCGAGTTCGGCAACGGCCTCGAGGGGGTGGTGCAGGCGCGCGAGCACGACATCGTGGGGCTGCTCAACGGGGTCGACCTGGCGGTGTGGAATCCGGCGACGGACGCGCTGCTGCCGGCCCGGTATTCGGCGGCGAACCTGGCGGGCAAGCGGATCTGCCGGACGGAGCTGCTGAAGCGCTGCGGCTTCGCGGTCGACTTCCCGGGCCCGATCTACGGCATGGTCTGCCGCTTTGCGGAGCAGAAGGGGCTGGACCTGCTGCTGGCGAACCAGACCTTCTTCCACCGGCAGGACTGCCGCCTGGTCCTGCTCGGGTCGGGCGAGGCGCGCTACGAGGAGGCGATCCGGGCGATGGCGGAGCGGTCGCCGGCGAAGATCATGCTCAGCGCGAAACTGGACGAGGGCATGAGCCACCTGATCGAGGCGGGCAGCGATTTCTTCCTGATGCCCTCGCACTTCGAGCCCTGCGGCCTGAACCAGATGTACTCCCAGGTCTACGGCACCGTGCCGATCGTCAGCCAGGTCGGGGGCCTGATGGACACGGTGACGGACGTGGACGCCCACCCGGAGACGGGCACGGGGCTGATGTGCCCGCCCACCGCCGCGGGGCTGCGCGCGGCGCTGCACCGCTCGCTGACGCTGTTTGCCGACGCGCCGCGGATGGCCGCCACGCAGCGGCGCGGGATGGCGCGGGATTTCAGCTGGAAAAACGCGGCGGACGGCTACGCCCGGCTGTACCAGGAGTCGCTGTAGGCGCGGGCGCGGGCGGGCTTGCAAAGTGGCGGGCTTGTCACTCCGTGGAGCCATGTCACCGACGCCCACGCTGCTCTGGTTCCGGCGGGACCTGCGGCTGCAGGACAACCCGGCGCTGCAGGCGGCGCTGCGGCGGGGCGCGCCGCTGATCCCGCTCTACATCCTGGACGACGCCGGCGAGGGTGCCTGGCGGGCGGGTGGGGCGGCGCGGTGGTGGCGGCACCACGCGCTGGCCGCGCTGGACGCGTCGCTGCGGGGGCTGGGTTCCCGCCTGCTGATCCGGCGGGGCAACGCGCGCGCGGTGCTGCGGGAGCTGGTGGCGGGGACGGACGCGGGGGCGATCTATTGGAACCGGTGCCACGAGCCGGCGATCGAGGCGCGGGACCAGGTGATCCAGACCGAGTTTGCCGCCGGCGGGCTGGCGGTGGAGAGCTTCAACGGGTCGCTGCTGCACGAGCCGCCGGCCGGGCTGAACCGGCAGGGCCGCCCGTTCCAGGTCTTCACGCCGTACTGGCGGGCCTGCCTGGCCCTGCCGGTCGCCCCGCCGCTCAAGTTCACCGCCGCGGCGCTGCCCGCGCCGGCCCGGTGGCCCGGCTCGCTGGCGCTGGAGGAGCTGCAGCTGCCGGTCCGGGCCCGCTGGGCCGCGGGCTGGACCGATCACTGGCAGCCGGGCGAGGCGGGCGCGGCCCGGCGACTGGCGCGCTTTGCATCCGCGGCGATGGAGCGCTATGCGGACGAGCGGAATCGGCCGGACCTCGACGGCACGTCGCTGCTGTCCCCCTGGCTGCACAGCGGCGAACTCAGTCCGCGGCAGGTCTGGGCCGCGGTGAAGTCGCGGTCGAAGGAGTCCGGGGTTTTCCCGCCGAGCAACGGGGCGCGGGTCTTTCTGGCCGAGCTGGGCTGGCGCGAGTTCGCGCACCACCTGCTGCGGCATTTCCCGCACACGCCCGCCCAGCCGCTGCGCGCCGGGTTTGCCGCGTTTCCCTGGGCGGCGGACCCCGGCGGGGCGCACCTGCGCGCCTGGCAGGAGGGCCGGACGGGTTATCCCATCGTGGACGCCGGCCTCCGCCAGCTCTGGCAGACCGGCTGGATGCACAACCGTGTGCGGATGGTGGCCGCGTCGTTTTTGGTCAAGCACCTCCGGCTCCCGTGGACCGCGGGCGCGGCGTGGTTCTGGGACACGCTGGTTGATGCCGACCTGGCGAACAACACGCTGGGCTGGCAGTGGACGGCGGGCTGCGGCGCGGATGCCGCGCCGTTCTTCCGGGTCTTTTCGCCGGTGCTGCAGGGGCGGAAGTTCGATCCGGAGGGCGCGTACGTCCGCCGCTGGGTGCCGGAGCTGGCCGGGCTGCCGGCCGCGCACCTGCACGCGCCGTGGGAGGCGCCCGGCCCGGTCCTGGCGGCGGCCGGCGTGGTGCTGGGCAAGAACTATCCGCGGCCCATCGTGGATCATGCCACGGCGCGACTGGCGGCGTTGGCGGCCTACCACCAGCTGCGCGAGACGGGCCCGGGGGCGCTGGCCCCATGAACGACCGGACCCTCACCTTCACGACCCGGATCGCGCGGCCGGCCGCCGAGGTGCGGGCCTGGCTGGAGCGCCCGGGGGTGCAGGCGCGGCTCACCCCGCCGTGGTCGCCCGGCGCGCTGGAGTCGCCGGGGTCGCCCGGCACGCACCGGACCGCGGTCCGCCCCGACGGACCGGCTGCCTGCTGGCTCGACGACCACCTGACCGTCCGGCTGCCGCTGGGGGCGCTGGGCCGGGGGCTCGCGGGCGGCTGGGCGAATCGCCGGCTGGCCCGGATTTTCCGCTGGCGGCACGCAGTCACGAAGGCGGACCTGGAGTTGGCCGCCGGCTACGGCCCGGTGCCGCGCCGCCGGATCCTGCTGGCGGGCGGCTCGGGCCTGATCGGGCAGGCGCTCGGGCCGTTCCTGCAGACGCAGGGGCACGAGGTGGTGCGGCTGGTCCGGCGGGAACCGGCCGGGACGGAGGAGATTCGCTGGGATCCGGCGCGGGGGGAGTGCGACGCCGCCCGGCTCGAGGGGATTGACGCCGTGGTCAATTTGTCGGGTGAAAACGTGGGGGCCGGGCGCTGGACCGAGGCGCGGCGCCGCCGGATTCGGAGCAGCCGGCTGGACGCGACCCGCACGCTGGGGGCGGCGGTGGCGCGGCTCGGCCGCCCGCCGGCGGTCTGGGTGAACGCCTCGGCGGTGGGCTTTTATGGGGACGCCGCGGCCGACCCGTGCACCGAGACGGGCCCCGCGGGCCGCGGGTTTCTCGTGGACGTCGTGCAGGCGTGGGAGGAGGCGGCGGTGACGGCGGCGGGGAGCATCCGCGAGGTGCGGCTCCGCTTCGGGGTGGTGCTCAGTCCGGCCGGCGGCGCGCTGCCCAAGATGCTGCCGCTGTTCCGCGCGGGGCTGGGCGGGCGGCTGGGCGCGGGGCGGCAGTGGTTCAGCTGGATCAGCAGCGAGGACGCGGTTGGCGCCGTCTATCACGCCCTGGTCGACCCCCGCCTCCGGGGGCCGGTCAATGGGGTGGCGCCCGGCGCGGTGACCAACGCGGAGTTCACCGCGACGCTGGCGGCGGTGCTGGGCCGCCCGGGGGTGTGCGCCGTGCCGGCGGCGCTGCTCCGCGGGGTGTTCGGGCCCATGGCCGACGGAACGCTGCTGGCGAGCACGCGCGCGGTGCCGCAGGTGCTGACCGCGACGGACTATCGCTTTCGCCAGCCGGGGCTCGAGGGTGCGCTGCGCCACGCCCTGGGCGTCGGCGCCTGAGGCGCTCGCGTTTGGGCCCGCCGCGCCGCCGATCGAGCCGGCAAATTTCGCGGACAACTCTAGGCTTTCCAAACCACGCCTGAACTGTACGGTGAAAATTTATGCAGAAAACCTTCGTGATCTTTAAACCCGATTGCATGGCCCAGCACCAGGCCGGCCAGGTGCTCGCCCGTTTCGAAGCCGCCGGCTTCACCGTGGTCGGGTGCAAAATGACCCGGCTCGCGCCGGCCGTGCTCCGGGAGCATTACGCGCATGTCGCGTCCAAGCCGTTCTATCCGGAAATCGAGCAGTTCATGAGCTCCCAGCCGGTGATCGTCATGGCGCTGCAGGGCGAGAACATCGTCCAGCAGGTGCGCGATCTCCTCGGGCCGACCGATTCCCGCAAGGCGGCGAAAGGCACGATCCGGGGCGATTTGGGCAGCGACATGATGAAGAACGTCGTGCACGCCTCCGACAGCGACGAAAACGCCAAGGCCGAGCTGGCCCGTTTCTTCCGTCCGGAGGAGATCTTCGCGGTCTGAGCCCGGCCGGGCCCGCCGACCGGCGGGTGCGCAGCCCCGTTATTTGTTGCCGCGAGTCTTGCCTCGGGGGCCGGCGGAAGCATTGCTGGGGGTGCGCAGCCGACTCCAACCCAAGCCCCGAACATGGCCAGCATCCTCCTGCTCGAAGACGACGATCAATTCCGGGAAGTTCTCATCGGGGTGCTGCAGGCGGCCGGCCACCGGGTGCGGTCCGCGACCAATGGGTTTGACGGCATGGCGCTGTTTCGGGCCGAGCCCGCGGACCTGATCCTGACCGACATCGTGATGCCGCATGGCGGCCTGCCGACCATCCGCGTGCTGCGCAGCGAGTGTCCGGACCTGCCGATCATCGCGATGTCCGGCAGCCACGTTCGGCTCGACATGGCCGGCGGGGTGGGCGCCAACCGGACGCTGGCCAAGCCCTTCAGCTTTCAGCAGCTCACGGATGCGGTCACCGAGGTGCTGGCGGAGCACGCCGAGGGAAAGTAGGCGCCGCCAGGGTGCGCCGGCAGAGCGGTTCGCCGCGGTTGAATTCCCGGCAGGTCTGCGGCCGGTCCGCATAGAGGGTGCAGAGCAGCGTGGCCGGGTCCAGGCCGACGCACGCGCCGTCGCCCCGCTGGTCCATGCAGCGCACGCCGTCGTGTTCGACCACGAGGGCCGCGGGCACACAGTCCCCGGCCCGCAGTTCCACCACCAAGTGACAGCAGCGGCCGCAGCCGGCGCAGGGGGGGAGGTCGGGGTGGTCGGTCGTGATACGGCACGACGACAGCGCGGACGGCGAATGGCGAACTATCCTTGCATCGCACCCCGTCGCCGGGGCCCGGCGGCCGCGGACCGCGGGGAGCGGCGTGGTTTTCCCGGGTCAGCCCGCACCCCATAATTGACAAGATCTGCGCAGCAGCCGCCCGGGATTCGGACTAGGCTGCGGTCGCTTCCTAACAACGCGCGATTCCATGAACATCAAACTCCATCTCGACGAGGCGGAATCCGCCCCGGTCGTTCGCTTGGCTGAAGCCCTGCAGGTGACTCCGGAGGACGTGCTGTACGCGGCGCTCAACCGCCTGATGCTGCACGGCCGCGAAAGTGACATCCAAGGCGAGATTGTGCAGACCCGGGTGGCCCGGGCCAACAACCTGCCGCTGTGGGCGGACACGGCCGGGTCGGTGCACAACTACGAGGGGCAGACGCCCTGCGAGCCGGAAAAGAGCAAGTACTCGGTGTAGCCGCAGCGCCGGCGATGGCCGGGGACGGCGCGGGGATCACGGCAGCGCCGCGGTCCGAGCTCGACCGTTCAGGTCCGCGAGCGGCGGCGGCGCAACAGGAGGCAGCCGGCCAGACCCAGCCCCAGCAGCGGGGCGGTGCCCGGCTCGGGCACGGCGAACACGTTGCTGTTGGTGAAGCGGAAATTGTCGATCGCGAAGCTGAAGGTCAGGTCGGTCCCGAGCAGCACGAGGGAGGTGATGTTGCTGCGGGTGCTTTGGAAGCCGTAGAACGTCGGGGTGGTGCTGGTGATCGCGAACGTGCCGGTGTAGGGCGTCGCGTCGGAGAAGTAGATCGTAAGGGCGAAGGTGCTGCCCATGGTCGTCGCGGTATCGAACCCGAAGGCGCTGACGGTGCCATTGAACGTGGCGGTGAGCGGGCCGTTGCCCGTGACCGTGTCCAGGAACCCGCCCGTAAAACTCGCCCCGGCGTCGATATTGAAAAAAACACCCGTGCCCATGGCGGTCGAGTAGGTGACGCCGGGCTGGATCATGCCCGCGAACAGCCCGATCCCCGGCAGATTGGTGGTGGAGTCCAGCTTGGCATCCGTGAGCGGAAAGTGACTGGTGCTGGTGAAGTCCTCCACCGTCACCGGCGCCCCGTTCAGGGCGCTCGTGAAGGCGTTAACGTCCGTGAAGGGGGTGATGACGACCTGGCCCAGGGACGAGCCGGCCAGCGCCAGGCTGAGCAGCAGGGCGAGGCGGCGGAGCAAATTGCCTGCTGGAAGCGCGAGGGTCATCGGAAAGGAAGGTCGTTGCGTGGGGTGCGGTCAGCGAGTCGTAGCCTCAGCCTGAATGACTAGCCCAAACTACATGATTCCGCCCCGCGAACAAGCCGAATAACCGCGGCCAGGCCGTCCGCGCTTCGCGGGAGGGGGCGGCTCCGGCGCGGCTACTTACCCTGGGCGGGAGCCTCGCGGATCAACTGCACGACCTTGGGAGCCAGCGCGTTCGGGATGGGCAGGGTGAGGTGGTACTGGCAGATCTTCCAGCGGCCGTCGACCTGGCGCAGGACGCCGGTGCCGCGGCACACGCCGTACGACTTGCTCTCGAGCAGTTCGTCAAACCAGGCGAAGTCGCCCTGCGGTGCGAGCACCACATGTCGGGCCTGAGGCACATACGTCCAGCCCTGACCGCGGGAGAAATAAGGCAGCGCATAGGCCCGGAACTCCGCGACGGTCCAGCGCTCGCTCGCATCGGTTCCCAGGAACACGCCCTCCGGGGCGAACAGGGAGAAATAGGTTTCGCTGTCGGCCCGGGCGGCGGCCGCGTGAAAGCGGTCCAGCACCGCGGCGACGGCCGTCGCACCCGTGGCGGGGGCGGGAATGGCGGCGCGTCCGGCGCCGGCTACGAGCATGAACACGAGGAAACCTGTCAGGGAGGGGCGCGTCATGAACCCGTGATGGGCGGGGCCGGACGGGAGTCAAACTCGCGTCGCGGCGACTTGACGCTCCGCGCCGGGGAGGTCACAGCTTGGCCATGAAAACTGCGCGCTGGCTGCTCCCTTTTCTGGTCCTGGGCTTGTTGGCGGCGCGGGCGGGCGAGCCGGACTTTCCCGGGCTGAGGTCCATCATGAGCGAGGCGGACTGGCAGCGCGCGCGGCTCGACCGGCTCGAGGCCGACGAAGTCCGCCTGATCAACGAGGCCTTTGCCCGGTACCTGGCGACGGGGGCGACCCTGCGGGCCAAGGCGGCGGCGGAGAGCGAGGCGGCCGCGGTGGCGGCGGCACCGGCCGCGGTGCCGGCGGCCGGGCCGAAGCGTTCACTCTGGGCTCGGTTCGGGCTCGTCGGCGCGGCGGAGCAGGAACGTCGCGAGCGTCCGATCATGCAGGCCAAGGTGACGGCCTGGCAGGGCGCCAACGGATTTGTGCTCGATAACGGCCAGGTCTGGGTGGGCATCGACCCCATCCGGGAGGAACTGGTCGGCCGGACCATCGGCATCAAGGAGGGTCGCCTCGGCTCGTTCCTGCTGCTGCTGGACGACGTGGACACGAAGGTGCGGGTCCACCGGGTGAAGTGACGCGGCTGGCGGCTCAGCGCGCCGGCACCGGTCCGAACGCCTCGACGCGCTCCTTGATGCGCTCCATCCGATCCAGGCTGGCGTCGGGCGGGACGTTGTCGGAGACCCCGAGGATCAGGCGCTCGCCGGCGCCCAACCCGGCAAAGAGCCGGTCGAGGTAGCCCTCAAATTCCGCGTCGCTCATCGAGTCCTTGAGCAGCGCCACGGAAGGAAGGCCGCCCCACACAGTGGTGCGCGGCCCCATCCCGGCGCGCGCCTGGGCGAGGGTGCAGCGGGTCATGGGCGCGGGGCAGACCGATTCCGCCACGTCGAAGCCGCAGGCGGGGTAGAGCGGCAGGAGCGCCTCGTTCTCGCCGTCGGTGTGGGTGAGCAGGAACTTGCCCCGCGCGTGCAGCCGGGCCGCCGCGCGCTGCAGGCCCGGGGCGATTTCCGCGCTGAAGAAGGCCGGCCAGGTCAGGTTCTGGTCGTAGTTGGCGCCCCAGTAGATCACCTCGGCGCTGCAGTCGGCCACGGCCGCGAGGGCCGCGGCAAAGAAGGGCTCCAGGCGCGCGGCCAGCCGCTCCACCGCCCG
>CAIKTR010000213.1 GCA_903830425.1 uncultured Opitutia bacterium
GCTGCTCGACCTGGCCGCCGCGCGGCCCGAGCCGATCCCGGTCTATGCCGAGATGGGCAGCATCAATCCGGTCTTCATCCTGCCCGGCGCGCTCGCGGAACGGGCGGCGGCGCTGGTCGACGGGCTCCACGCCTCGGCCACGGCGGGGGTCGGGCAGTTCTGCACCAACCCGGGCCTGATCGTCCTGCTGCGCACGGCCGCCGGCGAGCAGTTCATCCACGACCTCGGCGCCAAGCTGGCTGCCACGCCGGCGGGCGCGATGCTGACGCCGGGGATGCGGGCGAATTTCCGCGGGAAGGTCGACGCCCGCGCCCGGACCGGCGGGGTGCGGAGCCTGGCGCGGGCGGAGGTCCCGGCGCTGCCCGCCACGGCGGCCGCGCCGGAGTGGTTTGAGACCGACGCGGCGACCTTCCGGCAGCACCCGGAGCTCGCGGAGGAGATCTTCGGCCCCAGCTCGCTGGTGGTCTGGTGCCGCGACCAGGCGGAGCTGGTGGCGGTGGCGCGCCACCTGCCCGGCAGCCTGACGGCCACGCTGCAGGCCGGGGCGGCGGAGGCCGGGGCGCCCGGGGAGCTGCTGGAGCTGCTGGCCGCCAAGGCCGGCCGCCTGGTCCTGAACGGTTTTCCCACGGGGGTGGAGGTCAGCGCGGCGATGGTGCACGGCGGGCCCTATCCGGCGACGGGCGACGGCGGCCGGAGCACCTCGGTCGGCACGCGCGCGCTGGCGCGCTGGGCGCGGCCGGTCTGCTACCAGGGCTTTCCCGACGCCTGGCTGCCGCCGGAGCTGCAGTCGGCAAACCCTCTCGGCCTGCGCCGGATGGTGAACGGCGAGCCGGGGCGGACGTAACCGGGCGCGGAGGCCGGGCCGGCGTCAGGCCGGTCCGGAGCCCCGCCCCAAGGAACTAGGCCTGCTTGGCCGGCAGGGCGCGGGACGCGACCTCGGCCTTCAGCTTGGCGCGAAAGGCGTCGGCGGACATCACGCCCTCGTCGCCGCGGGCGCGGCTGCGGACGGAGACGCAGGCCGCCTCGGCTTCCTTCTGGCCGATCACGAGGGTGTAGGGGACCTTGTCGAGCTCGGCCCGGCGGATCTTGGCGCCGAGCTTGTCGCTGTGCTCGTCGAGCGTGGCCCGCAGGCCCTCGCCCTTGAGCTGGGCGAGCACGGTGCGCGCGTAGTCGTCGAGCCGGTCGCTGATCGTCACGAGCCGGACCTGCTCGGGGGCGAGCCAGGCCGGGAAGTCGCCGCCGAAGTGCTCGATCAGCACGCCGCAGAAGCGCTCCATCGAGCCGAACGGCGCGCGGTGGATCATGACGGGGCGGTGCGGCTGGTTGTCGGCGCCGATGTAGGAGAGGTCGAAGCGCACCGGGAGGTTGTAGTCCACCTGCACGGTGCCGAGCTGCCATTCGCGGCCGATGACGTCCTTGATGACGAAGTCGATCTTGGGGCCGTAGAACGCGGCCTCGCCGGGCTCCTCGGTGAAGGGCACGCCGAGGGTCTGGGCGGCCTCGCGGCAGGCCTGTTCGGCCTTGTCCCAGTTGGCGGTGTCGCCGGTGTACTTGGTGGAGTCGGGGTCGCGGAGGCCGACGCGCACGCGGTAGTCGGCCATGCCCAGCGTGGAGAGCACGATCTTGACGAGCTCGAGGCAGCCGCGGACTTCCGCGCCGACCTGCTCCTCGGTGCAGAAGAGGTGGGCGTCGTCCTGGGTGAAGCCGCGGACGCGGGTCAGGCCGTTGAGCTCGCCGGACTGTTCCCAGCGGTAGACGGTGCCGAACTCGGCGAGGCGCACGGGCAGGTCGCGGTAGGAGTGCGGCTGCGAGGCGAAGATCTTGATGTGATGGGGGCAGTTCATCGGCTTCAGCATGAAGCCGTTGAGCAGCTGGTCGTCGGGCCGCACGCGGTCGGCGGTGATGGTCTCGCGGCCGGTGCGGGTGTTGAGCTGGGTCGCGAGCTGGCCGGACACCGCCTCGAGGCGCGCATAAACCTCGGCGCAGGCGCAGCCCTCGCCCAGGACGCGGGCGAGCGACTCGTTCTCGATCACCGGGGAGAACTGCGACTCCTTGTAGTAGGGGAAGTGGCCGGAGGTCTTGTAGAGCTCGAGCTTGCCGATGTGCGGCGTGAAGACCTGGGAGTAGCCCTGCTTGCGCAGCTCGCCGCCGATGAAGTCCTGCAGCTCCTGCCGGATGATCGAGCCGTTGGGCGTCCAGAGGATCAGGCCCTGGCCGACGTCCTCGTCGATCACGAAGAGCTTGAGGTCCTTGCCGAGCTTGCGGTGGTCGCGCAGCTTGGCCTGTTCCTGCTGCGCGAGGTAGGCGGCCAGCTCGTCCTTGGTCGGGAAGGCGGTGCCGTAGATGCGCTGCAGCTGCGCGTTCTTCTCGTCGCCGCGGTGGTAGGCGCCGGCGATGGAGAGCAGCTTGAACGCCTTCAGCTTCGACGAGTAGCGCACGTGCGTGCCGGCGCAGAGGTCCATGAACTCGCCGTTTTGGTAGAAGGAGATCTTTTCGTCCGCCGGGATGTCGGCGAGGCGGCCGAGCTTGTAGCGCTCCTGGCCGCGGGCGTGGATGATCGCGAGGGCCTCCTCGCGGGAGACCTCCTTGCGGTAGAAGGGCTGGTTCTCGTCGGCGACCTGCTTCATCACGGCCTCGATCCGGACGAGGTCCTCGGCGGTGAATTTGTGCTCGAGGTCGAAGTCGTAGTAGAAGCCGGTGTCGGTCGGCGGGCCGATGTCGAGCTTGGCCTCGGGGAAGAGGCGGAGGACGGCGGTCGCGAGCACGTGCGAGGCCGAGTGGCGGAGTTCTTCAAGCGGGGTCATGGCGGAAAGTAGTGAGGGGCGGGGAGCGAGTAGCGAGTAGTGAGTAGCGGGTAGGGCGGCGGGCGTTATTTTTTGCCGGGCGCGAGGGAGTAGCCGTCCTTGCGGTCGAGCATGGACCAGCCGGCGGCGGCGAGTTCGTGCCGGAGGGCGTCGGCGGCGGCGAAGTCGCGGGCCTGTTTGGCGGCCCAGCGGCGGGCGGCGAGGGCGGCCACGGCGGGCGGGACGGCGGCGCTGGGCGCGGCGGACTCCGCCAGGCTCAGGCCGAGGGCGAACAGGATCCGGTCAAAGGCGGCGGCGTCGACCGCGCCGGGCCCGCGGTGGAGGAGGGTGAAGAGGGCGCCGAGCGCGCCCGGGGTGTTGAGGTCGTCGTCCAGCGCCGCCCGCACCGGGGCCAGGGCCGCGGGGTCGCCGCCGGTGGGCGGGAGCGCGGCGCGGAAGGTGCGCAGGCCCTTCAGCGCGCTTTCCGCCGCGTGGAGCGAGTCCAGGGTGAAGTTGAGCTGCTTGCGCGGGTGGCCCATGAGCAGGGCGTAGCGCAGCGCCATCGGGGAGAACCCCTTCGCCGTGAGGTCGTCGAGCGTGTAGAGGTTGCCGAGGCTCTTGCTCATCTTCGCCCCGTCCACCAGCAGGTGCTTGCTGTGGTACCAGTGCCGCGCGAAGGGCGCGCCGTTGCAGCACTCGCTCTGGGCGATCTCGTTCTCGTGGTGGGGAAACAGCAGGTCCTCCCCGCCGGTGTGCAGGTCGATGGTCTCGCCGAGGTGCTTCTTGCTCATCGCGCTGCACTCGATGTGCCAGCCCGGCCGGCCGCGGCCCCACGGGCTTTCCCAGCTGTTGGCGCCGTCCTCGTCCTTGTGCGCCTTCCACAGCGCAAAGTCGCTGGTGTCCTCCTTCTCGTCCGCGTCGGCCGCCGCCGCCTTCAGCGCGGCGCCGGGCTGAAGCTCCCGCTCGTGCACGCGCGACAGCGCGCCGTAGCGGCCGAACGAGGCCACCTTGAAGTACACCGAGCCGTCGGCGGCGCGGTAGGCGTTGCCCTTCGCCATCAGCACGCCGATCATGTCGACCTGCTCCGGAATGTGGCCGGTCGCGGTCGGCTCCACGTGCGGCGGCAGGCAGTTGAGCGCGGCGCAGTCGGCGTGGAACTTCTCCGTCCACTGCCGGGTGACGTCCGCCAGCGGGCGGCCCTCGTCGCGGGCCCGCTTGATCGTCTTGTCGTCGACGTCCGTCAGGTTGCGGACGTGCCGGACCCGGCCGGCGCCGAACTCGAGCTCGAGCAGGCGGCGGAGGACGTCGTTGACGACGAAGGTGCGGAAGTTGCCGATGTGGGCGGGCGCGTAGACGGTCGGGCCGCAGTTATAAAAGCGGAAGACGCCGTCCGGGTGCGCGGGCTGGAGGACGCGGGTCGTGCGCGAGAGCGAGTCGAAAAGCTGGAGGGCCATGAAAGGAAGGGGGGAGGAGGGACGCTGGGGGGGGACGCCGCGGCCGGGGCCGGCGGAGATCGGAAGAGCGTCGTGTAGGGAA
>CAIKTR010000214.1 GCA_903830425.1 uncultured Opitutia bacterium
AGTCGGGGTTGAGCCGGCGTCACCGTTCCAATCCGGCGGAATGCCGGACCAGTCATGGTGGGTATCCGCAACCGACGGATTTCCACTAACGCAAGGGGCCAGAATCCGAAGCCGACCCCGGTGGCGCAAGCGTATTTTTCGAGGGGTCGGCCGGGGGCTCAGCCGGCGCGGATGTTCAACGACTTGAGCGTCTCGCAGCCCGGCAGCAGGCGGAGCCGCTGGAGGATTTCCTCCCGGTGGTGGAAAATCTCGTTTCGGACGACGGCATGGGCGGCGATCACGACCAGCCGCTTGCCGTCAATGCGGACGGCGTGGGAGTAGGCGGCATTGGCGGCCCCGACCAGCTCGACCCAGTGGTCGCGGATGGTCTGCTCGGTCGAGGGGCGGCCGACCTGGTGCTTGACCATGAGCTCCTCGACCAGCGCGGCCAGCGGCCGGGTCGGGCGCTTGACCTGCCGCTGGGGTTCGCGGAACGGAACGCCGCGCAGGTCGCCGACCAGCTCCTCGGCGAGCTTGCTGAAAGCGTGAGGGGAATCACCCATGGGGAGTCTGCCGGCGCTCCGCCTCGTACAGCCGGCTGTAGCGCACGAACGCGCCAAAGGCCGTGGCCCAGGCGATGTAGAAACCCGGATAACCGTCCAGGCAGCCGGCCTTCAGCACGTAGGCGCGGAAGAAGCGCCAGCCGGGCCGGAACACGGCGGAAAACAGGGCGAAACGCCCGCCCTTGGCCTGCTGCTGCTGCACGAAGAGGTCGGCAAAGGGCGTCATCTTGGCCACGTGGCTGGCCAGCGTGGGGAACGAATAGTGGTGCAGGTCGCCCGCCAGCGTGGCGACGGGGCCCTCGCACTCGACCCGCTCGTGGACGAACGCGTCGCCGCCCCAGCGGGCGCGGGAGCGCTGGAGCAGCCGCAGGCTCAGGTCGGGATACCAGTCCCCGTGGGTGATCCAGCGGTCGATGAACCAGACCTTGCGCGGGAAACGCGCCCCGGCGAACCCGTCGCGGTCGGGGCGGGCGAAAAAGGCGGTGAGGGCCTGCCGGAGCGCGGGCGAAACCTCCTCGTCGGCGTCGAGCGAGAGCACCCAGGGGTGCGCCGCGAGCGCGAGGGCGGCGTTCTTGGTGTCGCGGTAGCCCTGCCAGGGCAGGGTGTGGACCGCGGCCCCGAGGCCCCGGGCGACGGCGGCACTGTCGTCGGTCGTCTCGTTCAGCGCCACGACGGTCTCCGCCGTCCAGCCCTGCACGCTGGCGAGGCAGCGCGGCAGCGTGGCCGCCTCGTTGCGGGCGACGATGACAACGGAGAGGGGAAGGGAAGCAGCCACGGCCAGACACTAATGAACACTAATCCGGGGCGAGGAAGCCGAAATGTGGGCGGCGGGGTGCGCGGGGCGCCGGCCGGCCGCGCTAGATCTTGCCCGCGAGCGAGCGCGGGATCTGGTAGAGATAACCGCAGGAGCGCCAGGCGCGGACGAGGGACTGCTTGCCGGCGCCGGCGCGCAGCAGGACGAAATTCACCAGGCCCAGCAGGGCGAACGCGGGGGCCTTGGCGAGGTTGCCGCCGAACCGGCTCAGGAGATAGCCGGTGGACGAGCGGCCCTCGTCGCGGTCGTCCCGGACGCGCCCGACGACCCGCGAGCGGGCCGAGTCGAAGGCGTGGGTCCGCACATAGCGGAAGGTGGTGCGGCTGGCCGGCATCTGGTGCTGGGCGCGGGCGGCGGGGGCAAACCACACCTCGTAGCCGCCGCGCAGCAGCCGCTTGATCGCGAGGTTCTCGTCGCCGCCGAACACGACGCCGCCCTTGCGGCCGAGGGCGGTGTCAAAATAGCCGAGCTCGGCAAAGGTGCCGCGCAGGCAGGCGAGGCTGGCGCTCATCGGCACCTGGCCGGGCCGGAGCGGGCCGGCGTCGGGGCGCAGCGCCTGGGGCCCGTGGAAGCCGGCGACCCAGGCGGGGCAGCCCTCAGGGAACACCGGGATGACCTCGCCGCCAACGGCGCCGATGCGGCGCGCGGGGTGCTCCGCGAACGGGCGGACGAGCTCGCGGACCCACTCGGGGCCGACCAGAATGTCGTCGTCGCCGAAGATGATGACGTCGCCGCGGGCCTCGCGGATGGCGCGGTTGCGGGCATGGTTGGCGCCCTGCTGGGTCTCGAGCACGTGGCGGGGCGGCCGCGGGGCGGCGGCAAAGCTGGCGACGACGTCCCGGGTGTCGTCGGGCGAGTTGTTGTCGATGACGAGGATCTCGAGCAGGTGCGCCGGGTAGTCCTGGACGACGAGGCCGGCGAGCGTCTGGCGCAGCAGCCCGGCGCGCCGGTAGGTGGGGATGGCGACAGTGACGACCAGGGTGGGCTCGGGCGGGCTCATGCGGCGGGGTGGGGTGGTCAGGAACGTGGCGCGAGCCTGGCCTTCAGGGTGTCGAACACGAGGGCGGCGTCGAGCTGGCGGACGCAGTAGCTGCGGTAGGAATCGCCCCGGACGCAGGGAGTGGGGGTGGCGGCGCCGAGGCAGGCGCAGGGCAGCGGGGCCTGCAGCACGGTGTGCCGCTCGCCGAGCGGGTGCCAGATGGCGGCGTGCTGCGAGCCGAAGAGCGCGACGACGGGCGTGCCCACGGCGGCGGCGATGTGCATCGGGCCGCTGTCGTGGCAGAGGAGCAGGTCGAACTGGGTGAGCAGCGCCGCGAACTGGCCCACAGTCAGCCGCTGCTCGAGCGCGACGACGTGGATCTTGGCGTGGGTGCGGATCTGCTTCACCAGCGCGGCCTCGCCCGGGCCTGAGACGATGAAGACCTGCGCGGCCAGCTCGTCCTGCAGCCGGTCGCACACCGCCGCGAACCGCTCGGCCGGCCAGAGCCGGTACGGGCTGCGGCTGCCGGGATGGACGAGGACCCGGCGAAACCGCGAGTTGCGGATCTCGGCCTTGGGCAGCCCCACCAGCGGCTGGACGGCGGCGAGGTCGGCCGGCCGCGGCACGAGCCGCACCTCGCGCGTGGCGACGGGGACGCCGACCGGGGCGAGGAGCGCGAGGTAGGTCTCGGTGATGTGCTGCGAGGTGTAGAACGCGTTCGTGACGGCGGCGTGGCCGGTGTAGGCCCAGCGGTGCCGGAACGGGTTGGTCTCGCGGTCGAACGTGACGCGGACGGCGGCGCCGGTGAGGCGGGTGACCAGGGCGGTCTTGTCGGTGTTGTCGAAGTCGAGGACGTGGGTGAAGCGGGCGCGCCGCAGGCGGCGGAGGAAGCCCGGCCAGCCGGCCGCGCCGCGCGGGAAGGTGAGGGTGCCGGTGACGTCGGGGTTGAGCGCGAGGACGTCGGCGTGGGCGGCCTCGGTCAGGACGGTGAGCGCGGCGGCGGGCCAGTGCAGCCGCAGGTTGCGGAGCACGCTGCCGAGCAGGACGATGTCGCCGAGGTAACGGCGCCGGACGAGGAGAACGTTGGGCGGGGCGTCGGCCATGCGATCAGGCGGGGCCGTGCTGGCGGTCGTACAGCGACTGGTAGAGCGGGTTCGCCGCGTAGAGCTGGGCGTGGGTGCCGGTGGCGGCGAGCTGGCCGCGATCAAACACGAGGATGAGCGAGGCGTCGCGGATCGTGCTGAAGCGGTGGGCGATGATCAGCACGGTCTTGCCCACGACCAGCTTCCGCAGGGCGGCCTGGATCAGCTCCTCGCTCTGGGAATCCAGGGCGGAGGTGGCCTCGTCGAGGATCAGGATCGGCGCGTTCCGCAGGAAGGCGCGGGCCAGGGCGAGGCGCTGCTTCTGGCCGCCCGAGAGCAGGGAGCCGCGCTCGCCGACCATTGTGTCGTAGCCGTGCGGCAGCGTCCGGATGAACTCGTCGGCATGCGCGTCCACCGCGGCGGCCTCGACCTCCTCGCGGGTCGCGCCGGCGCGCCCGAGGAGCAGGTTCTGGTAGATGGTGTCGTTGAAGAGCACCGGGTCCTGCGAGACGACGGCGAGGTTGCGGCGCAGGTCGGCGAGGCGGAACGCGCGCACGTCGTGGCCGTCCACCGTCACCCGGCCGGCGGTCGCCTCGTAGAAGCGCGGGACGAGGTTGGCGAAGGTGGTCTTGCCGGCGCCGCTCGGGCCGACCAGGGCGCAGACGGTCCCGGCGGGGATGGCGACGGAGACGCCGCGGAGGACGGGCTCCCCCGGGAGGTAGGAGAAGTCGACGCCCTCGAAGGCGAGGTCGCCGCGCAGGCGCCCGGGGACGGCCACGGGCTGGGCGGGATCCTGGATGGTGATCGGCGCGTGGAGGATCTCCTCGATCCGGTTGAGCGAGGCGGCGCCGCGGGTGAACTGGCCGTGGAGGGCACCGAGCTTCTTGACGGGCTCGTAGCAGGCGAAGAGCGCGGTCAGGATCGACATGAAGACCGCGAGGGTGAGCCCGGCGTAGTAGGCGTAGTAGAGGGAGAAGGCGATGCCGAGGGAGGCGATGACCTCGATGGAGGGGGAGAGGATCTGGGAATATTTCACGACCTTCAGCTGGACGTGAAACAGGCGGCGGGTGGTGCGCTGGAAGACCTCGACCTCCTTGTCCTCGAGGCCGAAGGCGCGGACCTCGCGGGCGCCCATGAGGTTCTGGTGCGCCAGGTCGGAGAGGTCGCCGAGCAGGCGCTGGTTCTCGGCGGCCCGCCGGAGGAGCTGCTTGCCGACGTAGCGGACGGGCAGGACACAGGCGGGGATGATGGCGAGCGAGCCGAGGAACATGAGCACGCCCTCGTGCTGGAGGGCGGTGACGGTGAGGAAAATGACCGCGCCGAGGAGGGTGAGGGGCTGGGTGACCAGGTCGCTCGCGCTGCTGGTGATGGTCTGCTGGACGACCTGGGTGTCGGCGGTGAGCCGGGAGATCAGGTCGCCGGTGCGGTTCTGCCCGAAATAGCTCAGCGGCAGGTGCTGCAGCTGGCGGTACAGCTCGACGCGGATGGCCTCGAGCACGCCGATGCCGCAGCGGCTCATGAAGTAGTTGTTGAGGAAGCCGGCCAGCGCGCGGATGAAAAAGATCAGGGGGATGAGCAGGGCGTAGCCGATGATCTGGTGGGCGGGGAGGGTGCGGACGCCCTCGGTGAAGAGGTGGGGAAACACCCGGTTGGTGACGAGGGGAAGGCCGCCGCCGAAGACCAGGCCGCTGATCGCGCCGCAGACCAGGGCGAACGCCAGGTAGGTGCGGTGCCCGCGCAGATATTTGAGGTAGGGCAGGAAGCGGTTCATGGAACGCGGGAGGGTGGGGGAAATCGGGCCGGCACGGAAGTGCAGAAACGCAGGGTGACGGAACGGGAAAAAGGGGCTGGGTTCCGGGTTTCCGCCGGCGGGGGCGGCCGCGCGGGGCCGGTCAGTCCTGGGCGGCCCGGACGTCGAGGGCGTCCCGGAGACCGTCGCCGAGGAAGTTGAGCGAGAACAGGGTGAGGGAAAACACGCCGCCGGGGAAGACGAGCAGCCACCAGAACTCCTCCATTTTCTCGGCGCCGTCCTTGATCAGCGCGCCCCACGAGCTCATCGGCGGCTGCACGCCGAGGCCGAGGAAGCTGAGGAAGGCCTCGAGCAGCATCACCGCGGGCACGGTGAGGGTGGCGTAGACGATGATCGGCCCGAGGAGGTTGGGCAGGAGGTGGCGGAAGATGATGCGCCGGCGGCTGAACCCGAGGGCGCGGGCGGCCTCGATGAACTCCATGCGCTTGAGCGAGAGCACCTGGCCGCGGACGATCCGCGCCATGGTGAGCCACTCGACCGCGCCGATGGCGGCAAACAGCAGCAGCATGTTGCCGAAGCCCTGCAGGCCCGACAGGTGCACCGTGTCGCGCAGCCAGGTATCGAGGTGCTCCGACGGCCCTTTCATGAAGACCATGAGCAGGATGACGAAAATGGTGAAGGGGAGGGCGTACAGGATGTCCACCAGACGCATCATCACCGTGTCGGTCTTGCCGCCGAGGAAGCCGGCGACGGCGCCGTAGGACACGCCGATCGTCAGGGCGACCCCGGTGGCGACGAGGCCGACCATGAGGGAGATGCGGCCGCCGTAGAGGAGGCGGGCGAACAGGTCGCGGCCCAGGGTGTCGGTGCCGAGCCAGTGGGCGCCGCTGGGGGCGGTGGCGCCGAGGTCGAGGTTCTGCGCCTGATAGGTCTGGGAGAACCACGGCCCGCCGACGCAGAGCAGGGTCAGCACCAGCAGGAGGAGCCCGCCGGCGACGGCCAGGCGATTCTGGCGCAGCCGGACCCAGGCGTCGTGCCAGGGGGACGAGCCCGGCTCGAGCGGTTCGGGCGCGGGGGTGGCGGCGGGGAGGGGCGAGAGGGAGGGCACGGTGGGCGGGCGGCGGAGCGGGGCCGCTTATTCGAACTTCAGCCGCGGGTTCAGCCACACCTGGACGACGTCCACGAGGAGGTTGAGGGCGATGAGGAGCGTGGCGTAGAGGATGACGGTGCCGAGCACGAGGGTGTAGTCGCGGTTGAAGGCGCTGTTGACGAACTCGCGGCCGAGCCCGGGGATCTGGAAGATCGTCTCGATGACGAAGGACCCGGTGAGGATGCCGGCGATGGCCGGGCCGAGGTAGGACACGAGCGGGAGAAGGCCGCCGCGCAGGGCGTGGCCGAAGATGACGCGGGCCTCGGAGGCGCCCTTGGCGCGGGCGGTGCGGATGAAGTCCTGCTGCAGCACCTCGAGCATGCCGCCGCGGGTGAGGCGGGCGATGGCGGCGGCGTAGACGCAGCCGAGGGTGAGGCAGGGCAGGACGCGGTCGAGGGGGCCGTACCAGCCGGAGGCGTTGACCCAGTGGAAGTGGATGGCGGCGGCGAGCACGAAGAGGGGGCCGAGCACAAAGGTGGGCACGCTCAGGCCGATCATCGCGGTGGCGGAGCAGAGGTAGTCGATCCAGGTGTTGCGCCGAAGGGCCGCGAGGAGGCCGAGCGGGAGGCCGAGCCCGAGGGCGACGAGGAGGGACAGGGCGCCCAGCTCGAGCGAGACCGGGAGCTTGTCGGCGATGATCTCGTTGACCGTGCGGTTGGGGTACTTGAAGGACGGGCCGAGGTCGCCGTGCAGCAGGCGGCCCAGGTAGTCGAGGTACTGCCGGTGGAGGGGCTGGTTCAGGCCGTAGTGCGCCTCGAGGTTGCGCAGGATTTCGGGCGTGACGGCCTTTTCCGCGGTGAACGGGCCGCCGGGCACAAAGCGGATCATGAAAAACGTCGCCGTGATGATGATCAGCAGGACGGGGATCGTCTCCAGCAGGCGGCGGGCGATGAAGCGAAGCACGCGGGCAGTAAGGACGAAGTTGCCGGGCGGAAGAAGAAAAAACCGGCGCGGGGCCCGCGGGCCCGTCGGCCGCCAGGCGGGACAATCTCCTTGCCCCGTCCCCCGCCCGCACGTAACTCAAGCGCTCCCGTGCCCTCACCCCTGCCGGCAATCCCCGACTGCGGCTGCACCGCCTTGCGCCCCGACGACCGGCCCCCGCGGCGGTCAAGCCCCGGGCGTTCGACATGAAGACGCCCCATCTCTCGGCCATCGGGCTGCGGCGGGCCCTGCGCGCGGGCACCCAGCGGGTCCTGGCGCAAAGCGGCGCCCTCAACCGGCTCAACGTTTTTCCCGTGGCGGACCACGACACCGGCTCG
>CAIKTR010000215.1 GCA_903830425.1 uncultured Opitutia bacterium
CCCAAGGGTTCGGCTGTTCGCCGATTAAAGTGGTACGCGAGCTGGGTTCAGAACGTCGTGAGACAGTTCGGTCCTCTATCCGCTGTGGGCGTTTGTGATTTGAGGGGTTCATTCTCTAGTACGAGAGGACCGAGAATGACGAACCTCTGGTGTTCCGGTTGTCGCGTCAGCGGCAGCGCCGGGTAGCTATGTTCGGAAGGGATAAGCGCTGAAAGCATCTAAGCGCCAAGCCCATCCCAAGATAAGATCACAATCCATCGCAAGATGGTGCAAGGTCCGGGTAGACCACCCGGTTGATAGGCCAGACGTGTAAGTGGGGTAACCCATTCAGCTTACTGGTACTAATGACCTTGCCGGTTTATGCAGACATCAATTCTAGGCGTTTATTTTACCTCCTTTGCCTACCCTAAACTTTATCACTTACCCGACTTCGTCGGGTTTCCCTTCCTGGTGACCACATGCCGGGGGTTCCACCCGTTCCCATCCCGAACACGGCCGTTAAGCCCCGAGCAGCCAATGGTAGTTGGACGTTAGGTCCCGCGAGAGTAGGTCGTTGCCAGGTTTATGGCCCGGTTCTTCGAAAGAAGAGCCGGGCCTCTTTTTTGTCTCGAAACTCACGTCGCATACTCGGCACACCCCTGATGCGTGCACTGCCGACAAGGCCGGTAGTGCCGGTCCAGTTTCAAAGGTGAACAATGACGACACGACGGGGTAGTATTGCCGCACTCAAGTGCGTGTCGCTGGTTGCCCACCGGTCCTAGCCTTCACCCTCTGCTCAGAATGTGCCCAGAATTCGCCTGTCAGGGCCGTCTTTGTCTTGGGAGTAAACACGGCAGATCTCTGGTTTTGGCGCCGTCTCCGTTAGCTGTCGTTTCCCAAGTTACCCGATGAAATGCCGGAGCCTTGTTTGCCAGGTGTTGCGTGAGTTCCCTTTGTGTAAGAATACAAGTCTTCCGATGGAAGTATTCCACCTTGAATAGGTAATTTACCTGTAGAAATCGCGCTGGCGGAACCGGCAACCAGTTTCTCGACCGCATTCACACAGAGCAGTTCTGCTATTAGTCCGGTTACGTTTGGGGAACTTTGGTGAATTGATTTCCTCGGGGCTTGACTGGCTAGTGGCACGGGTCTTGCGTGAGGCATCCCAAGCTGCTGACGGACATCGCCGGCATTAACGTAATCGAACCTACCAACCATGCATAAGTCCTCCCGTATTACCTATCTCCTGATGGCGTGCATCGCCTTCAGTCTTTCGCTGACCACCGCGGTCTTCGGACAAGGTATCACTACCTCGGCGATCAACGGTGTTGTCGCCGACAAGAATGGCGCTCCCCTCAGCGGCGCGACCGTGACCGTCTTGCACGAGCCCACAGGCACCCGTTCGGTCGCGGTCACCCGTGGCAACGGCCAGTATAACCTCAGCGGTTTGCGCGAAGGTGGCCCGTACATCGTTTCTGCTTCGATGAAGGATTTACAGAGCCAGGAGCAGAAAGACGTTTATCTCACCCTCGAAGGGAATGCCACGGTTGACTTCAAGCTCACCACGGAAGTGGTGACGATGGAGGCCTTCAGTGTCTCGGCCAGCAAGGATACCACCTTTGACGCTGGGAAAATGGGAACGACCTCAACCTTCTCGGACAAAGACATCAGCAACACCGCGTCGGTGCGCCGCAATGTCCAGGACGTCGCTGCGCTCGACTCGCGCCTCTTCCTCGGCTCCCTCGACCAGGGCGGCCAGTTGAGCGCGCAGGGCCAGAACTTCCGTTTCAACTCCTTCCTCATCGACGGTGTGCAGGCGGGCGACACGTTTGGTCTGAACAGCAACGGTTTCTCTTCCCTGCGCAGCCCCATTCCGCTCGACGCCATGCAGGCGTTGAACGTCCAGCTTTCACCCTACGACACCCGCTACGGTGGCTTCACCGGCGCGCTGCTCAATGCCACGATCAAGTCGGGCACCAATGATTTCCACGGCAGCCTCTACCACGAGCGCACCGACCAGGAATGGCGCGCCAAGAACCCCATCACCAATCTGCGCGAGACCTTCAAGGAGACCACCTACGGTGCCACGCTCGGCGGTCCGATCATCCGGGATCGTCTGTTCTTCTTCCTCGCCTACGATGATTTCCAACGCAAGGCCGCGGCTCCGCAGGCCAACTTTGCTCCCGATGCGACCCAGCTCGCCGCCGTCGTCGCCAAGGCCAAGGCCTTGGGCTACACGACCGGTGATCTGAACGCCGACAATACCTCGGTGCAGCGCACATTCATCGGCAAGCTGGACTGGAACATCACTCAGGCTCACCGCCTCTCGGTCTCTTACCGTCGCAATTACGGTCACGACACGGCGTTCCCCAACTACACCAGCAGCACCTCAACTTCTCTCAGCAATTTCTGGTATTCCCAGCCGCGCAAGACGGATGCCTACACGGCGCAGCTCTTCAGTCAGTGGACGCCTGATTTCCGGACGGAAGCGGATTTCTCGTACACGAAGTTTGACGGTTCGCCCGCCAATAACGGCACGCCCTTCCCGCAAGTGCAGGTCCAGGGTCTGACGGGTACCCGCTACGACACCGGCCTGACCATCACCAACGGTGCGGTTCTGTTCGGCACGGAATCCTCCCGCCAGATGAACCAGATCGTCACGAAGAACACCGTCGCGAAGGTCATCGCCGAATACTCGGCTGGCAGCCACACGATCAGTGGCGGTGCCGAGTCGGATTCGACGAAGTACAACAACGCGTTCATCCAGTACACGAACGGCTATTACACCTTTGCTAACCCCACCACGTGGCAGGCTGGCACGCCTCCCACGGCCTATCAGCTGGCCAAGCCGTATGCCGGATTTACCGTCAATGACGCGATCGCGAATTGGCAGTACGACGCTTACGCGCTGTTCCTGCAGGACACCATCCGTGTGAACCAGCAGCTCACGATGATGCTCGGCGTCCGCTACGACTACCCGCACATCGGCCAGGCCCCGCCGGTCGCGACGGGTTTTGCCGCGGCTGGTTTCACCCGCCCGAACGGTGGCTTGGTCACGGACAACACCACGACCAACAACGGCAACGAGACCATCGCCCCGCGCATCGGTTTCACCTACAAGCTTGAAACCCAGCGCAAAACCCAGCTGCGCGGCGGCGTCGGCCTGTTCCAGGGCAAGAATCCGGCCGTGTGGATTTCGAACGCCTATTCCAACGCCGGCTCGGTCGCCAATGCGACGGCGCTTTCCGCTCAGCTCCCCGGGATTGTCTTCAGCCCGGATGTGGCCAACCAGCCCATCCCCGGCGGCGCGCTGGCCGGCCCGAACATCAACATCACGGACCCGAAGTTCAAGCAGCCCTCCCTCTGGAAGAGCAATCTCGCGCTTGACCACCAGCTCCCGCTCTGGGGTGTCAACTTCACCGCGGAAGCCTACCACAACAAGGTCGAGAGCGGCATCAATGTTGAGTTCCTCAACTACAAGGTCGCGACGGATGGCGTGGGCTACGCCCCCGATGGACGCGTGCGCTACGGCTCTGCCGCCAGCATCACGACCAGCACCTCCGGCAACGTGGCGGGTCGCCGCCGCGTCTCGACCGGTGGCCCCGTCGGCACCGGCTTCGCGGACGTGTTCTACATGACAAACACGAAGAATGGCGTCAGCGACGGCGTCACGCTCTCGCTCAACCGTCCGCTGAAGAACAACTGGGCCTGGTCGATGTCCTGGACCCGTGGCCATGCCACCGAGGTCAGCCCGGTCACCTCCTCGGTTGCCGGTTCCAACTACCAGAACCGGGCTTCGTTCAACCCGAACGAAGACATCGCCTCGATCTCGAACACCAACATCAAGGATCGCTTTGTTGGGACGGTCGTCCGCCAGTTCGAGTTGATCAAGAATTACAAGACCACGCTTGCGGCCATCTACCAGTCCCGCACGGGTCACCCGTATTCGTGGGTGTTCCGGGGTGACGCCAACGGCGACGGCTACACGTTCAACGACCTGTTCTACGTTCCGGCCGGTCCGAGCGATCCCAAGGTCGCGTGGGCCAGCACCGCCGAGCGCGATGCCTTCTTCGCCTTTATCCAGACGAACAATCTGGCGAACTACATGGGCACGCATCCTTCGCGTAACAGCGAGGTTTCCCCGTGGACCCAGACGCTCGACCTCAAGCTCACCCAGGAGATTCCGGTCTGGAAGAGCGTGAAGACGGAGCTCTTCCTGAACGTCCTCAACCTCGGCAACATCATCGACAAGAGCTGGGGCCAGTCTGAGGAAGTGCCGTTCTCCTACCGGCGCAGCACGGGTGTGGCGACGTCTTACAATGCCGCGGCCAACTCCGGTCAGGGCCAATGGAACTACACGTTCGCCCAGAGCAACGTGGATGGCCTCCCGGTGATCGCCAACGACACGCCGATCTCGCGCTGGCAGATCCAGGCCGGCATGCGCATCAAGTTCTAGTACTTGGTAGGCGCTTAAGCTTATTCGAGGCGGCTGCGGCAACGCAGCCGCCTCTTTTTTGCCCGCCGCCGAGTCCGGGGTGCCGCGCCAGCGCGCTCCGGGCTGGCAGCAACTGGGCCTATCGTTGCTCCAGGAGTTTTTGACGGTGGTCCCGTGCGGAGGGAAAGTCTGGTTGGAGGCGAAGTGCCTCCTCATCGTGGATGATGGCCTCGGAGATCCGGCCGAGCTGAGCCATGGCCACCGCGAGACTATAATGGGTCGCCGCCGAATCCGGCAGCTGTCGCAGGGTCTCCTGATAGTGAGCCACCGCCTCGGCGGGTCGGCCGAGCTGCACGAGGGCGAGGCCCAGGTTATGATGGGCCGGTGGAAAATCGGGTTGGAGGAGCAGCGTTTTCTCGAAGGCGTGCTCGGCCTCCGCGAATCGGCTCAGCTGGAGCCAGACATTGCCCAGCTTGTAGTGGAGCATGGCCAGCTCCGGACTCAGCCGCAGGGCCGTCTGGTACTCGTTCGCCGCTTCCAGCGGATTGCCCATCTGAAACAGGGCGTCGCCGTAATTGCTGTGGATCGTGGGATTATTGGGAGCCAGCTGAACGGCATCGGCATAGTGCCGCAGGGCCTCCGGCCAGCGCCGCAACGAAGCCAGGGCCGTGCCGGCATTGTTGTGCGCAGCGGCCGAGCGTGGAACGATCCGCAGCGCCTCCTCGAAGGCCGTCACCGCTCCAGCTTGGCGCCCGATTTTGAGCCGGATATCGCCCAGATTATTCCACGCCGCTGAATTGAGTGGATTCTGTTTTAGTACCGCCTCGAGGTTAACCATCGCCTGATCCAGCTGACCCGTCTGGGCCTGGGCCACGGCGAGGTTGTAGCGGATGTCGTCATCGGCCGGCTTGAGTCGCAATGCGGCCTCCAAGTGGGGGAGGGCTGCTGGCGCCCGGGATATTTTCAGCAGGATGCTGGCATAATCACTTTGCGCGTCGGCGTAGTCTGGCCGGAGGCGAATCGCCTCGGCATAATGGGCGAGCGCGTCGTTCCACTGTCCTGCCACCGCCCGCACATGGCCCAAGCTCGCGTGTGCCCGGGCATTGAGCGGCTGTTGGGCGATCGTCTCGAGCCAGATGGCCTCCTCGCTTCGATAGTCGTTGGAACGCTCCAGGGTGAGCCATCCCAGCCCGAACATTGCTACCAGCGTAGTACAGATCCGGGCATCGGCTCGGTCCAGCAGGGCCCGAAAGCCGGCGACGACCAGCGCCAGCACGGCTGCCAGCGGCAGATACATGCGGTGCTCGGCAATCGGCTGGGTGGTCAGTGGCAGGAAACTCGAACTCGGTGCGAGGATCACGAAAAACCAGGCGCCGGCGAAGCCCAGCACGGGGCGTCGCCAGAGCGCCAGCGCGGTCGCCGCGAGTAGCGCGATGACCAGCAGGCCCTGGGGCCAGATTTCGGTTAGGCTCTGCGCCACCCCTACGCCGTAGTCGAGCACGAGCGGATGTGGCCAGAGTGAGAGCTTGAGATAGAGGGTGAGCGCCTGGCACTGGGTCAGCAGGTAATGCCACGGGCTGACGCCCAACCCGAATCCAACCGTCCCGGCCCGTTGCTGATGCCGCAACACCAGCATGGCCAGTGGCAGCCAGGTGGCCGCCAAGGCGAGATAGAAGCCGCGGCGTTGCCGCCATGACTCGCGAAAGGTGCCGGCGACAAAGGTCCGGTCGTAGAGCAGCACCAGTAGCGGTGCCGTGGCCATGACCTCCTTGCTCGCCATCCCCAGCAGGCAGGCCCCCACGGCCATAATCCGCCATTGCGCGGGTTTCGCTGCGTCCACCGATCGCGCAAAAAAATACAGGGTCAAAAGGTAGAAGAGCCCCACGAGCAGCTCGCTGCGCTGCACGACACAGATGACCGCCTCAGTGAGCAGGGGGTGCACGAGCCAAAGCCCTGCCGTGGCCAGGCTCACGGGCAGGGCGTCGTCGCCGAATTGCCCGCGGAGCGGTCCCATGAGCAGTGTCCGCCGCACCAGGCCAAACAACGTCAGGCCGGCGAGGGCATGCACGACGAGATTGAACAGGTGGAAGCCGCGGGGATTCAGCCCGTGCGCGGCGTAATTAAGGGCCAAGGTCAGGTTGACGATGGGTCGCCCGGTCGCTCCGGCTGCAGTTTGCGGCGGGGATAGGACCTCACTCAGTGGCCAGAGCTGGCGGATCGTCGTGTTGCGCTCGATAGCCGGGGCATCATCAAACAGGAAGGGCACCTGCAGACTGCGCGAATAGGCGGCCACGGCGGCGAGCACGAGGACGGCCCCGGCGAGGGCTGGGAGCCAGGGACGCCTAAAAAGACCGCTGGGGATGAGCGCTGCCATCACGTGGCTGACAGGAAAGCCGATTTCGCCGCTCAGGGAACTGTATTTTCCGCGCAGGTGCGGCGCTAGCGCCGGCGCAGTTGCGCCAAGTGCTCCTGCGCCTCGGCAAAGTCGGGCTGGAGCCTCAGCGCCTCCTCCTCATGGGCGATCGCATCGCTTGCCCGACTGAGTTGCTCCAACGCCGTGGACAGATTGTGGTGGGCCGCCGCCGAACGGGGGAAGAGTCGGAGGGTTTCCTCGTAGTGGGGGAGGGCGTCCGCGGCGCGTCCCTGCCGCACCAGGGCCAGCGCGAGGTTGTGGTGCGCCCCCGCCAGGGTTGGATCGGTGCGGAGGGCCGCCTCGTAGTGGCCGATGGCCTCGGACAGTTCACCCCGCGCCAGCCCGAGATTGCCCAAATTGTAGTGGGCCGCGGCTGACTGGGGATCCCGCCGCAAGGCCGCCTCATAGTGTGCGGCCGCCTCGTCGGGTTGCTGCAATTGGAGCCGTGCGTTGCCGAGGTTGATGTGCGCCTCGGGGTAATCCGGGTCGGTTTTCAAGGCAGCCTCATAATGGGCCGTCGCCTCGGTCCATCGCCCCGACTGAGCGAGGAGATTGCCCCAGTTGGTTTGGGCTTCCGGATAAGCGGGACTGAGGCGGACGGCCTCGGCGTAGTGCTGCATGGCTTCGGCGGGGCGCCCGGCCCGGGCTAGCGCGGATCCTAGGCTGTGGTGCACCCCGGCCGCCCCCGGTTCGAGCCGCAAGGCCGCCTCAAAGTGCCTGATGGCGTCCGGCAGGTGGCCCATTTCCGCCTGCGTGCTGCCGAGGTTATACTCGGCGCTGGCGTACCCCGGTTCCAGGCGGATGGCCGCTTCGTAGTGGGAAATGGCGGCCAGCGGCTGACCCAGGCGCGCGAGGGCATTGCCGAGATTGTGATGCGCCTCGGCATAGCTCGGCTTGAGCTCAAGCGCGCTCGCATAGGCCCGGGCTGCTTCCGCGGTCCGACCGTCTGCGGCCAGGGCATGGCCTAGATTATACTGGGCCCGCGCATTGCCTGGGCGCTTGTTCACCGTGTCGCGCCACAGGCCGATTTCGTCCCGGTAGTCAGCATTGCGCTGCAGCGTCAGCAGGCCGAGCCCGATAATCAATCCGGCCGCCCAGAGGGGAAACCACCGCCGGCCCACCGCGGCGTACAGGCCGACCAGCACCCCGATCACGACCGCCACGAGGGGGAGGTAGAGGCGATTTTCCGCCATCGGCTGGTGTGCGATGGGCACGAGGCTGGAGGTGGGGGACAGGATGATGAAGAACCAGGCGCCAAGGAACCCCAGCCACGGTCGGCGTACCAACGCGCGGAGGGAGATCGCGACCAGGGCGACGACCGTCAATGCGGTCGTCAGGGACCTGAGCCCAGTCTGACTCCAGTCCTCGCCGTAATCGAAGACCAGGGGATGGGGCCACACGGCCAACCCGAGGTAGCGCAGCACGACCTCACCCTCGGTGACCAGATAGGCCCAGGCGCTCAGGCCTTGGCCATAGCCGAATGCCTGGCCGCGCCCGCCGGCCAACTGCACGGCAAGCAGCACCCAAATGCCGGCGAGTCCGGCATAGAGCCGGGCATGCCGGCGCCATGCCTCGCGAAAGCTACCGGTGACAAAGGTCCGGTCGTAGAGCAGGACGATCACCGGCGCGGTCATGATGACCTCCTTGCAGGCCGCCCCGAGCAGCCCGGCGCTGATCGCAGCCAAGTCCCAGCGCCCCGGGTGAGGCGAGTCGACGCGGCGGACGAAGGCGTAGAGCACGAGGAGGTAACACAAGCCCATCAACGCCTCGGCCCGCTGGGAAACATAGGTGACCGAGGCGGTTTGGATCGGGTGCAGCATCCAGACGGCGGCGATGGCAAAAGCCAGGAGCGTGGCGTCGTCGGTGTATGGGTCGCTGCGCCCGCGCCGTCGGAGCGTGCGCCGCACCAGGCCGAATAGCACCAGTCCCGCCAGCACGTGGATCGCGAGGTTCGTCGCGTGATAACCGGCGGGATGCACCCCGCCCGCGGCGTAGTTGAGCGCAAACGACAGGTTGAGCAGCGGCCGGCCGGCGACGGTTGCCTCCGGGGGTGGGCACAGCACACGGGCCAGCGGCCAGAGCTGACGGATGCTCGCATTGCCTAGGACGGCCGACGCATCGTCGAAGTGGAACGGCACGCCCAAGGTGCCGCTGTAGGCGGCGAGCCCCAGCAGGGCGAGCAGGGCGACGGCCGCGGCCAGGGCGGCCGCTGGCCTGGGTCGGGACTCGGATTCCGGGGAGTGCACGGCGAGGGAGAGGGCGGGGGAGAGATGCCTTCCGGGGACGGGGAAAGCCAACCGTAAAATCGTCGGACCGCAGTCCCCGCGCCATCCGGCCTGGTACCGGACCGCGGAGTTGCGCGCCATTTGAGCTGCCGCGGGAGCAGCGTGCGAATGGGATGGGGGAGATAAAAATCTCCGCCCGCCCGTGTCTGGGAAAATTTTCACTGGGCGAGCAGAGCGCAAAATCTGCGCAAGCCCAAAATCCCAACAATTTTAAGCGCCTTGGGACCACAAGCCTATTGACGGCCAAAACCCCGGGACCAATAGGTGGTGGTCGAAGCAGCTGCGACCACCACCCATTGTGGTTAACAACGCTTCAGCGAGTATTGATCAGTTTTAGCTAATCCCAGTCTGTCCCGCATCTGCACCCCTCCTCTTTCCCTCCTCTTTCGTCCGGTCCCATGCTCAAAACCTTCCAAGTTGGCTCCAAGACTTTTGTCCTCGATCAGGACAAGGCCGAGGCGGCGTTTGCCGCCAAGCGGGTGATCAACGGTCGGCAGACCATGACGTTCAATCTCCTGCCGCTCAAGTATCAGTGGGCCTACGACCTCTACCGGAAGATGAAGGCCAACCACTGGGAGCCTGAGGATATTCCGATGGGCAAGGATATCGAACAGTGGCGCGACGAGAAGGCCGTCTCCGAAGTGGAGCGCTGGATAATCCGCATGGGGATCGGCTATTTTTCCGCCGCCGAGGGCATTGTCGGAGACAACATCCAGCACGTCGTCCGCGAACTGGTCACCGCTCCCGAGTTGAAGCTGGTGCTGGGCCGCCACGCCCATGAGGAGAACATCCACGCCGATTCCCTCCTCTACATGATCTCCTCGCTGGGGATCAACCCGCATGAGTGTGAGGCGATGTTCGAGGATGTTCCGACGATCGTCCGCAAGAACGAGTTCGTCACCAAGGTCTCCCGCGAACTCCGCCGCAGCCTTGATCTGACCCAGCCGGCCAGCAAGCAGCTCCTGGCCCGCAACATTTTCGTCTTCGGTCAGTGCATGGAGGGCACCCAGTTTTACGGCCTGTTCGGCATGGTGCTGTCGCTGTATCGCCAGAATAAGTTTCCCGGCATCGGCCAGATGTTCCGCTATACCCTCCGCGACGAGTCGAACCACATCGAGGTCTTCCGCAATCTCTTCATGGATCTGATCGAGGAGAATCGGGAGATCTGGACCACGGAATTCAAGGAAGAGCTCCGGGCCCTCATGGCCGAGGCCGTGACGCTGGAAAAGGAGTTCATTCGCGACTGCCTGCCGGTCAATTCCGTGGGTCTCAGCGCCGAGGATTTTACCCAGTACATCGACTACATCGCGGACCGGCGCCTCGAGGGCGTCGGCCTCGCCCCCTTGGCTCCGGGCGTCAAGAACCCACTGCCCTGGCTCGCCGAGATGATGGACATCAAGAAGGAGCAGAACTTCTTCGAAGGTCGCGTCACCGAATACCAAAAAGCTTCCTCCCTCAACGTCGCAGCCGACGACGAACTCTGAGCATTGTCCGCCTGTCGCGTCGGCTCTCCCCTCCCACCGGTCTAGTCTCCAGCTGTCTATTTCCGCGATCCGCCGGTGCAGTTGCCCGCCTTCATGGCTGGCATCGGCTCGGCTGATTTTTCCCCTCCCCACTTCCTGCTGATCAATTTTCGACCCTCCTCCCATGAGCAACCACTCCCTGGCGCATGATCTTGCGCTCAAACGCACGGTGCACGCCCCGCTGGAACAGAAACCCCACTACGCCTGGCGGGATATTGTCGCGGCCGAGGCCATCGAGGTGCCCGCCATTGTCCTGCTCTGCCCGCACGGCGAGGAGCGCTTCGTCCTGGCCGAGGTCGCCGACACGCTCGGCAAGGCCCTGACCAACGTCTGCCTGGCCCGCGGGGAAAAGGACATCTTCAACGACACCAACCGCGCCTGGCTCTCCCGCATCTGCCGGGAGGTCGCCACCAATCTGACCGAGCTGGCCCGCCCGCAGTCGCCGCTGCGCCTCTCGCTCAACTCCCTGTACGAGCTCATTGAAAAGACGCTGGTCGACAACAACGCCTACTTTGTCGCCAAGAGCCTCCTCCTCAACCGGGCCCGCAAGATCTCCATCGACCGCGAGTCCGCCGCCCAGTCCACCCTCCGCGTCATTCGCCGCAACAACCAGGTCGTCCCGTGGAGCGACCAGAAGGTCGAGATCGCGGTCCGCAAGACCTTCCTGTCGCTCCAGCGCGACTCCGCCCCCGCCGTCGCCCTCACCCGGGCCGTCTCCGAGCGGGTCCACTCCTCCCAGCAGTCCTTCGTCCATATCGAGGAGATTCAGGACATGGTGCAGGAGGAGCTGATGAAGTCCGGCCACTACAAGGTCGCCGAGGCCTACATCCTGTTCCGCGCCCAGCGCAGCGCCGCCCGCGAGGCCGGCCTGGCCACCGAGTCCGAGGCGCCGTTCGCGCTGCCGGACGCCCAGTCCGCGATGATCGTGGTCAAGCAGGCCAACGGTGAAAACGTCTTCTGGGACGGCGCCGACCTCCGCAAGCGCATTGAATTCGCCCAGATCGGGCTCGATCTCTGCCTCGGCCGCGACGAGATCGAGGCCGAGCTCCGCCGCTCGCTGTACGACCAGATCACCCAGAAGGATCTCGATGCGACCATCATCCTCAATTCCAAGACGCTGATCGAGAAGGACGCCGACTTCGCCAAGTTCGCCGGGCGCATCCAGCTCACCTATCTCTACGAGGAGATTCTTGGCTGGGACATCACCCGCGACGGCATCGGCGCCCTGAAGGGCGCCCACCAGCGCGCCTTCCGGAAGTACCTGGAGCACGGCGTTGCGATCAAGCGCCTCAACCCCCGGCTGCTGGAGTACGACCTGGCCAAGCTGGCCGCCGTGCTCGACCCGTCGTCGGACCTCGAGTTCGACTTCCTGGGCATCCAGACCCTCTACGACCGGTACCTGATCGTCGACAAGACCACCAAGACCTCCCGCCGCATCGAGACGCCCCAGTTTTTCTGGATGCGCGTCGCGATGGGCCTGTTCCTCGACGAGCCGGCCGAGCGCGAGGCGCGCGTCACCGCGCTCTACGACCTGTACAAGAGCCGCCGCTTCTGCTCCAGCACGCCGACCCTCTTCAATGCCGGCACCCTCCACTCGCAGCTGAGCTCCTGCTATCTGTACTACGTCGATGACTCCATCGAGGGCATCATGCTCCGGGGGATCGCCGAAAACGCCTTTCTCTCGAAGTGGGCCGGCGGCCTCGGCGGTTCCTGGACCGCGGTCCGCGGCACCGGCGCGTACATCGGGGGCACCAACGGCGAGTCGCAGGGCGTCATCCCGTTCCTGAAGCTGCACAACGACCAGCTCGTGGCCGTCAACCAGGGCGGCAAGCGCAAGGGCTCCGGCTGCGCCTATCTCGAGACCTGGCACAACGACATCACCGAGTTCCTCGAACTGCGCAAGAACACCGGCGACGACCGCCGGCGCACGCACGACATGAACACGGCGAACTGGATCCCGGACCTGTTCATGAAGCGCCTGGAGGCCCGGCAGTCCTGGACCCTGTTTCGGTCCAACGAGTGCAAGGACCTGCACGAGCTCTACGGCAAGCAGTTTGAGGAGGCCTATGTCCGCTACGAGCGCCTCGCGGAGGAGGGCAAGATCTACGGCCAGAAAATCGACGCCCTGGAACTCTGGAAGAAGATGCTCTCGATGCTATTTGAGACCGGCCACCCCTGGATCACCTTCAAGGACGCCTGCAATGTCCGCTCCCCGCAGGACCATGTCGGCGTCATCCACTCGTCCAACCTCTGCACCGAGATCACGCTCAACACCTCCAACGAGGAGACGGCGGTCTGCAACCTCGGGTCGATCCTGCTCGACTCGCACCTGAAGCCCGACGGGTCGCTGGACCATCCCAAGCTCCGGGCGTCCATCCGCATGGCGGTCCGGGCGCTGGACAACGTCATCGACATCAACTTCTACCCGACCGCCGCCGCCAAGACTTCCAACCTGCGCCACCGGCCGATCGGCCTGGGAGTGATGGGCCTCGCCCATGCGCTCTACCTGCGCGGCCACGCCTTCGCCTCCCCTGAGGCCGTGGAGTTCAATGACGAGGCGATGGAGGCCATCGCCTACTACGCCTACGAGGCGTCCTCCGACCTGGCCGGGGAGCGCGGCACGTATTCGACCTACCGGGGCTCGAAATGGGACCGGGGCCTGCTCCCGCAGGATACGCTCGACTTGCTGGAGCAGGAACGCGGCGTGCCGGTGGAGGTGCCGCGCGGCGGCCGGATGGACTGGGCGCCGGTCCGGGCCAAGATCGCGCAGCATGGCATGCGCAACAGCAACGTCCTCGCCATCGCGCCCACCGCGACGATCTCCAACATCACGGCGACCTCCCCCTGCATCGAGCCCACCTACAAGAACCTCTTCGTCAAATCGAACCTGTCCGGCGAGTTCATCGTCCTGAATCCCTTCCTCGTGAAGGATCTGAAGGCGCGCGGTCTGTGGAACCAGGAGATGATCGACAACCTGAAGTACTTCGACGGCGAGCTGAAGGACATCGCCAGCATCCCCGCGGACCTGAAGGCGAAATACCTCACCGCCTTTGACATCGACCACAAGTGGATCATCGAGGCGGCGGCCCGCCGCCAGAAGTGGATCGACCAGTCGCAGTCCGTGAACCTGTGGATCAAGACGCCCGACCTGAAGACCCTGTCCCACATGTACCGGGCGGCCTGGCACAGCGGCCTGAAGACGACCTATTACCTCCGCAGCCTCGGCGCCTCCAACATCGAGAAGGCGACCGTCGCCGTGAAGAAGGAGGTGCGCGGCGCCATCAAGGAAGGACAGGACGGCGGGCAGAACTCCGGTGATGCCGGCGGCTCCCACAGTCCCGCGGCCGCGGGCAACCCGTTGCCGGGCGAGGCGGCGCCGTCGCCCGCCAAGCGCAGTTACACGGCCGAGGAGCAGCAGGCTTGCTCGCTGGAAGCGAAGCGCCGGGGCGAGGAATGCGAAGCCTGCCAGTGAGTGTGCCCAGGGCTGCAACGGCCGCCGGTCGCTGGCCGGCGGCCAGCCGCCGCGCCCCCTCCCGGCTGAGCCTGGGAGTGGGGCGGGG
>CAIKTR010000216.1 GCA_903830425.1 uncultured Opitutia bacterium
CGGCCGGATCTGGTCGGCGAGCTCCTCCAGCGGGTAGGTGATGATCTCGGCCAGGGTCGGATGGTACCACGGGGCCCGGAGCAGGTCGAAGACGGTGGCGCGCATGGCGAGCGGCCCGCTGAAGGCGTGGATGAGTTCGCCGGCATCCCGGCCGACGATCTCGGCGCCGAGGATGCGCCCGCGTTTGGGCTCCGCGAGAACCTTCACGTAGCCATAGTTGGCCTCCATGAGGATCGACTTGCCGTGGTCGTTGAACGGATAGCTGGCGCGCCGATAGGGCTGACCGGCGGCGTCGAGCTCGTGTTCCAGCCGGCCAATCGTCGCAAGCTGCGGGTCCGTAAAAACGACGCTGAGGAGCAGGGAGCCGTCGAGCGGCTTGAGCGACTTGAGCCCGGCGGCATGGCGCGCGGCAAGTTCGCCCTGCTGGATGGCCAGATGGACGATCTCGTGGGGGCCGGAGCAGTCGCCGCCGGCATAGATGTGGGGCGCGCTGGTCTGCTGCCAGCGGTTGATGATGATCTGGCCGTCGGGCCGGGAGCGGACCCCGGCGGCGCCAAGATTGAGCCCGGCCGTGTTGGGCTCGCGCCCCAGCGCATTGAAGAGGTGCGCGGCGCGGCGGGTGCGTCGCTTGCCTCCCTGGAGAAAAGTGACCGCGGTGCCCTGCTGCGTCTGGGTGATGCGCTCAATCTGGGTGCCCGTGAAGCACTCGATGCCCTCGTCCTCGAAAGCCTGCCGGACCACGGCGGAAGCCTCCGGGGAGTGATCGCGCAGGAGGTGGGGGCTGCGCTGGATGAGCGTCACCCGCGTGCCGATGCGCCGGAGAAACTGGGCGAGTTCGCAGGCGACAATCCCGCCGCCGAGCACGAGGACGCTCCGGGGCACGAAAGCGAGGTCGAGGACCTCGTCGCTGGTCCAGGCGGTGGCGGCGGCGAGCCCGGGCACCGGGGGGACGCTGACCTTGGAGCCGGTGCTGATCAGCACATGCCGGGCGCGCAGCACCTGGCCGTTGGTGAGCTCGAGCGTGTGGGCGTCCCGAAAGCGGGCATACGCCCGGATCAGATCGAATTTGGCGTTGGCGAGCGCCTGCTTCCGGTAGGCGGCAAACTCGCCGATCAGCTTGACCTTGCGGGCGTGGATCGCGCGCATGTCGGGCCGGGCGGAGGGAATCTTCAAACCGAATTGTTTCCCCTGTTGCGCCCGATGGAGCACCTCGGCGGTGTAGAGGAGGGTCTTGGACGGCATGCAACCCCGCAGGATGCACAGGCCGCCGAGGTCGCGGGCGCCGTCGATGACGGCGGTCTTCAGGCCGAGCCCGGCGGCGACGCGGGCGGCGTTAAACCCGGCGCTGCCGCCGCCCAGCACAAGAAAATCGTAGGTCTTCATGAATTTGAGAGCGGTGAGGGGGGGAGTGCAGGGCAGCGAGCCTTGCGCCACTGTTCGACCCGGCACTCGACGAAACGATAGAAAAAGCCGGCGGTGGCCAAACCGGCTGCGCCGGCCACGAAGATGGGAACCAGAAAATAGGGACTTGAAGCTGGAATTTGGCGGCGCAGGAGATTGATCACGGGGGAGATGACCGGCGCGTGAACCAGGTAAATTGAATAGGACATCGCGCCCAAAGCCCCGAGCCAAATGACGCCGGGCCGATGGGCGAGAATGTGGTCATATGGACGTAACCAGTGGAGCAGGAAGGCAAATGCCGCCGAGAAGCTCAACATGATCGACGCCGCCGGCACGAGCAGCCCCAGTCCTCCCAGCAGTGCCATGGCGGTTAACCAAGGCCAACTCGGTCGCCCCTCCTGCCGCGCGGTCGCAGCACCGAAAACCATGGCGCCGCAGGTGAATTCGGTCCAGCCACCGAGCGCAGGAAGTTGGGCTAGGCAGGGGGGGCAGGCCCCGGCAAGCGCAGCTAAGAGGGCTAGCAGCAGGGCCGGGATGACGCCCAGCTGCACGCCGACCACCACCAAGATCGCCACCATGACATAATACGCCAGTTCCCAGCTCAGCGTCCACGCGACCAGCAGATAGCTCTGCTGGCCAAGCAGCGGTTCGATGAGCAGGCTGTGACCCAGCCATTCCCTGACGGAACTGGGCAGCGCACCTGGAGCGGTGGCCGTAGCGAGGAGAGGCAGCTCATTGAAAGGGAGCGCCAGCAGCGCGAGAGCGGCGGCCAGCAGGCACGCCGCCCAATAGGCCGGGAAGATGCGGAGAAAACGATCGCGAAGAAAACGAAGAGGCGAGCGGCGTCCGCGAATCTCGCGCCAAGCCAGCTGCGCGATGCAGTAGCCGCTGATGACAAAGAAAACATGCACCCCCCGCCATCCCTCCCGCGCGATGGCTGCTAACCAGGTTAGGCCCGCCGGGGCGGGCCCCACGATCCACTGGTGCGCTGCATGAAAAGAGACAACCGCCAGTGCGGCGAGACCGCGGCCGTGATCAAGGAGGAGGTAGCGCTCATGGGCTGGGCGGCTCATGACGTATGCTACCGCCCCTTGCCAAACAGCATGATGTGGATCGTCTTCAGGACGATGGAGGCGTCCAGCGTGAAGGAGAAGTGGCGGATGTAGTAGAGGTCGAATTCGAGCTTCCGCACCGTGTCCTCCAGGTTGCCCCCGTAGGGATAGTTCACCTGCGCCCAGCCGGTGATCCCGGGCTTCACCAAGTGGCGAAAATAGTAGCAGGGAATCTGCCGCTCATAGTCCGCCACCAGTTGATCCCATTCCGCCCGTGGGCCGATGAGGCTCATGTCGCCGTACAGAACGTTCCAAATCTGTGGCAGCTCATCCAGCCGGCTCGCCCGGAGCACCCGGCCCACCCGCGTGATGCGGGCGTCACCGGGCTGGGTGTACCGGTCGCCGCTGGCGGCGTCCGCCCGCATGGTGCGCAGCTTGTAGAGCCGGAACGGCACCCGGTTCTTGCCGATCCGGGTCTGAACGAAGAAGCACGGCCCCCGGTCCTCCAGCCAGACGGCCAGAGCCCCGATTGCGATCAGGGGCGCGGCGATGACCAGGGCCACGGAGGCGAGGACGAGGTCGCTCACGCGTTTCAGGCGCTCGAAGACCGGCTCCCGGGCGATCTGGAAACCCTCCTGAAAAAGCCAGGTCTGGTTCAGCCGGTAGAGTGGAATCTTGCGCCAGTAGACCTGTTGGAACAACTCGAGGGTGTAGGTGGGCAGCCCCTGAAAATACAACTGCACCAGTTGCTGCGCGAGGTCGGTGTCCAGATCGCGGCTCGACTCGCGCAGGATCAGGGCCTCCACCTCCAGTCGCCCCTGCTGGATGTCTTCGAGGACCGTGGAGAAGGCGCGCAACGGGGTGCTCGGACTGGTCGCAAACGGGGCGGCGGAGGACTCGCTGACGACGCAGAAAACGATCCGCTGGGGCGCGCCCACCTGCGCGCATTCCTGCCGGAAGGCCTCGCAGGATTCCCGGTCGCCCAGAAAGACCAGGCTCAGTTCGCCGCGGGCGTTGGTCGCCCGGCGATAGAGCAGGCGCCGGTAGCTCAGGGTGAGGGGCGTCAGCAGGAAAAAACTGAACGCGACGACCACCCGGCTGGATTGCAGCTCGTAGCCCGCCGGGATGACGACGTAGGTCATGAGCATCGTGGCGAGCAACGCGCAGATCAGCGCGATGACGTGCAGGCTCGTGTAGTCGAGGCTCATCATGTCGGTGCGCGCGCGGTAGCCGTCGATCAGGTAGAGAGCGAACACGAGGACGGCAAAGGGCGCGGTCAACGGGGTGAGAATGAGGTGCGCCTCGCCACCGAGCCCGCGCAGGTAGGTGACCAGGTTGAAGACGACGACGAGCGTCAGGCAATCCAGGCCGAGCAGGGCGAGGAGGGTTCTTCGTGCCGGGGTCATGGAGTGGCAGAGCGTAGGGGGCTCGAGCGGCGTCGCAAGCGTCAGGACCGCGTTTTCGGGCCGGCCGACAGCAGTCGCTGCCACGTGGCGGCTGCAGCCGCGGGCCCCCGGTGCGTCCGGCTGAAGGTTTCGGCGGCCGCGGCCAGGCGCGCCCGGTCGGTCGCATCGGTGCTCAGGTGCCGGATCGCGGCGGCGATGGGCGCGATCTCGTGGCGGGCAAAAGCGTGGCCGAAGCCGTGCTGGGTGAGAAGCCGCGCCAGTTCGCAGCCGGGCGGGCCGATGAAAATCACGGGACGGCCCACCGCGGCGATGCCGTAGAGCTTGCTGGGGAAGACCAGGCCCGCACAGCCGGCGTGCAGGGTGACCAGGTGCACGTCCCCGGCCGACAGCGTGGCGGCAAGGTCGCACCGCGGCTGGGCCGGGAAAAAGCGGACGTTGGCGAGTCCGCGGCGGACGACCTCGGCCTCGAGCGACGCCCGCTGCGGACCGGAACCAATCAAAGCGAAGAGGATCCGGGGCTCCGCGCGCACCTCCTCGGCGACCGCGAGCAGCGGCTGGAGGTCGTGCACCCGGCCGAGGTTGCCGGAATAGGCGACGACAAACTTCCCCTCGAGCTGCCAGGCGAGCCGCCGGGCGGCCGTGACGGTCGGCGCGGCCTCGGCCAGGCCTGCGGGAGCCCAGTTGGGCACCACCGTCACCTGCGCCGCGGGAACGCCCGCCGCGGTGAGCGTGTCCACCAAGTCGGTGCCGAGGGTGACGCAGCCATCGGCCCGCCGCCAGGCCAGGTTGCGGAGCGGTCGGCTGATCCGCAGCCACCGGTGTCCGCTCAGCGCCTCGGCGATTTCCGGATAGATGTCCTGCACCCAGTGATAAATGCAGGCGCCGCGGCACCGCGCCACCAGCCAGGCGCCGATGCCCAGGAGCGGCGGATCGGTCAGGGCCACGACCCGATCCCCGGGTTTTGCCGTGCGCAGCAACCGGAGCAGGGCCGCGACCTGGAAAGTGGCGAAATCGACGATCTTGCCTGCTCCGCCCCAGCGGGTGCTCGACACCCGCCGGATCGTCACGCCGTGGCGGGTTTCGACCGGCGGCAGGGCCGGGTCGCCCGAATGGCTGGTGATGACGGTCACCTCGTGGCCGAGCCGGACCAGTTCCTCGGCCCAGTCGGTGAGGAGCTGGGCGGTGGCGGGCTCTTCGGGCCAGTAAAAGCGGTTGACGGCTACAATGTGCATCCGGAAATCACGGGGTTCCGCGCCGGAGCCGACGAAGTTCGGCGACGGCGAAGGACTCGTAGCGGGCGAGCAGCCGGCAGTAGTGCAGCCCGGGCGCCCCATCGAGGAAACCGCCGCGCAGTCCATATTGGTAGAGGAAGCGCAGCGCGGGGCGAAAGGGGAGCGCATAGCTCAGCTGCTTCAGCGCGCGGCGGCGCTGCAGGCGGTCCGCCGCGAACAGTCGAGCCCAGGGAACGCCCGGGCGTTGGCGCGCGTGCTCGGCCGCCTCGGCGCGGGCGTAGGCGCGGTGCTTGGCGAGCCAGGCGTCCTCTCCGCCGGCGGAGAGGTCGTGCAGGTAGCTCGCGCGCAGGTGCCCCAGCTGCATCTGCGGCGACTCCCGCTGGCCGTGTCCCACCTGGATGAACTCGAATTGGGGCGCCCGGACAAAGCGGGCCTGATACGCGGGAAAGTCGGTGCAGTGCGGGATCCAGCGCCCGCGGAACAGCATCTTGGGCGCCACCATGAAGCCGTCGAGGGGGGAGGTCGCCTGCCGGCGGCATTCCGCGCCGAGCTCCGGGGTCATGTGCTCGTCGGCATCCAGGTGGAAGACCCACGGGTGGCGAAACGGGATCTCCCGTTGGGCGTGGTTGCGCTGGCTGGCAAAGTTGTCGAAGGGCCGGGTCAGCACCCGGGCGCCCGCGGTGCGCGCGATTTCGACCGTCCGGTCGGTCGAGCCCGAGTCCAGCACGACGACGTCATCGCAGTCGCGCACCGAGGCCAGGCAGCCGGGCAGGGAGCGCTCCTCGTTGAGGGTCAGGATGAGGACGGAATACATGGGCTACTTCTCCGACCGGGCGCGGGAACTCAGCCGGACATACTGGAGTGCGCTGAAAAATGTGAGCCAGAAGGCGATCGTCACGGCCGGGTTGCCGAAGGGAAACTCGACGGCGGCATACAGCAGGATCAGCCCGCAGCCGCCGAGCAGGTAGCCCGGCAGCGGACCGGCAAACTGCAGCGCCCGCGAGCGAAGCAGGGGCCACAGCCCGCACAGCACCAGCAGCAGCGTCCCGGTCCAGCCCACCTCGGCCAGGGACTGCAGCCAGTCGGAGTGGGCATCGACATAGCTGTGCTCGTATTGACGGTTGGCCTCGAGCGGCCGGGGGCGGATCAGTTGCAGCGTCTTGTCGTAGCTGCCCAGTCCCCAGCCAAAGGCCGGTTGCTCGGCCGCGAGCCGGCAGGTGTCGGCATAGAGTTTCCAACGTTCGCCGAGCAGGCCGGCCCGCCATTGGCCCTGCGTGTCGCGCCAGCGTTCCTGCAGCGACTCCTGCCCGAGGTAGGCGGCGCCGCCGACCGTGAGGAGCAGGCACGCCGCCAGGCCCGCGAGGGGCAGGGTGGCGGACTCCCCGTGCGCCTGCCGCCGGTGCCGGAGCCGCAGCAGGGCATGGCCGCCGCCGGCGCCCAGCACCACGAGCACCAGCACGGTCCCCGCGCGGGAACCGGCCAGAGTGGGCGTCACCGCCATCAGGAGCAGGCCCACGATCCCCAGGGCGACGGGGGACGCGGAAAACTGTCCCTCGCTCTGCCGCCGGGCGGCGTAAAACACCAGCCCGGTGCCGGCGGCGAGGAGAAGGACGAGGTAGGCCGTCCAGTGGTTGCCGTAGACGAAGGTCGCGAAGAACCGGGCGTTGGGCGCGGGCACCAGACCGAAGTACAAGCCGGTGGCGGTGAGTTTCTGGAACGTGCCGAACACCGAGAGCAGTACGGCGTTGCCACATGCCACGATGAGCAGCGCGCGGAGCGCCTGGCGGCGGCGGATGGCCAGCGTGAGGTTGAAGCAGGTCAGGTAAATCGCAGCAAACAGCCTGAGATGCTCCTGCGTGGTGGCCACGTGGGCGGTGCTGGGCAGGTGGGGATGGGCGGCGCCGGTGAACGCCAGCAGCACTTGGCCCGCATAGGCCTTGGGCGCAAAACTGGGGTTGAGGCAGCTGAGCAGGACCAGGGCGTTGAATGCCGCGAAGGGCCAGAGCCCGAGCAGCGGCTGCCTCAGCCCCTCCCCGTGCCGCACCCGCCGCCGGAGGGCTAGAAACAGGATGATCACGCTGAGACTGCCCCAGGCCACGATCCCCTGCCGCGCCCAGGCGGCCCCGCCGCCAAAGGCCCACGAGGCGAAGAGCAGCAGGATGCCCACATGGGCCAGGGTCGCGATCTCCAGCGGCCGAAGCGGGCCGCCGGGGTGCGGAGCGCGCGCCGCGGGTGCAGGGTGGTGGGCGAGGGGGCTCATGAAGGTGACCCGGGCAGCTGCTGATAGAAATCGAGGAGGTCGCGGGCGGATTTTTCCCAGGAAAACTCCTGCAACACCCAGGCCCGGGCCCGGCGGCCGCGCTCGGTCAGCCCGGTGGCTGGCTCGGCGAGCGCGGTCTGCAGGGCGCGGTTGAACTGGGCCCACGGCACACACCAGCCGCGGCCCTCGGCATTGAGCGCGGTCCACGGGGTGGTGTCGGTGACCAGCGCCGGCACGCCGGCGGCCATCGCCTCGGCGATGACGAGGCCGAAGTTTTCCGAGTGGGACGGCAACAGGAAAAGGGAGGCCGCCGCATAGGGGGCGGGCTGGTCCGTGCCGTCAAAGACGGCCACCCGGTCCGTCGCGCCGGCGGCGGCGATCCAGCCCTGGACCTCGGCCACGGTGTATTCCTCGGGCAGACCGACGAGCAGGAGAAACCAGTCCCCCCGGGGAGCCGCGAGCCAGACCTGCAGCAGTTCCCGCAGGCGTTTCTTGCGGTGCAGGCGCGAGTAAAAAAGCGCGACTGGCCGGTTGCGCAACGCGGGACACTGTTCCAGCCAGGCGGCGCGGGCGGCCAGGAGCTGATCGGCCGACGGCTGGCGGACGCCGTTGGGCGCGACGCACACCGGCTGGCGGAAACCCAGCCGGCGGATGTCGTCCGCCTCCTCCGCACTGGTGGCGTGCCAGCCGTGGGCGGCGGCCAGCGCACCGGGGTGGAGAAAGGTGCTGGCGAACTGCTTGCGCCGCCGGTGGTGATCCCAGGCCCAGGGGCTCATCATCCCGCGCGGCGAGATCACCAGTTTCGCGTGCAGCCGCCGGGACGCCTGGTGGGCATAATGCAGCGGCCGGAGCCAGAGCGAGTGGTGATGCAGGACGTCCGCGCTGACCTGCGCCAGGGCCGCGTGCAGTCCGGCGGAGGGGCAGAACCGCTCGGGACGTCCGCGGGGGTAGGTGGAGACGGTCAGGTGGCCGGTGGTGTGCGTGGAGCCGGCCGAGGGCGCGGTGGTCAGCAGTTCGACCTCATGACCGAGTTCGGCGCAGGCCGCCGCCAAGGACGGCACGGAGTTGCTCGGGCCGCCATGTCGGGCCTCCAGGCTGGGAACGATATGGACAAGACGCATCGCGGGTGGCGGCGCCGCTCAGGCCGTGGCGGGCAGGAGGCGTTCGCGCAGTTGCAGGCTGGTCGTTTCCACGAGCCGGGAAAAGACATATCCGGCGACGAGAATGGCGGTGAGGGCGAGCGGCCAGTAGACGTACTCCGCCCATCCGGCGATGCGCAGGGCGAGGGCTCGCGCGGCATGAATCATCAGGCTGTGCGTCAGGTAGATGCTGTACGACATGGCGGCCAAGCGGCGGACGCCGGCCGCCGCCGGCACCCGCCACGCAGGTGACTCCGCCGCCAGGCCGACCAGGATCAAAAACGCGGCGGCCAGCACGGTGAGTCCCCACTCGTAAAACGGCCGGCTCGGCACGAGCGGCGTGAGCATCACATAGGCCAGGGCCGGTCCGATGAGCAAGGGGAAGCTGCGGGCCAACCGGGCCCAGATTTCCGGCCGACAGGCCTGGCAATACGCTGCCCAGAATCCGAGCACCAAGCCCTCGAGTCGAAGATGCGTCGCGAGCACGCTTTGGTTGAAGTCACCGATGGTCTGAGTGGTTTCGAGCCACGTCCGGCACAGGGGAGACACCAGCACGAGGCTGCCAAACAGCAGATGGGGAAAATAACGCCCGCGCGGCGTCAGCAACACCAAGGCCGGCAACAACAGGTAGAAATGTTCCTCGACGCACAAGGACCAGCTGACGGAAAAGAAGGGAATCTTGTGGTAGTAATTCTGCAGAAACACGAGGTAGCCCCAGTCAAAGAGCGCCCGCTCCGGCGCGAACAGTCGGACCCCCAGCCAAGCGAGGGGCAGCGCCACCAGGTAGGGGGGGACGGTACGCAAAGCGCGGCGCAGGAAGAAGCGCGGCCAGTGGACGGTCCCCCGGCGCCGCCACTCCTTCCAAAACAACCCGCCGATCAGCCAGCCGCTAAGGACAAAAAACAGGTCCACGCCGAATTGCCCGATCCAGGAGAGCGTGAGGGCGAGTGGTCGACGCACCGGACTCAGCACGACGAGGTGGGCGAGCACCACCATGCTGATGGCTGCGGCGCGAACGACATCCAGATTGAAGTTCCGCGCCGTGACCGGGACCGAGCCCGCGCCGGGGGTGGCCGTGGCGGGGGGCGCCTCGGTCATGTGGGCAGGCTGCGGGGCTTGATCGGCCGGCACGGGTGGCCCACGCCGATCGTGCGCGGCGGCAAGTCCCGCACCACGACGGAGCGGGCGCCCACCACGCACAGTTCGCCGATGGTGACCCCGGGTCCGACAAACACGTCGGCGCCCAGCCAGGCATTCTCCCCGATGACGATGGGCCGGGCGACCAGCGGCATGTCCCACCGGTTGAAGTCATGCGTGCCGGCGCACAGGTGGCAGTGCTGGCTGAGGTTGGCGCCGCGCTGCAGGGTGATCGGGGCCAGGTTGTAGAGCGTGACCCCGGGGCCGACCATGCTGCGGGGCGCGAGCGCGAGCTTCCAGGGATAGGTGATCCGCGCGGTGGGAAAAATGACGACCTGGGAGGGGGCGGATATATCCGCCCCGAACAGCCGGAGCAGCCGCGCCCGGAAGCCGTGCAGCGGCCGCGGGCTCCACCGGAAGAGCGTCGCTTGTACGCACCCCCAGCACCAGCGGAGAAAAACCTCCCGGCGGGGGAGCGGGGTCACGCAGGCTTGACCGAGGTAAGGGGGTTCTTCGTGCATGCGGTCAGTCGCAGTTAGAGGCGCGGACGGCGGTCACTTCAACTGCGAAAAGTCTGCCAGCAGACGCTCGGCGCAGGTCGCGAAGTCATAGGCCCGGGCAGTCTCGCGGGCGGCGGTGGCGAGGCGGGTCCGCCGGGCGGGATCGGTCAGCAGCCGCGCCAGCGTTCCGGCCAGTCGGCCGGCGGCATCAGCGGCGGCGTGGTCGAAGACTTCGCCGTTCTCACCCGGCCGGATAAAATCCCGGAAGCAGGGAAGGTCGGACACGACGGGCACGGCTCCCGCGGCCATCGCCTCCGCGACCGCCACCCCGAAGGTCTCCCCCTGTGCGGCCAGGCTAGGATAGCAGAACACGTCGAGGCTGCGATAAACCTCCCCCAACTGCGCCGCGGCAAACTCGGGCGCCCGCACCTCCGCCGTCCCGGGCGGCAAGGCCTCGGTCAAGGCTTGGTCCAAGTGGTGGGCGTAGGCCTCACCCGAGCCACCGTGGGCGATGTCGCTCGGACCGCACAGGATCACGCGCCAGGGCGGGAGGCCCGGTTGCTGGGCGAGCAGTCGGAGCGCAGCCACGAGCAGGCTCAGGCCTTTCTCCTGATGGAGCCGCCCGACATACCCGATGGTCACCGGCGCGTCTGCCGCCGGGACCAGTCGCGGTGCCGCCAACTGGGTCCAGTCAATCGGGTAGCCGCTGATCCGGATGATCGCGTCCAGCCGCGGGTTCTCGGACAGGACGGCGGAGCGTACCGCTGAACTCACCGCCAGCACCCGGTCGAGCCGACGGTAAAGCCGGTACTGTCCCTTGGGCATGCGTCCCGTCATGACCACAATTCGGCCGGCCTGGCGGCGGCACCAGCCGAGCCAGAGGGGCAGGGCCACGCAGTTGACCACGGTGACATCCGCCGCGGGCAAGGCGCGCCAGACGCGCAGGCTCCAGCGGAAGTCGAGCCAGAGGTTGTGCGCCAGCCGGCGGGTATGGGCGAAGCCGGGGAGGCGGAGGTACTGCACGCCGTCGCAGCACTCGCGCTGAGGCCAGGCGGCCCAGGTGCGCGAGACGATTGTCACCTCGTGGCCGCGCCGGGCGAATTCCTGCGCGAGTTGATGCCAGGACTTCTCCGTCGCGCCGCCGGCGGCGGGCGGCATGGGCAGGAAAAACCCCATGACCACGTTGATCTTCATGGGTTCGTTCGACCGAGGCTTGCGAGGGCCTGTTCCAGGCCGCGCGTGGCGGCGGCAAAGGTGTAGCCGGCCATGCGGCCGGCGAGGCGCGGCTGAAATGCGGTCAGGTCGGCCCCCAGCGCCTGGTCCAGCTGGGCGCGCAGGTCGGCGGGATCGTCGGCACGAAACACCCAGCCGGTCTCGCCGTCGGTGACGAGGTCCGGCTGGCAGCCGACCCGGTCGCTGACCAGGCACGGCACCCCGAGGTGCATGGCCTCGTTGACCGCCAGGCCCCAGGTCTCGTACTGCCCGCGAGAGGGCAGGGCAAAAATGTCAGCCAAGAGGTAGCGGGCGGGCATCTCCGACTGGTTGGCGAAGGGCAGAAAGTGAATCCGGCCGGCGGGCGCCTGGCGGGCGGTCTCGCGCAGTCGGCCGCTCTCCGGACCGTCGCCGGCCAACACGAGGGCGGTGCCGGGCCGGTTCAGCGCCAGAAAAGCCGCGAGCAATTCCTGCGGCTGCTTGGCGGCGATGAATTTTCCGGCGAACAGCACGACCCGGGTGGCGGGGGCGATCCCCAACTCGCCGCGCAGGGCCGCGGCAGCCGCGCGCGGGGCGGCCGGGGCCGGGTCGAAGAGGGCCTGGTCCACGGCATGGGGTGCGAAGAACAGCCGGGCGGACGGAACGCCGAGCGTGGTGAAGTAGTCGCGATTGGCCTGCCCGACGTAGGTCACGGCGGCGAACTGGCGGTAGAGGAAACGCAGGGGCAGCGCGCGCCACCACGCGGGCGCCGGGCGTCCGATAAAATGCGAGTCGCCGCGGAAGATCAACGGGACCCCGTGGCGCCGGGCCCACCCGATCACCTGGAGGTGGCTGGCATAGGCGTAGCCGAAGAGCAGCACGGCCTCCGGCCGCCAGGCGCCCAGGCGTGCCGTCAGCGCCGGGTTGCGCAGTCCGCCGAAATGCTCGGTTCCCGGCCGGCGCGACTGGTTGGGCACGAACTCGGACTCATAGCCGGACAGCAGGTCGACGTCCCACTTGAATTCGGTCTGGAACTTCGGGTCGCGCTGCACCGTGACGCCGAACTCCCAGAGATAAAACACGCGCAGTTGCAGCCCGGTATGAGCCTGCAGCCAGCGAAACCAGGGGCTGTAATACTGGGTGGGGTGCGAGAGCACCACCGCCAAACGCCTCGGACCGGCGGGGTTCATGGGGCGGGTCCCTCCGGTCGCTTGAGCACGGTCCGCTCGACGAAGGGGGCGCTGGCCACGACGATCAGGATGACGGATTGGAAGATGGAGGTGACGAGGACGCTCGCGACCATCTCAAAGGAATTGGCCATGCCGAGGAGGAAGGTGAAGGCGATGAAGCCCTCGAGCGAGAGCAGCAGTTTCCGGGCGGTCAAATTCTCGATCCAGGCGAAAAACAGGCCCAGCCACGCGCCGAGAATCAGGCCGCCGAATCTTTCGCCGAAATTCCCGCAGGCCTCGGGCAGCAGGCCCCACGCCACATAGGTGTTGAAGGTCGAGCCCAGGTCCTGGCGTCCAAAATGCACGTTCAGCAGGATTTGTCCCTCGTGTGTCCGGGGCTTTTCCGGCCAAAAAATCCGAGGGACGAGGAGCGGCGGAATCAGGGTGTAGGTCTCGCCGCCGAGCGGCGCGACATGGGCGTTTTCCATCGCGTCAAACACGAAGAGCAGGTTCTGGAGATTGTTGATGCGCTCGAGCAGACTCTGCCCCTTGGGCGAGCCGGCGCGGCTGTCCATGACGGAAGTCGCCGGTCCGCTCGTCGTGAGGGCGTCGTAACTGGCCTGGGCCCATTCCGCATAATGCTGGGGCATTTGGCCGAGGGTGAACTGAACGGCCGTTTCCCCGTCCGCCCCCCAGTACCGCTCCCGCATGGTGAATTTCCCGAGGTTGAAAAACGAAAGCAGGAGGACCACCACGGCCAAATACCGCCACGGCATCCGGCCCGTACTCCAAAACAAACCGATCAGGACCGAGGCGAGCAGGGCACTGGTGGCGGAAATGAGAAAACCGGAGGCCGTGATGAAGCCATTGGCCGCCAGCAGGCCCCAAAAGACCCCGCGGCTGAGGGTGGGCAGGGCCCGCGTCCCCACGAACATGGAAATGAGAAAGAAGCCGCAGAAGCTGGTGGCCGACACCAGCGCCTGCAGCACGGAGCTGCTGCCGTCGGGCAGCAGCGCGTAGAGCGAGTCGAGCAGGCCGACACTCTGGAGCAGCAGGTAGGAGGTGGAGCCCACGATCAGGCTGAAGCCGAGGCGCCGGAGGCGCTCGGCGCCGTCCTGCTGGAAGGCCTGGAGGGAGTACGAGGCGGGGGTGGCCGGATGGAAGATCCCCATGCCGAACCGCCAGGCGGCGGCCAGGGCCGCGCTGAAGAGCAGGACTTCGAGCCCGGCCTTGCTGGTGAGCTCCGGCGGATAGCTGGCGAGCACCTCATGGTCGACCACGATGGGCAGGCCGTAGGCGATCAGGTGCTGCAACGCGATCAGGGGCACGATCGGCAGGCCGATGCCCCACCACCGCCAGAGGCCCAGGATCAGCAGCGTGCCGAGGGAGATCATGCCGAAGGCCGCCGCGCCCCGGCTGCCCGCGATGACGAGGATCCCGGTTTCGCCCACGAGCAGGATGAGCAGCGGGAGCAGGGCCCGCTGCAGGAGCCACCGCACACTTTCGGCCAGATCGCCGATTTGGGTGTAGCTGTCGAGGGGACGCGGTCGACCTTCGTTGGTCATGACGGAGGGGTGGTCGGGGTTTGCCGCGGGGCGGCCTCGGGCGTGGCGGGCGCGGGCGGCGTCAGCGTCTGCGAGCCGAGGGCCCGGTCAAAAAGCTCGCATTGTTGGCGCGTGCGGGCGCGGGCCGTGTGTGGGGCGGCCAAGCGGCCCGGATCGGCGCCGGCCGGACGTGGGCGACCGTCGGGGGAGCACAAGGCGCGCAAAAAGTCCGCCACCGGGTCGCCGCCGGCCGACGTTGGCCAGCGGGCGATGGTGGCGAAGCCCAGTTCGGTGGCCATCCGGTCCAGCGCGGAACCCGCCGGCGTCAGCGCGAGCGTGGGCCTGGCGGCAAGGCAGCAGGCAGCGAGCTTGGACGGGGTGTAGGCCGGGTCATCCGAACCCAGGATGACAAGAGCATCGGCCGCGAGCATGGTCTTGATGGCTGTGAAATAGCCCACGCGCGCGGTTTGCTCGCGCACAAGATCGCCGAGACCGGCGGCGCGGGCCAGGGGCAGGACCGACGGCTGCGCCTGTCCGGCGGGGGCGTAGCTGGTGCCGATGAAGTGGAAGCGCAGCCGCTGGGCGGCGGACGGCTCCACGGCGCGCAGCTGCTGAACCCCCGTGAAGAGCCGTTCGAGGGCGGGTCGCATGATCGGCCCGACCGCGCCGACGCTGACGAGGTGCACGGCCCCGGGCTCGCGGACGAAGGCGGGAGCCAGTTCAGGGAGGCTGGCCGCCAGTGCAAAGTCACGTTCCGAGGCGCCGAATGGAATTACGGCAGCCGGCTTGCCCCGGAACCACGGGTAGCGCGCCTCCAACTGGCCCAAATAGTCGGGGCTGACGCTCACGAAGCCGGCCGCTTCGCGCCAGGCGGGACCCTCCAGCCGGGCGGCCTGCCATCGGGCAAAGCGATATTTCCAGCCGCCTGGTGGCCGCGGGGCCCCGGGACGATCATAGTAGTCCGTGCGCCACGGATCCTGGAGGTCCACCACGTAGGGCACGCCGAATCGCCGCTGCCAGCGCGGCCCG
>CAIKTR010000217.1 GCA_903830425.1 uncultured Opitutia bacterium
GTTGTCCGCCCTCACCGCGGCTACGCCGCCTCTTGCCGCCGATGCGTCCCGCGACGAGGCCAACCCGGTTCCGTCGGCTGCGCCGTCGCCGTCACCGGACCGCGGGGCCTTTTTGCCCGGCACCGACCGCCCGGCCCCGTTGTCCGCCCTCACCGCGGCTACGCCGCCTCTTGCCGCTGATGCGTCCCGCGACGAGGCCAACCCGGCTCCGTCCGCAGCAATCGTCGCTGAATCTATTCAGCTCCCTCCCGGCCGGCCCGCGACCCCGGCGACCGAAACCGCCGGGCCCGCTGCCCCGCCCGCCGAGTCCGCGCGCCGGCTCGACGCAGTCACCATCGCGGCGGCATCGACGCCGGGCCCGTTGGCGCGGTCCGCCCCCAAGCGCGGTCCCGTCGACTCCTCCCGCTTCGATGTGAGCGCAACCGTTGCCGCCCCGACCGATGAAGACGCCGGATCTATTGATCCATCGGCTCAGTCCACCGATTCGCTAGGCGACGCCGTGCTGCAGTCCTTGCGGGCGCAAAGCGGGGTGGCCGCGCCTGCCGCCGCCCCCGGCCCGCGCGCCGAAGTCGCGGGGGTCTCGCCGGGCGAACGGCAAGCGCAACTCGCCCGCTCCATCGCGGACACCGTCACGCGGGTGCTGGTCTCGGATCCGCTCCATGACGGCAACCGGGAACTGCGGATCGATTTCGCGCCGGAGGTGCTGCCCGACACGAGCGTGCGAATCTGGCGCAGCGAGGGCCATTTGAACGTCGAGTTCATCTCGACCGCCACGGTCGCCGACAGCGGCCTGCGCGCCGGCCTGCCCCAACTGGCCGAGGCCATCCAGCGGCAGAGTCCGCTGGGCGAGGCCCCCGTCATTTCCCTGCGGCTCGGAGACTCGGCCGGCCAGCCCGGCGACGGACGCTCGCGCCAGCAGTATTTCGCGGACGAGGAAAACGGGGAGCCCACATGACTGCGACCGCTGAAATAATTCCGGAGGCGGTGCGTTCTCCCTTCGTCGCCTTGCCCCAGGCCGAGGCGGAACAATTCAACATCACGGCGGGCACGGGCCGTTCGTTCGCCTTCACCTGGGCGGAGAAACCCGCCGAGCTGCGCTTCACCGCCGTGTCGGCCGCGCCTCACGTCACCGGCTACCTGCGTGTCCGGCTCGACAGCCACGAGCTCGCGCTGGGGTTTTCCGCCGTGCCGGAGCCGTCCGCCCTCGGAGTCGATTTTGCCGGAGTGGAAGCGGCGGGCCTGCCCGACGATCTGCGGCTCGGCGTCTTGGAGTCCTGCCTCGAGGAGGTGCTGGCCGCGGCCCAGGGCCAGGGCGTCACCCTCGAGCTCTTCGCCTGGGGACCGCCGACCAAGCCCCTGCCGGCGCAGCTCGGCTGGGAGCTCCTGCGCGACGGCGCCCGGCTCACGGCCGGAACCCTCCACGGCGAAGCGGCCGCCCTCGCCCATCTGACGAGCCTTGCGGCGCGGGCCCAGCCCCGGCCGCGCCGCACAGGCGACAGCCTGCCCGTCGACCTCCACCTCTGCGTTGCCGATCTGGTCCTGTCCGTCGGCGCCCTCGCCGCGGTGGACCCTGGCGACGTGCTGCTGCCGGGCCGACTGCTGCAGGACTGGCACCAAGGCCAGTGCACGATCTGGTCCGCCGACCGCTGCCTGGGCCAGGCGCTGCGCCAGGCCACCGAAGTTAAAATCATCACCATGACCCCGTCCTCCGCTCCCCCGCCACCGGCGACAACCGCCGCTCCGCTCAACGTCGACGCTCTGCCCGTGCAACTGCTCTTCGAGATCGGGCAAATCGCGTCCAGCGTCGGTCAGCTGCGCACGCTCGGAGCGGGCTTCACGTTCGAGCTGCCGGCCCTGCCGGATCGCCTCGTCACCATCCGGGCCAACGGCCGCGCCATCGGCCAGGGCGAGATCGTCGACCTCGGGGATAAACTCGGCGTGCGCGTCACGCACTGGGAGCTGTCATGAACATTACCCTACCCGACCCGCTCACGCTCATCATCCTCACGGCGGTGCTGTCCCTCGCGCCGTTTTTCGCGGTGATGATGACTTCGTACGTCAAGCTGGTGGTCGTGCTCAGCCTGGTCCGCAACGCCCTCGGCATCCAGCAGATCCCGCCCAACCTCGTGATCAACGGCCTGGCCATCATCCTGTCGGTCTACATCATGGCGCCCATCGCCACGACGACGTTCGATCTGGTGACCAAGGAGGACCTGTCGAAGCTGGACTCGCCGACCATCCAGCGGCTGCTCACCCACGCGCAGGAGCCGATCCTCGGCTTCCTCAAAAAGCACGCCAACGAGACCGAGAAGCGGTTCTTCCTGGATACCACCAAGCGCCTGTGGAGCAAGGAGGCCGCGGCCACGGTCAACAAGGACAGCTTCCTGATCCTCGTGCCCGCCTTCACCGTGAGCGAGCTGACGTCGGCCTTCCAGATCGGCTTCCTGCTCTACCTGCCCTTCATCGCCATCGACCTGATCGTCTCCAACATCCTGCTCGCGATGGGCATGATGATGGTCTCGCCGATGACCATCTCCCTGCCGTTCAAGCTGCTGCTGTTCGTCCTGATTCACGGTTGGACGCGCCTCATCCACGGCGTCGTGCTGACCTATGCCGTGGCCGCCAACTGACCCCTTCCCCGATGAATGAGGCATTTCTAATCGACCAAACCTCCAAGGCCCTGATCCTGGTGCTGATGCTGTCCATGCCGCCGATCATCGCGGCGACGCTGATGGGGCTGCTCGTCAGCCTGCTGCAGGCGCTCACCCAGGTGCAGGAGCAAACCCTCAGTTTTGCCGTGAAGCTCGTCGTGGTGACCGTCGTGCTCCTCTTGACGATGACCTGGATCGGCGCCGAGTTGCTGCGGTTCGCCGAGAACATCTTCGATCTCATCCCGACCCTGGCGCAGCGGCATCACGGTTGAGGCCCCCGATGCCCGCGTGCCTGCCGCTCTTGCGCCTGAAGCCCGGCGGCGCGCCGACCGGCGGGGCCGCGTCCGCCGCGTCCCGCCCCTGACCATGAAGCTCCCCTTCCAGGACTCGCTGGTGATGCTCACGCTCACGCTGCCCCGCATCACGGCCGCGCTGACCATGTCGCCGTTTTTCTCGGAGCAGTTCATCCAGGGCATGGCGCGGCAGGTCGTGATCATCAGCCTGACGCTCATCGCGGTGCCGATCGTGACCTTCGCCTCCGGCCCGATCCAGTTGCCCGAACAGAGCGCGCTGTTCTACGGACTGATCATCGCGAAGGAGATTTCGCTCGGCCTGCTCATCGGCTTCGCCAGCGGCATGGTCTTTTGGATCGCCGAGGGCACCGGCTTCTTCATCGACAACCAGCGGGGCAGTTCGATGGCGGAGGTCCAGGACCCCGTGTCGGGCAGCAGCACCTCCCCTTTCGGCCTCCTGCTCACCAAGGTCATCGCCGTCCTCTTCTTTGTCGGGGGCGGCTTTCACGCCTTCCTCACCGTCGTTTACCAGAGTTACCAGGTCTGGCCGGTGCTCCAATACTTCCCTTCCTTCCGCCCCGCCCTGCCCGTCGCCGCCCTCGGCGTCCTGGACGGGGTTGTCGGCTACGTGGTGCTCTTCGCCTCGCCGCTCATCCTGTCCATGTTCCTCGCCGAATTCGGCCTTGGCCTGATGAACCGCTTCAGCCCCCAGCTCAACGTCTTCTCCCTCGCCATGGCCGTGAAAAGTGCCGTCGCCTCCGTCCTCATCATCCTCTACCTGGGCGTCCTGACCGGCCTGCTGCGCACCCAGTTCGTGAACCGCGAAAAAATGCAGGAATTTTTTCAGGCCTTGTTCCGCTAGGCGCCATGTCCTCGGAAAAAACCGAACAGCCCACCGCCAAGAAGGAGCGCGACGCACGCACCAAGGGGCAGGTGGCGAAGAGCCAGGATGTCACCACCACCGTCCTGATGGTCTCCCTGTTCTGCACCATCGGCCTGCTGTGGGACTGGCTGCTCACGCAGCTCAAGGAACTGATCCTGCTGCCGACGCATTTCTATGCGCTGCCCTTCGAGGCCGCGTTCCAAGCGGTCGCCTACGGGGTCATGGTGAAGGCGATTCTGATCTCCCTGCCCTTCCTGCTCGTCGGGTTGGTCGCCGGCGCGAGCGCCAGTTTCATCCAGATCGGCCCCCTGCTGTCGTTTGAGTCTCTCAAGCCCGACCTGAACAAGCTCAACCCCCTGGAGAAGGCCAAGCAGATCTTCTCGATCAAGAGCGTGGTCGAATTCCTCAAGTCCTGCCTCAAGGTCTCCATCATCGGCTACATCGTCGTCGCCATCGTGCGCGACTCCGCCGACGGCCTCACGCGGGTGCCCTACGGCGGCCTGCCGGCCCTCCTGGCCGGCGTGGTGGCGATGATGAAGACCATGGCCATCCGCGTCAGCCTCGCCTACGCCGCGATCGCCGCCTTCGACTATTTCTTCCAGAAATACGAGCACACCAAGAAGCTCAAAATGTCCAAGGACGAGGTGAAGCGCGAGTACAAGGAGTCGGAGGGCGACCCCCAGATCAAGGGCAAGCGCAAGCAGCTGCACCAGGAGATGCTCGCCAACAACCAGGTGCAGCGCACCCGCAGCGCGACGGTGGTCGTGACGAACCCGACCCACCTCGCCGTGGCCATCTACTACGAGGAAAAGAACAACCTGCTGCCGGCCGTGCTGGCCAAGGGCGAGGACCATATCGCCCGGCAGATGATCGCCGTCGCCCGCGAACAGGGCATCCCCGTCATGCAGAACATCCCGCTGGCGCGCGCGCTCTACGCCAACGTCGCGGTCGATCACTACATCCCCTCCGACCTCATTGAGCCGATGGCCGAAGTGCTCCGCTGGGTCAA
>CAIKTR010000218.1 GCA_903830425.1 uncultured Opitutia bacterium
CGCCCACCTGCCGCGGCGCGGGTTTTTCCACTGGGACGCCGCGCTCACGCCCGCCGCCGCCACCCCGCTCTTCGCCCGGGCGGAGCTGATGACCGGCCTGCGCCAGCTCGCCCCGTACCGCGACTCCACCCTGCTGGTGACAAACCTGCGGCCCGCCCTGATCCCGCCGCAGCGCCGGGCCACCCCGCGGCGCCGCCGCGACTACGAGGACGCCCTCGCCTTCGTCCAGGATCTCACCGCCGCCCGCACCACCCGCAGCGCCAACCTGCAACTGCTGTTCCTGTGACGGGGTGAGCCCGCCCCGGGGCCGCCGCGGTTTTTGTTTTCCGCGCAGCAGCGTTCCCCCTAGAAACCCACCCATGGCCAAGACGATCTTTCAGAAAATCATCGACCGGGAGATCCCCGCGAAGATTGAGCACGAGGACGAGCAGTGCATCGTCCTGCACGACATCCAGCCCCAGGCGCCGGTCCACCTGTTGATCATCCCCAAGCGGCCCCTCGCCCGGCTCAGCGAGGCGACGGCCGCGGACCAGGCCCTGCTCGGCCACCTGCTGCTCACCGGCCAGGCCCTGGCGCGGAAGCTCAACCTCGGCGCCGGTTTCCGGCTCGTGGTCAACAACGGCCCGCACGGCGGCGAGTCCGTGCCCCATCTCCACGTGCACCTGCTCGCGGGCCGCCAGCTGGTCTGGCCGCCGGGCTGACCGGCGGCGCAGGCTTGAACCCCGCCCCCCGGTCAGCTTGGGATGTCCCGCCCCATGAAACTTTCCCCCAGCCAGATCGAGCAGTTCCGCCGCCGCGGCTACGTGGCCGTGCCCGGTTTTTTCAATGCGACGGAGACCGCCGCGCTGCAGGCCGACCTCGCCCGGCTCCAGCGCAACGGCTTTCTCCGCAACGTCGCCACGGACGGCGACGGCCGGACGCATTCGAGCACGCGGCAGAACCTGCAGCTGTGCCCGGCCAATTTCTACAGCACCCTCATCCGCGCCCTGCCCTTCGCGCCCCAGGTGATCGAGGCGGTCACCCGCCTGATCGGGCCGGAGATCACCCTGCACCTCGACCAGATTTTCCTGAAGCCGGGCCGCACCGGGGTGGGCACCGCGTGGCACCAGGACAACGCCTACTTCAAGATCCCGAAGCCGCTCCGCGGCACCGCCATGTGGATCGCGATTCATGACGCCACGGCGGCCAACGGCACGCTGCGCGTCATCCCGGATGCCTGGGAAACCGCCCTGCCCCATGCGCGCGACGGGAACAGCGACCACCACGTCCGCTGCCACCCCGATGAAGCGAAGGCGGAGACGGTCGAGCTGGCGGCCGGGGGCGTGATCTTTTTCTGCTACGGCACGCCCCATGCCACCGGCGACAACCAGACCGACGCGGAGCGCGCCGGCCTGGCGTATCATTTTCTCTGCGAGGACCAGACGGACGAAGCCTTTTACGCGGCGGGGCGCATCGGGAACCCGCGTCCGCGGCTCACCGGGCCGCGCGCGACCGGCGGACGGGAGGAATACGGCAACGTCATCGCCGGCACCTGGGAAGCCGAGGTCGCCCGGGCCGCGCCGCCCGCGAAGCGGTGAGCGCCGGGACGGCTAGATGATCTCGCGGTAGTCCCGGTCCGGCAGCGGCGCAAGCGGCGCCCCCGGCAGCGTCTGGTACCAGTAGGCGACCGAGGCCAGGTCGTCCTGCAGCGCGAGGTAGCGCCGCTCGGGCAGGTCGTTGTCGCGCCAACCGAGCGCCTGCATCGTCACCCGCAGGTCCTGCTTGAAGAACACGGGGTCGTGCACATGGAAGCGGTAGAGCGTCATCCGCGCGCCCACCTGCAGCGACTTGCCGACGACGTGCTGGAAGCCGAAGTACGGGGAGGAGAAATTGTTTTCGTCGAAGCACCAGGCGCCGCCGAAGTAGTCCTCGGTGCCCGTGCCGCAGATCGTCGGCCACTCCCGGTCCCCGTCGAGGTACATCTTGATCTCGCCCTCGCCCCACCAGCCGGCGTTGTTCTGCTGCCAGCTCATGAAGGTGCCGACGTACTGGCCGTGACCCTGCACGCCGTCGAGGATGGTGTAGACCTCCTTGTACGGCACGGGGTTGGTGCGCCGGAACTGGGCGTGGAACGCGAGCGCGTCCGCCGGCACCGGCTCCAGGGTGTAATTGATGGTGTAGTAGCAGTGCGGCAGGTCGAGGGGGAGGGTGTTCTCGACGGTGATGCGGGCGTGCCGGCGGAACGGCATCGCGAAGAAGCAGTTCATGCCGCCCTTGGGATTCACATTGATCGGCAGGGCATTGATGGCCTGGTCGCGGTTCCACGACTGGCACATGAAATCGCCGACGGGACACTCGACCGACGGGTGCTTCTGGCCGTCCCAGTAGATCCGGAGGATCGCCTGCCGCCGGAACTTCACGTCGAACGTGATCCAGATGTGCCGGATGATGCCGGGCCCCTCGTGGTCCATGAGGGTGATGGTCTTGCCCGCCGGGATCGGGACGCAGGGCGAGCATTTCCAGCCCCGCCCCAGATCGCGGGCCTGGTCGCAGGCCACGGGGATGAGGGAGGTTTTTTTGGTGGCCGCGCCGCCGGCGCCTTTTTTGCCGAGCGGATTTTCCGCGGAGAGCGAGCGGGACTCAGCCTGGCGCTGTTGGAACAGGTTCGAGAGGTCGATGGAGGGGTTCATGCGGAGGAAAAAAAGGGGGCGGCCGGCCGGTCGCCGGGCGGCGGTTATTTCAGCCATTTGGCCAGCCAGGCGTGGACCTCGCCATACCAAAAACGGCTGTCCTCCCCGCGCAGGATCCAGTGGCCCGCCTCCGGGAAGACCAGCAGCCGGCTCGGGACGTTGAGCCGCTGCTGGGTGGCGAAGTTCATCAGGGCGTTGTTCAGCGGCACGCGGTAATCCAATTCGCCCACCGTGATCAGAATCGGGGTCACAAAACCCGTGCCCTTGGCGTGGTTGCCGCCCTGCATGACCGGGCTCTGTTCCAGCCAGATCCGGCGGTCGCCCCAGACGGGGGTGCCGCTGTTGACCTCGCGGCCGTAGATGCTGTCGCTGGTGCCCCACTGCATGACGAGGTCCATCTCGCCCGCGTGGGAAACGATGGCCCGGTAGCGGGTGGTGGTGGCCTGGAGCCAGTTGGCGAGATGGCCGCCGTAGCTGGCGCCACCGGCCGCCTGGCGGGTCCCGTCGATGAAGGCGTAGCGGCGGATGGCCTCGTCGGCCGCCTCGTTGATCTCCTCCGCCGGGCCCTTGAGCGGATCGAACTGAATGGACCGGGCGAACTCCTCGCCGTAGCCGGTCGAGCCCTTGTAGTCGGTCAGCAGCACCACGTAACCCGGCTGGGCCAGCAGGTGGTAGTTCCAGCGGACCACGAACGAGTCGTGCCACATGTTGGCCGCGCCCCCGTGCAGCACGACGAACAGCGGGTATTTCTTGGCCGGATCAAACCCCGGCGGCTTCACCAGCATGTTGTGCAGCTCGCGGCCGTCGCGGGCCTTGAATGAGAAATGCTCCACCGGGAGCCAGTCCAGGGTGGCGGCCCGCGCGGTGTTGATGGAGGTCAGCCGCTGCGGCGCGCCGTTGAAGGCATAGACCTCCGGCGGGCTGACCGCGCTTTCCCAGAGGCCGACCAGCGCCGGGCCGCCCGCGTCCAGTCCGCTGCAGCTGCCGGTCGCCGGCGAGGGCTCGTCGCGCACGGCGCCGCCCGCGTAGCTGACCGAATGCAGCTGCTCCAGCCCGGCGTGCTCGTAGGTGAAATAGATGCGGTCCGAGCCCGCCGGCGTCGCATAGACCGACACGGAGCGGTCCAGCGCGGCGGTCAGCACCCGGCGCTCGGGCCGGAACGGCCAGGGAAAGCTCGCCAGCCGCGTCAGGTCGTAGACCTGGCCCGGCGTGTTGGGGTCCGTGAGGCAGAGGAGCCGCTGCCCGTCGGGGGAGAAGGAGAGCCGGCCATAGCTGCCGGTGTCGTGGGTGAGCTGCTGCGGCTCGCCGCCGGCCAGCGCGGCGAGGAAAATCTGCACGGCCACCGGAGCCCGGGCCGCCTCATCGCGGTTGGTCGCGGCGGTGAAAACCACCGCCGTGCCATCCGGCGTCCACTCCGCCTCCAGGTTGGGCCCCTCGCTTCCGTGGGGGGCGCCGAAGCCCGGCCGGCGGATCAGCTGGGTGCCGGCCAGCAGGTCCCGCGGCTTCGCCCCCGCGCGCGCCTCCTGCACCAGCAGGTGGGGCTCCTGCTCGTCCAGCCAATGATTCCAAAAGCGCACGGGGAACTGCTCGTAGGCCCGGACATTGTACTTGCGCTCCTTGCGCTCCTTCGCGGCCCGCTGGTTGGCCGCCTCATCCGGGGCCCCGGGATAAACCTGGCTCACGAACAGCAGGGTGCGGCCGTCGGGGCTCCACTTCGGCGCGCCCGCGCCCAGCGTCAGGCTGGTGAGGCGCTCCGCCTCTCCCCCCGACAGATCCAGCACGTAGAGCTGGCTCGCCTCGTCCCCGTCACGCTTGGCCGAAAAGGCGATCTTCCGGCTGTCCGGGGACCAGCTCACCCCGCCCTCGGCGCCCTTGCTGTAGGTCAGCCGGCGGGGGGGCGAGGCGTCGGCGAGGGACTTGATCCACAGGTCGGACCACTGCTCCTTCGCGTCGTAGGCGGGAACCGTCACCGCGTAGACCACCCAGCGGCCGTCCGGGCTCGGCACCGGTGCGCCCACGCGCTGCATGAGCCACACGTCCTCGTGCGTGATCGCGTGGCGGGCGGGAGGGGTCGGCGGCGGGGCGGCGGCGGCCAGGGTCGCGCCCAGCAGCCAAAGGACAGGGAGTTTTTTCAGCATGGAAATCAGCCCCGAGCCTCGAACGTGCCGTCCGCCCGTTTGACGACCAGCCGCTTGAGCTCAAGCAGCATGAGCGTCGGCGAAAGCCGCGCCGCGGGCAACCCCGTTTGCGCCGCCAGCGCATCGGGCGTGAGCTGCGCGCCCCCGCGCAGGCACTCCCACACCACGGCCTCGTCCCCCGCCAGGTCGCGGCCGGCCGGCACTCCCCCACCCGGCTTGTCCGGGATCGGCGGCGGGCGCAGCCCGGCGAGGTAGTTGAGCTCGGAGAGGACGTCCTCGATGCTGGTCAGCAGCGTGGCGCCGTCCCGAATGAGCTGGTGGCAGCCCGCGCTGCTGGACTGGTCGATGCGGCCGGGCACGGCGAAGAGCAGCCGCCCCTGCTCGCCCGCGAAGCGCGCGGTGATCATGGCGCCGCCGCTGACATCGGTTTCGACGATGATCGTGGCCTCGCACATGCCGGCGACCACCCGGTTGCGCATCGGAAAGCTCTGCCGGTCCGCGCGGCGGCCGAAGGGAAACTCCGAGAGGATGGCCCCCTGCGCCTCGATCTGCCGGTAGAGCGCGAGGTTCTCCGGCGGGTAGATGAGATCGATGCCGCAGCCCAGCACCGCCGCGGTTTTCCCGCCCACCGACAGCGCCCCCTCGTGGGCGGCGGTATCGATGCCCCGGGCCAGCCCGCTCACCACACAGAATCCCAGCCGCCCGAGTTCCGCCCCCAGCCGCTTGGCCGTGGCCTGGCCGTAGAGGGTGGACCGGCGCGAGCCGACCACGGCGATGCAGGGCTGGGTGAATTCGTCGCGGCCTTTCCGATAGAGGCCGATCGGCGGATCGCTGATTTCCTTCAGCAGCTTGGGATAGGCCGCCTCGCGGGCCGTGATAAACGCGGTA
>CAIKTR010000219.1 GCA_903830425.1 uncultured Opitutia bacterium
CGCGGGCCCAGGTGGGCACGGGCGACGGGGTCCTGATCGCCGGCTTTGTCATCGAGGGCACGGCCTCCCGCACGGTCCTGATCCGCGCGGTCGGCCCGACCCTCGCCACCTACGGGGTCGGCGGCGTGCTCGCCGATCCCCAGCTCGAACTCACCCAGGCGATCAACGGCGCCAACGTGGTCGTGGCGACGAATGACAACTGGGGCGGGGACGCGCAGATCACCTCGGTGGCCAACACGGTCGGGGCCTTCGCCCTGAGCGGCGCGGCGAGCAAGGATGCGGCCATCCTCGTGACGCTGCCGCCGGGGATCTATTCGGCCAAGGCCTCGGGCGCGGCGGGATCCACGGGGGTCGCGCTGATCGAGGTGTACGAGGTCCCCTAAGGGAAAATCCGAGGCCGCCTTGGGCGGAAGCACGAAGGAAGAAATTCGAAATCCGAGGGTGCGGGGTCGGCTCCGGTGATGGCACCGGGGCCGATCCGGCGAACGACAGGCTGGCTTCACGGGGCGGTTTCCGGTACCTCTCCTCCGCCCGTGATGAGCCTCCCGCCCGCTGCACCTCCCCCCGCCGCCCTCCCGCCCGTCACGGTGCTGTCCGGATTTCTCGGCGCGGGCAAGACGACCCTGCTGCGCCACCTGCTCGCCCAGGCCGCCGGCCGCCGGTGGGCCGCCATCGTCAACGACGTGGCGGCGATCAACATCGATGCCCAGCAGCTGGTGGCGCCGGAGGCCGGCAAGATCGTCGCGCTGGGCAACGGCTGCGTCTGCTGCTCGGTCCGCGACTCGCTGGCCGAGACCGTGGCCGAACTGTGCGCCACCGGCGCCTACGAGCACATCCTGATCGAGACCACCGGCGTGGCCGAGCCGCGCTCCCTGGCCGGCCTGTTCACGCGGAAGAACGCCTTCGGCCGGAGCCTGGGAAACTTCGCCCGGCTGCACGCCCTGGTGACGGTGGTCGATGCGCGGCACTTTCTGGATGAATGGCGCCGCGGCCGGGACCGGCCCCCGCCGGAGCCGTCCTCGCCCAAGCCGGTGTTCGAGCTGATGCTGGACCAGGCCGAGTGCGCCGACCTGCTCCTGCTGAACAAATGCGACCTCGCGACCGAGGCGGAGCTCGCGCTGGTGGAGGAGATCCTGCGCGGCCTGAACCCGCGGGCCGAACTGTGCCGCTGCGAGCAGGGCCAGGTGGCGAGCGAGCTCCTGCTGGACCGCCCGCGGTTCGACGCGGTGGCGACCCTCGGGGCCGCGCGCTGGATCCGGGTGCTGCAGGAGGCGGCCCCGGCCGGCGCGGTCACCCCGCCCGCCGCCGTCCCCGCCCGGCACGAGACCCGGTACGGCATCACCAGCTTCACCTACGAGGAGCGCCGGCCGCTGGCCCGCGAGAAGTTCCTCGCCCTCGTCCGGCACGGCCTGCCCGCCGGGCTGCTGCGGGCCAAGGGCTTCTTCTGGCTGGCCGAGCAGCCGGCGGACATCGGGTTCCTCTCCGTCGCCGGCGGCGTGGCCCGGGTGGAGTTCATCGGCACCTGGGTGGCCGAGCTGCGGGAGCGCCACGTCATCACCGAGGCGGAAATCCCCGCCTCCGCCCGGAGCCGCTGGTGCGAGCCGCACGGCGACCGCCGGCAGGAACTCGTGTTCATCGGCACCGGCCTCGACGCGGCCGCGTGGCGCCAGACCCTCGCCGACTGCCTGGCATGAGCCGCAAATTCAGGTTGCCCCGGAAGTTTTATGAAACCCAGTGCTGTCCCGTGAGTCGAAGCCGTGTGCCTAACTTTTTTTCCCGCCCCCGTCCCTGGGCCCTGGCCCTGCTGGCCGGCGCGCTCGGGCTGCTCGGGGCGGTCGGGCCGGCGCGCGCGGCCGAGGAGCTGCCGGTGGACAGCCGGATCACCGATCCGCTGCTGACGGACAAGCTGGCCGACGCGGTGGTGCCCGAGCGGTCCGAGCTGGACCTGCTGGTCTACAAGAACGGCGACCGGCTGCGGGGCCGGCTGGCGGAGCGCTCGGAGACGGAGCTGGTGTTCGTGTCGGAGCGGTTCGGGCGGCTGCGGGTGCCGGTGGCGGAGGCCAAGGTGATCCTGGCGAACGGCGAGGAGGACGCGGCGGCGGCGGCGCGAGCGCGGACGGAGGAGGCGGAGGGGCCGTTTTCCGTCTGGTCGCTCTTCTCGGTGCGGGCGCTGACCTCGGAGGTGCGGAACTTCTTCGGGCCGTGGCAGGGCCGCTTCGTGGTCTCGACGCAGGTGGTGTCGGACACCACCGAGCGGACCAACTTCATGGCCGAGGCGCACCTGCGGCGAAAATGGCAGCGGGACAACGTGAAGCTCGGCGCGCGCTACGATTTCAGCGAGACCAACCACCTCGCCACCACCGACGTCTTCCGGGCGGAGGTGGCCTGGCGGCACGACTTCCCCGGCCGGCTCTTCTCGCTCTACAGCCCCTCGCTGGAATGGAACCGCGCCTACGCGGTGGCGGGCGTGCCCGCCGACTACGTGCTGCTGCAGCAGGAGGTCGGCGCCGGCGTGAGCCTCTTCAGCTCCCCGCACCGGCACCTGCGCGTGGGCCTGGCGGAAAACGTCTTCGACCTGTGGCAGACCGTCCCGCCGGAATCCCACAACTCCAAGATGGCGGAATCCGTCTTCCTCGAGACCGACCTGAAGCTGCCGTGGCAGATGACGCTGACGGAGCGCGGCGTGTGGTATTACTCGCTCAACACCGGGCGCGACGGCTGGGAGAACAAGCTCGAGCTGGACAAGCAGCTCTCGGAAACCTTCACGGTGGGCATCCGCCACGAGGTGCGCTACAACAACCCGGGCGTGCGGGTGCAGGACTACACGCTGCTGAAGCTGCTGCTCGGGCTGGATTTCTAGCGGCGCCGGGGCCTCACGCCTCGCACTGCAGCACGTAGACCGCGCCGCGGGCCGAGCCGATCGCGAGCAGGGCGTCGTCCGGGGACCACCCCAGCTTGGTGGCGGCGGCCGGCAGCTTCACCGTGGCGCGGAGGGGCTGCGCGCGCTCCGGGCTCCAGAGCTGGACCACGCCGTCCTGGGACGCGGTGGCGAGCAGCCCGTGGCGGTGCTGGAACGCCACCGCGCAGACCGGCGCGGCGTGCGGCAGCATCCCGGGCTCCCGGCCCTCCGGCCCGGCGCCGGTGCAGTCCCAGACGCAGCAATCCTGCCCGCCCCCGGTGGCCAGCCAGCGGCTGGTGTGGTCGAAGGACAGCTCCTTCACCTTGCCGTCGTAGCCGCTCATCTGGAACTCGACCTCCTGGGCCGGAATCCAGAGGTGCACGGACGGGTCCTGGTTGCCGGAGACGAGCCACTTGTCGTCGGGCGACCAGACGAGGGCGTGGATGCCGTTGGCGTAGGGGAACTCCTGCTGCGGGACGAAGTCGTCGGCGTCCCACAGGCACACGCCGCCGAAGTAGGCGACGGCGACGCAGCCGCCGGCGGGCTGCCAGGCGAGGGCCGAGAGGGTCTTGGGGGCGGGCCGGAAGGCGTGGGCGACCGAGGCGTCGGGCCGCAGCGCGAAGAGGTGCTTGCCGGCGGCGGCCGCGAGCCAGGGGGCCGCCGGCGCGGCCCCGGCAGCAGACGGGCGGGCGGGGCGCCAGGCGAGGTGCTCCACCCAGGCCGAGCCGAGGTTCGCGGTGCCGGTGTGCTGGCCGGCGGCGGCATCCCAGAACTTCACCGCGCCGTCCTGGCCGCCCGTCGCCAGCACCGCGGTCCCGGCGGCGGCCGGGGCCCAGGCGAGGCAGTTGGTGCCGTCGGCGTGGCCGGGCAGCTCGTGGCGCCGGGCGCCGTCGGCGCGGGCAAAGAGCGACACCGGCCCGGTCGTCGACGCCGCGGCCAGCCCGTCGCCGTCGGGCGACCAGGCGAGGTCGATGACGTAGTCGTCAAGCGTGGCGGCCCAGTGTTTGGTGAGTTTCACGGTGTGCGGGAGGCCACGGCAACGCGCCCGCGGCCCCATGGCAAGTCTCGGGACGGGCCGCGCCCCCCTCCCGGCCCCGGGCGCTTTAGTGTCGCGCCGGCGCCGGCGCCAATTTTGAATCGGGCAGCCTCAACCCCGAACGAACGCATGGCCCGACCGTTGCGCGTGTTTCCCCTCTCTCCCCCTCGAGCGCTGCCCCGGGCCGGCGGCGCGGGGCGCGTCCGCCGCCCATGAAGCGCGTCTTCCTGCTCAGTCTGCTCGGGCTGCTCGTGGCGACCGGGGCGCTCCACTGGACGCGCCCGGAAAACCGGAGCCCCGTGCCGGTGCTGCACTGGATGACCCAGAACGACCCGGTGAAACGCGAGACGATCGCGCTGTTCCGCCAGTGGCTGGTGGACCAGGGCCTGCCCCCGGCGGAGGTGCAGATCGACCACTCCAACCAGGACGTCACCAAGAAGCTGGTGCAGGGCGTCTCCGGGGTGGGGGGCGACCTGATCGACCTCTACTTCAGCGAACTCGAGATGATGCAGGCGACGGGCATGCTGGCGGACGTGACGGACGAGGCGGTCCGCGCGGGCTACGGCCCGGGCACGACCTACGCCGCGGTCCGCAGCGACTTCATGGTGGCCGGGCGGCAGTACGGGTATCCGCGCAACGTGGACGTGACCATGTGCTGGGTGAACCGCGACACCTTCGCGCGCTACGGCCAGCCGGAGCCGCCGGCGCGGTGGGACTGGGACGAGTTTGAGGCGCGCGGCAAGCGCTTCGTGGCCGCGGCCAACCCGCCCGGGACGCGCCGGCGGGTCTATTACCTCAACCGGGTCTGGCCCTATGTGCTGCGCCGCGGCCTCGGGCTCTCGACCTACAACGAGACGATGACGCGGTGCACGCTCGACGACCCGCGCAACGTCGAGGTGCTGCGGCGCCTCTACCGCTGGACGGTGGAGGAGCGGCTGATGCCGACGACGGCGGACCAGGCGGCGATGGCGGCGGACGGGACGGCGTTCGACAGCTCCTTCGGGCTGTTTGCGGCGGGGCGCTTCGCGATGGTCTACGAGGGCCTGTGGGCGCTGATCCGGCTGCGGCCGCTGGGGGACTTCCAGCTCGGGGCGGTGGAGCCGTTCACGGGCGGGTTCCCCAACACGGAGCTCGGCAGCGGGGCGGTGGCGGTGTACCGCGGCGCGAAGCATCCGGAGCTGGCGCGGCAGTTCCTGCGCTTCCTGGCGAGCGAGCCCTTCAGCCTGCTGGTGGCGCGCAGCGGGGACTCCCTGCCGCCGCTCCCGGCCTACGCGGAGCACCCGGCGTTTCTCCAGCCGCCCGGCTTCGCGGGCGACTGGGGGGCCAAGGCGGCCTTTGCCCGGGCGGGCCGGGAGATCGGCATCGCGACGAGCAAGAGCCCGTACGCCCTGCCGCGCGTGGTCTTCCTGATCGACAACCAGACGATCGAGGCGGTGCTCGCGGGGCGGCTCACGCCCGCGGCCGCGGCGCGCGAGGCGGCGCAGCGGATCAACGCGGAGCTGGCGCTGACCCTCCGCCAGGACCCGGCGCTGCGGCGGCAGTACGACGCGGCCTGCGAGCGCCAGCGGCAGATCGACGCGCGCCGCGCGGCCGGCCGGCCGGTGCCGGCGGCCTGGATCAGCGACCCGTTCCACCTCGCCTACTACCGGGCGCAGGGCTGGCTCGAGCCGGAGGCCGCGCCATGAACCGCCGCGTCCGCGATTTTCGGCGCCTGCTCACGGGCCTGGCGTACCTGCTGCCCAACATCGCGGGGTTCTGCGCGTTCACGCTCGTGCCGCTGGCGCTGAGCTTTGCGATGGCGTTCACCAACTGGGACATCCTCCGGCACAACCGGTTTCGCCAGGAGCCGCTGCACTGGGCGGGGCTGGAGAACTTTGCCCGCCTGCTGGCCGACCCGCAGTTCTGGCGCGACCTCGGCAACACCCTGTTCTTCACGCTCGGGCTGCCCTTCGCGATTGCGGGCAGCCTGGGGGCGGCGCTGCTCCTGACGCGCGTGAGCCGGCGGCGCACGGCGCTCGGCCCGGCCCTGGTGGTGGCGACGCTGGTGCTGGTCGCGAGCGCCGCCGTGCTGCTCGCCGGCGGCCTGGCGCAGCGGGGCGTGCTGGTGCTCGGCGGCACGATGGCGGCGGCGGTGCTCGTCGCCGGGGTCGTCACCGGCGGCACGATCTACCGCACCCTCTTCTACCTGCCGCACTTCACCGCCGGCGTGGCGACCTTCGTGCTCTGGAAGAAGCTCTACAACCCCCACACCGGCCCCTTCAACACGGCGCTCGCCCCGGTGCTCGACGGGCTCTCCGCCGTGGTCCGCGGGGCGCCCGGATTTTTCACCTACGGCGTGCCGGTGCTCTGCGGCGCGGCCGCGCTGGCGGCGGCGCTCTGGCAGGGGCGGCGGCTGCGGCGGCGCTGGGCGGACGGCGAGGCCGGCTCCGCCGCGATCGTGACGGGGACGCTCACGCTCGGCGGCCCGCTGGGCCTGTTCCTCCACTGGCAGGGCCAGGGCGGGTGGGTGGCTGGCGGGGCGGGGGCGGCCGTCGTGGCCGGCCTCGGCGGCTGGATCCTCCGGCAGCCCCGGTGCTGGGGGCCGCGGCGCGCGGCGGACACCGGGCTGGGCGCGGAGCTGAGCCTCGCGCTGGCCGGCGTGCCGCTGCTGCTGCTGCTGGCCGGGGGCCTGCTGTTGGGGCCGGCCCTGCCGGCGCTGGCGGCCACCGGCCTCGAGCCCCCCAACTGGCTCGGCGACTACGCCTGGGCCAAGCCCGCGCTCATGCTGATGGCGCTGTGGGCGGCCATCGGCTCCAACAGCATGATCCTCTACCTCGCCGGCCTGAGCAACATCCCCCCGGAGCTCTACGAGGCGGCCGACATGGACGGCGCGTCGGCGATGCAGCGGTTCTGGCACATCACCTGGCCCCAGCTGGCCCCGATCACGTTTTTCATCGCCGTCATGGGCGTGATCAACGGCCTGCAGGGCGGCTTCGAGATGGCCCGGACCATGACGCAGGGCGGCCCGGCGGGATCCACCACCACGCTCAGCTACTTCATCTTCACCCAGGGCTTCGAGACCGGCCGGCTCGGCTACGCCTCGGCGATCGCCTGGGTGCTGTTCGGGCTGGTGCTGGTCTTCTCCCTGCTGAACTTCCGCTTCGGCAACCGCGACGTGAACGACTGAACCCGCCGCCCCCCGCATGAAACCCAGCGCCCCTTCCTCGGATCCGACCGCGCGCCCCGCGCGCGGCCTGGGGCTGCACGCGCTGCTGACCGGGCTCAGCCTGGCGATGGTCGCCCCGTTCGCCTGGATGGTGCTGGCGAGCCTGAAGACCCTGCCCGAGGCCAGCGATCCGGCCTGGCTGCCCCAGGCGGCGCAATGGGGCAACTACCCGGAGGTCTTCCGCGTCATCCCGTTCCTGCGGTTCGCGGCCAACAGCCTGGTGGTGGCGGGCTGGGTGACCCTGCTGCAGGTGTTCACGAGCGCGCTGGCGGCGTTCAGCTTCTCGCGGCTGGACTGGCCGGGGCGCGACCGGGTGTTTTTCCTCTACCTCGGCACGATGATGCTGCCCGGCATCGTTATGCTGATCCCGAACTACGAGATCATGGTGCGCTTCGGGCTGATGGACTCGTTCCTCGGGCTCGTGCTGCCGTCGGCCTTCAGCGCCTTCGGCACCTTCCTGCTGCGGCAGTTCATGCTCGGCCTCCCGCGCGCCCTCGACGAGGCGGCGGAGATGGACGGCGCGGGCAAGTGGCAGATTTTCTGGGACGTGATCCTGCCGCTGAGCCGGCCGGGCCTCGTGACGCTCGCGATCTTCACCTTCATGGGCAACTACCACAGCTTCTTCTGGCCCTTCGTGATGATGAAGACGGTGGACAACTACACGCTGCCGGTGGGCCTGCTGTTCTTCGACTCGGAGCACGGCCAGGCCACGCACCTGCTGATGGCGGCGGTGACGATGTCGGTGGTGCCGCTGATCCTGATCTTCGTCGTCCTCCAGCGCCAACTGATCCGCGGCATCCAGATCGGAGCGGTGAAAGGCTAGCCGCGGGCCTGAGGCTCAGGTCGTGCCGGCCATCGACTCCGCTCAGGCCGTGCCGGGTTTCGGGGCCTTCAGGATCGTGTCGGGCGGGGTGTAGTGCAGGTCGCCGCCGAGCCGTTGCCACTGGAAGTAGAGGGTGATCAGCGCGACCAGCGTCAGGGAGGTGCAGACCCCGCAGAAGATGAAAAGGTAGCGGTAGTCCCGGACCATCCCGAGCAACTGGCCGCAGATCGGGGGCGCGATGATCATGCTCATGTAGCCGAAGGTCTGGTTCGCGCTGAAGAACTGGCCGTATTTTTCCCGCGGCAGCATCCGCGGGGTCAGCGCCGCCCCCGCGCCGAGGTGGATGGCGATCACCCCCTGGTTGATGGTCCAGCAGATCAGCAGGCTGGTGGCGCCCTGGACGAGCCAGTAACAGCTGAAGTAGCTCACGCTGATCAGCAGCAGCCCGACCAGGCTGACGCGGATCGGATGAAAGCGGTCGATCAGCGGGCCCATCATGAAGTAGACCGGGATCTGGATCAGGAAGGTCCAGCTCTTGACCTGGCCGAACTCCTGCAGCGTCAGCCCCAGGGTGGGCGCGTAGCCCGGCTGGCCCGCCTGCGTCGCGAAGAACACGATGAAGCCCAGCGGCACCAGAGAGCTCCAGTAGAAGAAGCTGAGGCTGTAGAGGTTCAGGTAGAAGGGGTGGGTGAAGCACTCCTGGAAATACCGCTTGGCCTCCGCCAGGCCGCCCCCGGACTTCTTGGGCGGCGGCGGCGGGTACTCCCCCTCCTTCACCTTCCAGACGATCAGGTAAAACGCGCTGGCATAGAGCAGCCCGACCAGCGTGTAGACGTGCAGCGTGTGGGCCTCGGCCGCGCCGAGCGCCCAGCGGTTGAAGGCCAGGCTGCCGATCGCGCCGACCGCCCGGTACAGGCCGAAGAACTTTCCCATGACCTCCTGGGGAATCACATCCACGAACAGGTACATGTAGACCTGCGCAATGTAGGCGTTGAAGATGACCCACATGACGTAGCAGAGGGCGATCCACGCGATGGTGCAGCCGGCGACGGTGACGCTGGAGCTGCCCATCCAGCTGAGCACCGAGTGCACCATCGCCCCCGCCGGGTTCGCCGCGCCGAGCAGCACGAGGCTGAGCACCACCGGCGGCGTGCACCACAGGAGGAAGGGGCGCCGCCGTCCCAGCCGGCCGCGGTAGCGGTCGCTCTGCGTCCCAATGAACGGATAGAGGCAGACCGCGACGATCGCCGACTGGCTGCCGACAAAGCCGATCAGGGTGTCGCTCGCCCCCTGCCAGCGCAGCTGCAGCGGGATCAGCGCCGGCGTCACGGATTCCAGCAGCTGGAAGAAAAAGTCGCCCCACAGCATCCAGAACATCACCTGGAACAGCGCCCCCTTGGTGTAGGTGAGCGTGCCGACGCGGTAGACTTTGGCGGTCGGGGCGGCGGCGGGGGTGGATTCCACGGGTGCGGGGCGGGGTGTTGGGGTGGGCGCCACGCGGCGCCAGTCGGACGGAAGTCAGCAGTCAGGCGGGATCGGCCTGTGTCAACGGCGCAGGATTGCTACCAGTAGGGCCGGGCTCAGGGCTGCTTTACCCGGATGACCTGGTCCCAGTCGTACACGCCCTCGGTGGTGCCGGCGGGCGGAACCACGAGGTACTCCTGCGCGTCCCAGTTGCCCAGCAGCAGGTTCTCGATCAGGCGGATGTTGCCGGGCAGCTGCACGGCCTGCTTGCCGGCGGCGAGCGCCTTGGCCTGGAACTGCGCCGCGTAGCCGAGGTGGCTGGTCTGGGGCAGGTCGATGAAGACGGCCTGGTCGTTGCCGTGGTCGGGGTGCATTTCCTGCCAGATGTACTTGGCGTCCTCCGCGCCGTATTTCTCGACCAGGGCCTGGTAGGCGTCGCCCACCTGCACCTCCGGGGCGCCGTCGTCGCTCGTCCGGAGAAAATAATTGCCGCGCTCGATGTAGCCGGCGGAGGAGAACGGGGTGCTCGGCGCGGCGCCGAAGTGCTCGGTGAATTTGGCCCGCGAGCCGAGCAGGATGGTGCAGCAGTCGTGGGCGCGGGGAATCACGAGCCGCGTGCGGCGGGCCTGCAGGCCGACCGTCGAATTCCCGCACAGGCCGAAGAGCAGCAGGATGGCGTCGTACGCCTTCCCCGAGGCCTCGGTCGCGTCGATCTTGTCCTGGATGATCTGGCGCAGGCCCGCGCTCCGGACGTGCTCGCCGAGCTCGGTGTACTCGGTGTCGATGACGTGGGGCGAGCGCGCGACGCACCAGGAGGCCTCGCGCTGGAAGACATTACAGGAAATCAGCTTCAGGAGCATGGGGAAAAGGGAGGGAGGGGCGGACTATGGTGACGCGCCCGCCGGCTGTCGCCGTATTTCTTGCGCCAATTGCCGGATCGCGCCCGCCGGGTCGCGCCGGCCGGGCCGGACCTAGGTCGCCCGCGGCCGGCGGAGGCGGCCGGCCGCCGCGGCGGGCACCGGCGGCTGCCGGGTCCAGGGGCGGGTGAAGGGGGCGTAGGTGTCGGGCCGCCGGTCGTTCAGCATGTCGACCTGCCAGACCCAGTCGCCGGGGCGGGTGAACTGCGTGGCCACGCGGGGCGCCGCCAGGTCGATAGTCGTGAGCGCGATGCCGGGGTGGCGGCCCGCATCGGCGAGGATGGTGGCGTCGGGCCCGATGATGCTGCTGCGGCCGAGCAGCATGCCGGGCAGCCACGCCCGGTCGGTCGGGCAGCCGAAGCAGACCGGCACGTGGTGCACCCCGTTGTGCACCGCGGGCGCGCGCAGCAGGAGGTCCATGAACACGTCCCCCCAGCCGCTCATGACATGGGGCCAGAAGATGACCTCGGCGCCGTTGAGCGCGAGGCAGCGGGCGCTTTCCGGGAAGGAGTTGTCGTGGCAGATCTGGATGCCGATGCGCGCCCCGGCGACCTCGAAGACCGGCCAGGCGTCGCCCGGCACCGTGCCGTAGTCCCGCTCGTTCTCGATGATGTGCACCTTGGCGTAGTGGCCGCAGTCGCGGCCCCGCTGGTCCAGCACGACCGCGAGGTTGCGGACGAGGCCGTCGACCAGCGCGAGGACGGGCACGATGAGCGCCATCCGGTGCCGGCGGGCGAGGGGGGCGAAGCGCCGGAGGGCCTCCGCGCGGGCGTGGCGCACGAGGGCGGGCGTGTTCCGCCGGGTGAGCCGGGTGCCCAGGACGTTGAAGGTCTCGCCGAGGCACGCGATGTCGGCGCCGCGCCGGCCGGCCTCGTTGAGCCACTGCGCGGCGAGGTCGAAGTTGGCGCGCTGGCGGGCGGCGTTGGTCCGGCCGGGGGCCGCCGAGGGCAGCTGCACGGCGGCGATGGTGAGCGGTCGTTTCATGGGGGGAGGGGCTCGGGACCGGGCCGGATCGGTCAGGCCTGCGGCTGGAGCAGTTCGAGGGTGTGGTCGTCGTGGCTGACCAGCACCCGGCCCTGGCCGAGCGGCAGCAGGTGGCGCACGGCGCGGTCCACCGTGTGGGTCGGACGCCAGGCGGCGTCGAGCGACCGGAGCCCGGTGCGGGTCGCGACGGTCAGGCCGCCGGCGGGATCCGGCGCGAGGCCGACGACCGGGGCGCCGGCATGCCAGTGGCGCAGGACCCGGCCGTCGGCCAGGTCGAGCGCGATGACGAAGCCGTCGACGCCGCCGGTGTAGGCGACGGGCCGGCCGTCGAGGCGGCCGGGGCAGCTGCAGGTAAGGCTCATGCCGCCCTCGAGTTTCCAGCGCCACCGCTGGGTGGCGGCCGTGAGCACGCCGCAGCCGAGCTCGGCGGCGGCGAAGATCGCGCCCTCCGGGACCTCGGGCAGGTCGGCCCAGGCAAAGGCGAGCGAGCGGCCGTTGACGAAGGAAATCACCTGCCGCAGCATGCGGAACATCGGCTGCTGGAATCCGCCGAAGCTGTGGGCGATCCCGCTGGGCCCCGCGCCCGGGACCCCGGGGTAATATTGGATGCCGTGGTTCCAGCCGCAGCGCACGAAGAGGTCGCCGCGCCGGGGCCGGGAATCGGGCGTGACCAGGATGTCGTAGCACCACGGGGCGTCCGCAAAGCTGTGCCCGAGGATGTGGCCGTCCGCGTCGAGAAACACCAGGATCGCGTAGCCGCCCACGACGAGGAAGCCGCGGCCGTCCGCGTCGCGGTGCCAGATCGCGAGGCTGTGGATCGCGTTGTACCAGCCCATCAGGCAGTCCTGCCGCTCGCGGAACTCCTCCGCCAGCCGCAGCACCTGGCGCGGCGCGCCGTCGGGGCGGAACAGGTGGAGCTCGCCGCCGAGCAGGCCGACGCAGAGCACCGGCGGGCCCTGGGCGTCGAGCGGCTGGCTGGACAGGTGGGTGACCGGCCGCGGCAGGCGCCGCCGCCAGAGCTCGCGGCCCTGGTCGTTGAGCACGATGAGCTCCTGCACGGCGTTGACGGTGACGATCTCGGGCCGGCCGTCGCCGTTGAGGTCGGCGGCGATCCAGTGCTGCAGGGCGGGGGCGAGCGCGCCGTCGCCGAGCACTTCCAGCCGGTGGAGCACAAACGGCCGCCCGTCCGGGGGGGCGGGGAGGCGGAGGTGCAGCGCGCGCGCCGCGGTGCCGACCGGGGCGGTGCGGACCTCGAGGCGGTTCTCGGCGTCGCGGTACCGCTTGTAATACCGCTCCGGCCCGGGCTGCACGGCGCACGGCCGGCGCTGGCCGTCGGCGGTCTCCACCTCGACGCGGATCCCCTCGGGCAGCGGGTTGAAGGTGCGGAGCGAGGGGTCGTCGATGCAGTCGCCGAGCAGGTTGAGCGCGGAGACGGGGCGCGGCGCCGGGAAGGTCAGGGTGAGCGCGTAGGCGTCGGCCTTGGGCCACTGCGCCCAGATTTCGCGGGAGTAGCCGTCGGGCATCACCGGGTCGAGCAGCTGGTCCGGCGCGGCATCGATCGGCAGCGGGTCGGCGGTGACGCAGACCTGGCGCACCCGCTCGGGCACGCGGGTGCCGCTGTCGTAGGTCCACGCCCGGCTCCAGCCGTGGTCGGCCGGGGCGGCGGGCGGCGGGGCGGCGTCGGCCGCCGCGGCCGGGAGGGC
>CAIKTR010000220.1 GCA_903830425.1 uncultured Opitutia bacterium
GCAGCGCGATTTTTTCCTGCGCCTGGGCACGGACGGTCAGCACCTGGCCGCGCTGGCGGCCGCCCTGCGCGCGGGGCGGGACGCCCCGGCCCCCGGGGCGGACACGGCGGGCGCCGCCCGCGACTACCGCGTGACGCTGCTGTCGCAGGTCGTGCGCCTGCTCTGCAAGGCCGTCTCGGTGATCGCCCTCGCGCGGCTGGTCGCGCCGGAGCAGCACGGCCTGTATGCGATGGCGGGCGTGGTGCTGGGCGGGCTGATGCTGTTCCGCGACTTCGGCTTCGGCCCGGCCATGGTGCAGGCGCCGCAGCTTTCCCCGGAGCAGGAGGCGACGCTGTGCCGGCTCCATCTCCTGATCGGGTTCGCCCTGTGCGGGCTGACGGCGGCGCTGGCGCCGGCGGCGGCCTGGTTCTTCCAGGAACCGCGCCTGACGGCCCTGCTCGGCTTGCTCGGCAGCGCGTTCCTGCTCATCGGGGCGGGCGGTTTTCCGCGGGCGCGGCTGGTGCGCCAGCTGCGGTTCCGGGAGATCAGCCGCCTTGAGACCGCCGCGGCCGGGCTGGGCACCGCCGCCATGATCACGGCCGGCTGGCTGGGCGCGGGCGCCTACGCCTTCGGCGTCTTCGTGCTCACCGTCGAGGCCTTCACCGCGGTGGCCGCCTGGCGCCTCTGCCGCTGGCGGCCCAGCGCCCCGGTGCGCTGGGCGGGGCTGCGCACGCTCTTCCGCCCCGGCTCGGAACTCACCGGCTACCACCTCGTCACCTACGGGCTCGCCCAGCTCGACACCCTCGTGGTCGGCCAGTGGTTCGGCGCCGCCACCCTCGGCCCCTACGCGCGCGCCGGCCAGCTGCTGGCGCTCCCCTCGCTCCACGTCGTGGTCCCGCTGTCCCAGGTGACGTTTGCCACGCTGGCGCGGCTGGGCCCGGGCTCGCCCGCCTTTGTCCCGCACCTGCGCCAGTGCATCACCCACATCGCCCACCTCACCCTGCCGGTCGCCGTCGTCTGCGCCGCGCTGCCGCACGAAACCGTGCGGCTCGTGCTCGGGCCGAACTGGGACCCGGCCGCGCCGATGCTGCGCTGGCTCGCCGTCAATGCCGCCCTCGGCTACCTCGCCGCCGCGGTCTATCCGCTCGGCGTCGCGACCGGCCGCACCGGCCGGCTCGCCGGGCTGGCGCTGCTCTCGGCGCCCGTGATCGCGGCGGGGCTGTGGCTCGGCCGGCCGTACGGCCCGGCCGGCATGGCGGCGGGCCTGGCCGCGGCCAACGCCCTCCTCCTCGGCCCGCGCCTCCTCTGGGCGGTGCGGGACACGCCGGCCCGCCTCGCCGACTTTGCCGCCGCCCTCGCCGGCCCGGTCGGCGTCAGCCTGGCCGTCGCCGCGGGCATTGCCTTCGCGCGCGTCGCCCTCCCCGCCGCCCCGTGGCTGACGCGCCTGCTCGCCGGCGGGGCCGGCGGCGCCGCGGCCGCCCTGCTCCTGGCCGTGCTCTGGCCCCGGGTGCGGCACGAGCTGCGCGCGCTCTGGGCCCCCGCGCCCGCGGCCGCCGAACCCGGAACCCCATGAGCCGCGACGCCTCCGACTCTTCCCCCCCCGCCCGGCCGCGGGTGCTGCAAGTCATCACCCGCCTCGGGCTCGGCGGCGCCGAGGCGGTGGCCTTCAGCCTGATGCGCGGGCTGCGCGACGAATTTGACTTCGCCTGCTTCGCCGTGCGCGGCGTGGAGTCCGGCGACCTCGGCCGCGCGCTGCAGGCGCAGCTGCAGGCGCTGGCGATCCCGCTCTACTGCGGCCCGCGGTGGCCCCTCCGGCTCGGCGGCATGGTGCCGGCGGGGCTGCGCGCCGGGCAGGTCGTCCGCCAGTTCCGGCCCGGCCTCCTGCACCTGCACACCGAGATCCCGGAGTCGACCTACGCCGCCCTGGCCGCGCTCCGGCCCGGGGTCGCCCCCGGCGGGGTCGTCCGCACGATTCACACCAGCGCCTACTGGGATTTCTGGCCGCAGCTGGGCCGCTGGTGCGAGCGGCGCCTGGGGCCGAGCCGGGTCGCCGCCGTTTCCACCGCCGCCCTGGCCGCCTTCCACGCGCACCGCGCCGGGTCGGGCGCGGGCCCGCTGCCGGTGCCGGCGACCGTGATCTACAACGGGGTCGGCGAGCCGGCCCCGGCGACCGCGGTCCCCCGCGCCCCCGGCGACCGGCTGCGGGTGCTGTTTGCCGGGCGGTTCGAGTCGGAAAAAGGCGCGGACCTCCTGCCGCAGATTCTCGCCCAGGTGCAGCCGCCGGCGCCCGGCGCCGAGCTGGTGCTGCACGGCCGCGGCCGCCATGAGCGCCGGCTGCGGGCGC
>CAIKTR010000221.1 GCA_903830425.1 uncultured Opitutia bacterium
CGTGACGCTGCCGCCGGGGATCTATTCGGCGAAGGCCTCCGGCGTCGGCAACACCACCGGCGTAGCTCTCATCGAGGTGTACGAGGTGCCATAGGGGGGAAAATCCGAAGGCGGAAGCACGAAATCCGAGGCCGCCCGTGGGGCGGAAATCCGAAGGCGGAAATCCGAAATCCGAGGCCGCCGGTGGGGCGGATGAGGTCTCTTGCGATCAGTTCAGGCCCTGCCGGCCCGCACGTTTTCGACTGTAGGCGGCCACTCGGAGGTCGCCCGAGCGTTTTCGGTCCCGTCCATCCCGCCAGTTTCATCAACCGCTTACTCTCCCAAGGGTAAGCGGTTTTTAATTTTCCCGGGGTGTTGTTCTGGCAACAAGACGGGCAACAGATGCCACGAAAACGCAGAGAATCGGCTCTGCTCAGGCATGTTTCCCAGTTGCCCGACCGGGTGGCTTGAGCTGGCGCCGCGATTCAAGCCCAGTCCCACGGCATCGATCCCTCAATCCATGTAATGGATCCGGTGACGGTTTTCGGCCAGCAGCCGGGCGTTGCGCTCGTCCCCCCCATCGACATTCGCGCTGACGAAGACCGGCGGCTCGACTCCTCTCGCTACCAGGTTTCTCACCACGCTCACGACCAGCTCATTCACAATCGCACACCCGGTAACCGTGGACAACGGGCCGACCTTTTGCTCCAGACCCTCGATCGCAATCGCGGCATCGCCATAGGGAACGCAGTTGTCGATGACCACATCACAAAGCTCGGCGAGCTTCTTCCCGGAGGGATGACGACTGGACACCCCGGAGGTGTAGGCCAGGGCAGTCAATCCGATCGTCTTGATCCCTTTCCGCCGGGCGGTGAGCGCCATGTCGATGATCACGGCGTTGCGCCCGGAGGTCGAAGTCAGGAGCAGGACATCGCCCGGTCTGGCCGGCGATGACTCCAGCATTTGCACGCCCAGTCCCACCACGCGTTCCGCCGCCGAGGTGGCGGTCAGCGGTCGGACGAACAGGTTCATCCCGTGGGGATAGATGGGGTTGATCAGCATCAGCCCGCCGGTGCGATACACCAACTCCTCCGTCGTGATGAACGAGTGGCTCGCCCCGAAACTGTAGAGGCTCTGCCCCGCGACAATGGCCTCAGTCATCAATGCGGCGGCCAGCCGGATCGGGGCGGCTTGGGTGGCGCGCGCCTGGCTCAGCGCGGCGATGGCTGCATCAAAGTAGGATTCGCCTTTCATGGATCAGAACCCCCGCGCTTCGTATTGATCCTTCATCTTCTTGTAGAATTCCGGGCCGCCGGCCCGATTGACGCTTTGAAAGACGGTCGGGGGTTTGCCTGCTGCGATCATCAGTTCGATGGCCGTTTCCCAAACCATCCACCCGGCGACGATGGCCCCGGCACCCGAGACGGGCAAGGCATTCACCTCCAGACCCTGGATCGTGACCGCGGCATCACCGTAAGGCGCGCCCGTGTCGATCACCACATCCGCCACTTCATAAAGGCGCTTTCCGGAGGGATGGAGGGACTCCACTTGGGAGGAATAGGTCATCGCGGTGAAAGCAACCACCTTTACGCCAATCTCCCGGCAGGTCTTGGCCAGCTCGACCGGGCTCCGGTTTTTCCCGGAAACCGAGCCCAGCAGCATCACGTCACCCGCCCGAAGATTGCTGGATAATACGGCCAGGCGCACCGATTCCAGGTCTCGAGCGACCTCTCGGCCGCCCGGCCGGTTCTTGCGGCATTCCGGGACCGGGTCCGTCACGGCAAAGGAAAAGGTGAAGGGACGGACCGCCGCCAATCCACCCGCCCGATCCAGAAAGTCGTTCTGATTGGAGTGCCCGATCTCATGGCAATACACGACCCCGTCGCCGAGCAAGGCGGTCGCGACCAGGGCGCCGGCGTCGCGGATCGCGCCTATTTGCGTCGTTTCCAGATGATCAAGCAGGTTTCGGATAGATTGCAGATACATGGTGAGATTCGTTGAGGCCGACCAGCGGACAGAAATTCAGCCCTTGGCCTGCGCCAACAGGTTTGCCCGGAATTCCGTGGAATCCACTCCAATCCGATCGGCCAGCGCCAGACACAGACCAAAAACGGCCGGAACCTTGGGCAAGGTCGGGGTGAGGCCCGGAGCATAGGCCTGCACACCTTTCGACAGCGCAGACCAGTACAGCTGCGAATGGGTGGCCACACTCCCCGTGCCGATCATGGGCAGTTCCTCACGGGCGACGCCCAGGTGATCCACCACGCAGCGCACGGTTTCCGCCATGTCGGCCGCGGCTCCCTGGATAATCGCCCGGGCCGTGGGATCCCCGGCATTGGCGACTCGATCCACAATCCGCGCCAGCGAGGCAATTTCCGACCGGTCCCGGATGTCGGCCATGTATGCAGTCATGTTGAACTCGCCCCCCATGCCGGATTGCTCCCGGCAGGCCTCCAAAATGGGGCCGGCCAATGCCGTCTCGTACCGATGGCTCCAGGACGAGCGTCCCGCGGCCCGAATCCCGGCGAGTCCGATTTGAAATCCGCTGCCGTAGTCACCGTAAAGGGGACCGATGCCGTCAAAGTGCATCTCCTGCCCATCTTGGCGCCGGCCGTAGGCAAACGCCCCGGTTCCGGCAAGGACCACAATTCCCGATCGCGTGCCGGCCAAGGCCAACGGACCATCGTGTTCCATGATGACATGATGGGAGATGCTCTGAATCTGGCCCAGTTCCGGCACCAAAGGGTTGGGCAGCGGACCGCAAACGTGCAATACGGACACATTCAGGGGATCAGGCAACGCGGCCCGAATGGTCGCTGCCACCAAACGCTCGGACCGCCCCAAGCCGCCGATGAAGCGGGATCCGCTCACGGTTCGAAAATCACGATGCGCGCGCCCCAGCAGGTTACCCGAGGTGTCGACACATATGGCCTCGCACTTCGAGCCTCCGGAATCGACTGCCAGTAACAAGACCATGAGGATTACGATTAGGCCAATCAGCGTCCGCGCCAACTCAATGGTTCTGCCTGAGGATAAGTTTCCTCAACTTGTGTTCTCGCGGCCGGCAGAAGGGTGGGATCCGTTTCATATTCAAGTTGGATTGAGATTGCCGGAGGGAAACCGAATCGGATGGGCGGGATAATGGGAGAGGGTCGCTTTAAAGGGCCGCTCCCCGTGTGAACGCGAGCAGAAACGGGACGGCTCCATGAGATTACGTCATGGTCGGTCTAAGCTGTGCCTCCGGCGGCTAGCGCAGTTCTGCCACCAGCCGCTCCGCCTCGGCCTCGGCCTGCTGCTATTGCTGATCGGTCATCTCCTGTTCCACCAGGGAGAGGACAATCTGGGGCGTCATTTCCCCGGACCCGCGGCGATAATTCCTGCTGGCGGCCACCTTGAACCAGGCATGGGCCTGCCCGATATCCCGGGGCGCCGGCTTTGACGCTTGCTCGAAGAATTCGTCGACCGCCCGGTATAGGCCCTGAGCCTTGCCATAACGGCCGGGTTGCGCCCCGCTCCTCATATGGCAAAAACCAAGAACAGCATCCGCTGGCTGGAAGAACCCGAGCCACACAATTATCCCGCCGCACTCTCCTATCTGTGCCTCATTTATCCACCAAGACAGGCCGCTAGGATCGTCGCCAAACTTAGAACCGCTCCTGTCGTGGAGTTTAAAGCCAAGGATATATTTCGCGCCTCCAGGCTCTCCCTCTTAGGTGTCAGTAATTCGCATATCGAGCGCGACAGAAAAAAGATCAAGCAAGGTCACGGGCTTTCACCAATTCTGCTGGTGCGTGACAGCGTTAATGGGGAAGTTGTCATCGCCGACGGTTACCATCGTTTGTGCGCCGTCTACTCCGATGCCGAAGATGAATTGATCCCTGCCAAGATTTGCGGGTGCGCACGGGGCAAAGAATGATTGTTAAGAAACGAGTGTGACGCGTGCCCCATCCTAATAGAATCGCGGGATCGCGTCCCGTTGGCCGGCCCTTTTCTCCTGCGGGAGGCCGTGCGTGCTCAGCCGGAAATGCCGCTCAGCCCAGCAGCGCGCGCATCGCCGCGGTCAGCATCGCGTCCACCTGCTCGGAGCAATAGGCGACACTCACCTCGTAGCCGCCGCAGGCGTATTCCTCCCGGGTGGGCACGTACCAGGGCCCGCCGTCGCCGTAGGCGGCCACGGCGACCGGGCCAGCCGGGCTCAGCTGCTGCGCCCGCAGCTGGTATTCGATGAAGGGTTCGCCCGGCAGGTGCAGGACCGAGCAGTGGTTCAGGCGCAGGGCGCTCAGCCTCACCGGGATTTGGCGCTCCTGCCGCCGCAGCCACCCGAGGCGGAAGGCCAGCCGCTGCCGCTCGAGCAGCAGGCACTCCGGGTTGGCCACCTGCGCCTGGACGCCGGCCAGGGTGTGATCCGGATTGTTCGGCGGCAGAATGTCCTGGGTGCGCCAGCTGACCGTCTGCAAAGGCGCGGGCCGCAGGGCCGCCTCCGCGGCGACCATCCCGTCATGCATGCGCTGCGTGAGCAGCCGGCGCGTCGCCGGTTCGCCGTCGTTGTACTTGCCCGCCGCCAGATTGCCGGAGCAGCCGGTGAAATAAAGGTGCAGGCATCCCGGCTCCTCGCGCTGCCGCTGCTTCCGCGCCAGCCCGCAGAAGTCGCTCGTGACGCGCCCGTCGCCGTAATAACTCATCGGGTGGGTCGCGTAATAATGGCAGGCGACGACCTTGGTGGCCCCGTCATAGAAGGCGATCGTCTGCAGGTTGGGATCGATCACGCCCTCGGGCAGCGCCCGCAACTGCGGATCCTTGCAGCCGCTGCCGCGCATGAGGATGACCTGGCCGTTCGCGTCGCGCCACACCCGGCGGTTGGAGGCAACCTGCGCGACGGGCGCCGACCCGTGCGCCACGTGGGTGACGGGGCGGGCGCGGCCGAGGGCGGCGGTGACGGCGCTGCGCGCCCGGTCGAGGCAGGTATGGAAGAATCCCTCGTCGAGCATGGGCGGCAGTTCCGGGAACCGGGCGGTTTCGCGGTGGGCCGTGAGGCAGACGAAGGGCGCGTTGTGCTGGTGCACGCAGTGGACGGCGACGCGCTCCGGCGTGGTCCCGGCCGCCTCGGCCAGCGCCGTCCGCCAGGCGAGGTGCGCCTCATTCAGGAGGCCGGTCCAGTCCACCGCGCACACGACGATCGGGGCGCCGGCGCCGAGCAGCACATAACCGAGGGCCTCCAGGGGGTCGTCGTGGGCGAGCACCGGCTTGACCATGCCGCCGCAGAGCGGATGGCCGAGCGGGGGCGTCACCTCGAAGCGAAACGGCGCGATCCGGAACGCGGGCGCGGCCTGGGACGGAGGAGGCTCCATGGGGGCGGGTCGGGCGGCCGGGGCGGCAGGACGGTGGGGCCGGGGGCCGTTGGTTATTTCGCGTGGCGCGCGAGGACGGTGCGGATGGCGCGGGCCACTTTCCCGATGTAGGCCTCGGTCATCGCCTCGTTGATCGGCAATTTCAGGCAGTCGTCGAGGATGGCCTCGGTCGTGGGGCAGGTGACCTGGCGGTAATCCATGGTGGTGAAACCGGCGTCGCGCGCCGGCCAGGTCCCGCCGAAGATGTCGTGGTTCTGGAAAACCGCCCAGCGGTAGGCGGCCTTGCGGAGCAGGAGCACGCTGCAGGCCACGCCCTCGGCGGTGAGGGCGGCGGCAAGCTCGGCGCGCGGCTGGCTGAAGCGCGACAGTTCCAGGCGCAGCATGTAGAACCAGTAGCTGTGGGTGTCCCCGGCCCGCACGAGCGGCACCTGGACGCCCGGGGTGCCGGCCAGGAGCGACGTCAGCAGTTCCCCGGCGCGGTTCCGGCGGGCGATGATGTCCGGGAGCTTCGTCATCTGCGCGGCGGCCACCGCGGCCTGCGGCTCGCTGATGCGGTAGTTGGGGGCGAGGGTCTCGGGATCGCGCCCGCCCTCGGCCCGGCCGTAGTCCTTGTCGGCCCAGTTGTTCAGGCCCGGGCCGTAGCGCTCGCTGTTGGAGCCGACGATGCCGCCGTCGCCGCAGCCGATGTGCTTGAAGTCGTTGAGTGAAAAACAGCCGAAGTCCCCGAGGGTGCCGACCGGCTGCCCCTGCCAGCGCGCGCCCCAGGACTGGGCGCAGTCCTCGATCAGGGCCAGATGGTGCTCCCGGGCGAGGGCGGTGAGGGCGGCGAGGTCGCAGGGGTTGCCCGCCAGGTGCACGGCCATGATGGCGCGGGTTTTGGCGGTGATGCGGCGGCGCACATCGGCGGGGTCCAGCGTGTAGGTGCGCGGGTCGACATCGGCAAACACCGGCACGCCCTGCTGGTAGAGGATGCCGATGTAGGAGCCCATGTCGCTGATCGGCGGCACGATGACCTCATCGCCGGGCCGCAGGCGCAGGGCGGAGACCGCGACGTGCAGGGCGGCCGTGCCGGAGGAGCAGGGCAGGCAATGCTTCAGCGGGTAGTGGCGGCGAAACTCGTCGACCAGCGCCGTGGTCTGCGGCCCCTTCCAGTAAAAGAGCGAGGGCTGCAGCACCATCGCCGTGAGCCGCGCCAGTTCGGCGGGGCCAAAGCGCTGGGGCTGGGGCAGCGGTTCATCCACTAGCGGCGAGGCGGGCGGGGGGAGGCTCATGGAAAAACGAAGGGGTGGGGCGGGCGGGCGGCGGTGCGTCAGTCCAGCCAGTGCTGCCAGAATTTCAGCCGGCCGGGCGCGCTGACGTGCTGGCGGAGTTCCTCCCGGGGCGCCCCCTGGTCGAGCAGGCGCTTGACCGTCTGGCCGGCGCGGATGAACGCCTGGACCTTCCCGACGTGGGCGGGCTCGCACATCGTGCCTTCCAGAATCGTGAACACCTTGCTGGCGCCGTCGGCCGCGGCCTGAAACACGCAGTCCTCCACGTCGCGGCAGGTCATGTCGCGGTAGTGAAAGCTGACCAGCCGCCAGCCGAACGGCACGCGGCACTCCCGCGCGATGATCGGCGGGCTGAGCTGCCGGGAGACCGAGGGGTCGTAATACCAGAGGTCGCTGTCCTCGAGAAAATGGACCTGGCTCGGGCGCAGGTCCTCGACGTGGGCCGTGCGCTTGCCGCTGGTCATGCCGGTGAAGTACTGGTCCCAGTAGGGCAGGACGAGGCTCGCCCACAGGCGGGGCGGGACCATGGAGGCGATGTCGTCGCAGATCATGACGCCGTCCGGATTGATCACCGGGCGGCCGCTGATCCCGCAGTGCCACCGCTGGAAATCCAGGATGCTGGTGGTGAGCAGCCCGAGGAACTCCCGGGTCTTTTCCGGCTCGTCGAGGATATCCAGAAAGAACGCGTCGCCCCGGAGCTCGTAGGCGGTCGTGATCGGTCCCTCCCAGCCGTAGGAGTACCACACGTTCTCGTCCGGGAAGGCCTGCTGGATCTGCCGGTGAAAATCGCGGTAGAACTGCGCCCGCGGCGCCTGGCTGAAATCCACCGGCCGCTGCAGCTGCGCGATGGCCCGGTCCAAGGAATCCTGGAAAACGTGCTCGACCGCCACCTCGCCCCCCTCGGGGAAGTAGAGCTCGGCGCCCAGGCTGTGCGGGTGGCCGTAGCTGATCGGGGGCGTGGCCGCGGCCGCCGCGCCGACATCCGGACCAAACAGCTCGCCCACCCGGCGCCGGCCCGTCTGGTAGACCTCGATGCAGGCGGCCGGCTCGAGGAAAAAGTCGCGGATCCGCACCTCCGCCATCTTCAGATAGGCCAGATATGAGCCCGAGACGCTCCACTCGAAGGGCGTTTGCCCCTGCAGGCTCTCGTAATCCGGGGACCGGTGCATCGCGCCGCCATGAGAGCAGCGGCGGACGGCGGGCACGAGATCAAACTCAGCCCGCGCGGTTCCAGCCGGGCCGGCGCCCGGAGGCCGGGCGGCGGCTCAGCTGCCGCCCACCGGCGCAACCGCTTCCGCCTGGCCGGAATGGAGGGAGCGCTGGGCGGCATCCAGCAGGGCCATCACTTCCAGCGTTTCCTCGAGCGCGATGGGGGCCTGCCCGGTTTGGAAGAATTTCGCGATGTGCTCCAGCAGGTGAGTGTAACAGCGGGCGGTGGAGGCGACGAAGGGGAAGGCGCGCTCCTTGTCATGGAGGCAGCCGCCATAAATGGACGTGCCGAGGAGCAGTTCGGCGACGCCGCGGCGGTTTTCCGGATACTGCACGACCGCGGTGAAGCCGGCGGCGTCGGGCCGGACGAACACGCTCTGGGCGCCCCGGCCCATCGCGCGCTGCAGCATTTCGAACGTGTGCACACAATACCAGACGATGCTGCTGCCGGCCGGCGGCTGGCCGAACAGCCCGTAGACGTGCCCGAAGGTCGGCTTGGGCATCTGCTCGCAGGCGGCGGTGAACTCCGGGACGAAGCGCAGGGAGGACGAGGAGAACACCTTCAGCTGCCGCGCCCGGATCAGCGCGTGGATCTGCTGCGCGTTGGCGAGCGTGTCGGCGAACGGCTTGTCGAGAAAGATCATCTTCCCCAGCCCCGCGCACTTGGTGAAATATTCCAGGTGGAAGGCAGGATCGTTGATCTCGATCATGAGGGCGTCGCACCCGGCCACCGCCTCCTCGAAGTTGGTGGTCACCCGGATGCCCCAGCCCTCCAGCGTTTTTTGCCGCTGGTTCAGGCCCTCGTCGCTGTGGAAGGGCGTGGAGAATCGCAGGCAGGAAACCGGTTTCAGGCCGCGGACCTTTTGGTCGGCAGGACAGTCCGGCGCCACCATGCGCCGGGCAAATTCGATGGTGTGGCTCGTGTCGAGGCCGATAAACGCGATGCGGATGTCTTCGTTCATGGGAGAGGGTGGGTCTGGGCCGGCGGGGGAGGTGGCGGACGGCACCTCACGGTATGGCCGCCTGGGCGGACGGACTCAAGGTATCCCTGCAGCCCCCGGGTTGCGCCGCGCGACCGGTCCAACGTATGAAAGCGCGGATCCGGTGGGTGAATCCGAAGGCGGAAAGCCGAAGTCGGAAAGCCGAAGGCGGAAATCCGAAATCGGAAATCCGAAATCCGAGGGGGCGGGCGGAGCGGGTCATTCCCCCGACCAGTCGTGCCGGGTGAAGTCGCTGCGGTTCCGATAGGCTTCGAGCTGATCGGGCGTCAGGGTTTTCCGGAACTGCAGGGACCGCGCCTGGCGCCGGACGACCTCGTCCTTCATCTCCTGGGTTTGTCCTTGCGGCCCCAAGTGCAGGGGCGGGGGAGACTTGATGTCATTCCACCCGGCGCGTTGCTCGGCGCTCAGGCTGGCCTCGAACGCCGCGTTGGCCGCGGCCAGCACCTCGCGCCGTGCTTGTTCGTAGAGGTTTTTCCAGGAGAAACCCGCCGTGAATCCTACGCGGGTCTCCGCGTGCAGGAGCTGCCATCCGTGCTGGCGGTAGCAAGCGATGACTTCCGCCTGCTGCGGCTCGGTTAGCTTCGGCCACTTCGTCACGATCTCCGCGGGGAGCGCGGTCGGGTGGTGCAGCATGGGATTGGCCTTCGAGTTGATCCAGGCCTTGGAGAATTTTGCCGGCGCCTGTCCCGTGGCCGGTCCCCGGCCGAGTTCCAGCACCTGCGCGGACCCCGCGGCCGGGTCCATCAGGCTCACGGACTGTTCGTCGACCGCCGCGACTTTGAACCGGCCGATGCGGTCGCCCGCCTTTTTCCAGACGCCTGGCATGGAAGGGAGGGCCAGCGCGGCATAGCGTTCCCCTCCCATGCTCGTGAGGCCCTGCAGGGCAATCTGGTCCGCGGACAATTCACCGGCCGGCCGACGCGCGAGGGAGCCTGGCTGGGGCTGGGTGTTGGCCGCAACCGGCCGGACGATGCCGGCCAGCAGAAAGCCCAGGCAGAGCAGGGAGCGGGAGATTTTCATGGCAGGTAAAAATCGATTTTCAGGAGGTGGACTGCAGGCGTTGCCTTGAATGAGGTGGAGGTGATCTCGTGGAGGATATCCGAAGGATGAAATTCGAAATCCGAGGGGCGGGCGGAGCAGAAAACGGGGAAACAAGGATGAAGAAATTTGGGGAGGGGCCGGCGCGTGGCGGCGACTGGCTGGCTCAGAATCGCCACCGCACCCGCAGGGCGTGCGCCCAGTCGGTCGTGCGGTAACCCAGGCCGCGGTTCACCCCGTAGTCGAGCTGCAGCGCCTCGGAGAGATCCCAGGTCGCGCCCGCCCCGAGCGCACCGACAAAGCTCGAGGTGCTGTCCGACGACACCCCCAGCGTGGCCTCCGCGTAGGCGGCCCACGGTCCCACGAGGTGCTGCCGCAGGAAACCGCTGGCCGACCACCGGGAGTCGTAACCGTCGTTCGCCGCGTTGCGCAGCAGGTCCCACTCGGCCATCGCTCCCGCCACGGTGCCGGAGCCCAGCGCCATCGCCCAAGGGAAGATCAGGCCGCCCTCCACCTGGTCATTGCCCACGCCCCCCGTGCTGGTCGGCACCTTCACGAAGGGCATCACCGCCGCCATCGCCCCGAGACTGTCGTCGCGCCAATAGGTCCATTTCGTCCGCAAGGTCACGTCGCCCAGCCCGGAGTGCAGGGTGCTCTGGCCCTGATACTGGTAGGACTCCCGCGCGAAAAACTGCATCCCCACCTGCACATCGACGTCCTGGGTGACGCCGGTGGCCAGGATCGTCGTGGCCAGGCCGAGCGCGGTGAATTTGTCCGGCCCGGAATGGTCGCGGTTGAAGGCGAGCGACAGCGCGTCCATTTTCAGGAGGAATTTTCCCGGGGCGATCGTGTCCGGGGTTTCCGTCACCTGCGCGGCCAGCGGCCCGAGCCCGAGGGTGAGCAGGGCGATGAGGCCGGCGACCAGGCAGGGGAAGCGGTTGCGCATGGGAAGGTGTCTCAGCGATGAGGCCGCGTGCAGCCAGCAAAAAACAGCCCGGGTACCTCCGTTTCCGGAGTTGGGGAACGGTCCGCCGCGCGGTCCAGTGGGTCGCAGTCTGCGGTCCGTCCGGTCGGGCCGGGTTCGGACCGGCGCGACCGGGGAGGGCGGGCTTGGCCGGGGCCTAAGCCCAACGGGTGCATCGGTTTCCGGTGGTTGGGGTCGGGGGTGGCAAGGGATGCGGCAACTTAGCCAAGAGATGCAGAGCCACGGTGGGGGCGCTCACCTAAGCTCCACCTGCGCCCATTTTTGGAGCGTATTCCACGCCTGCCCTTCGCCCCACCCCACGCATGCGCCCCTCTCCGGCCCCGGTGTTCGCCCTGCCGCTTCCTCGCGAATGCTCCCGTCTGTCCCCCCGCCGCGCTACGCGGTCGCCGGCCGCGGGCGCCCTGAAAACATGAAAGAGGTCGCCGCCATCCTCAAGAGCCAGGGCACCGGTCGCGATTCCTGCGTCAAGGTGCTGCAGGAGATCCAGGCCGTCTTCGGCTACCTGCCGGCCGCCGCCCTGCGCTACGTCACCGCCCACAGCCAGATCACCAGCCGGCAGATCCACGGCGTGGCGACGTTCTACGACCGCTTTCGGTTCACGCCGGTGGGCAAGCACATCATCCGCACGTGTCACGGCACCGCCTGCCACGTCAACGGGGCCAAGCACATCGGGCACGCGGCGGAGAAGGCGCTCGGGATTGCGCAGCACGAGACGACGCCGGATGGCTTTTTCACCCTGGAGTCGGTGGCCTGCCTGGGCTGCTGCAGCCTGGCGCCGGTCATGACGATTGACGACACGGTCTACGGCCGGCTGCAGCCGCGCGAGCTGGGGAAGGTCTTCAAGGACTACGTCCGGAAGGCGCCGGCGAAAGCCTGAGGACCCTCATGATGCCGAACCAAAATTCACGCTGGCGGATCGCGGTCGGGATGGGCTCCTGCGGCCTGGCCAGCGGCGCCCAGGCGCTCTTTGACCAGCTGACCCGGCGGATCGACCCGCAGCGGGTGCAGCTGGAGCAGACGGGCTGCGCCGGGCTTTGCCACCAGGAGCCGATGCTGGAACTGTACGCCCCGACCGGCGAGCGGTTCACCTATGTGCGGCTGGACGTGGCGGCGGTGGACCTGATTCTGGACCAGCACATCGGCGGCAACGTGCCGGTGGAGCCCTATCTGCTCACGGGCGCGGGGCGGGCCGACGCGGTCGGCCGGTTCCTGGCCAAGCAGCAGAAGATCGTGCTCGAGAACTGCGGCCTGATCGACCCGGACTCGCTGGCCGCCAGCGTGGCGGTCGGCGGCTACGAGGCGGTGCGCAAGGTGGTGGGCCCGATGACGCCGGCGGCGGTGATCGCGACCCTCACGGCGAGCGGGCTGCGCGGGCGCGGGGGCGCCGGGTTTCCCACGGGCCAGAAGTGGAAATTTGCGGCCGACGCGCCGGGGGCGCAGAAATACATCATCTGCAACGGCGACGAAGGGGACCCGGGCGCCTTCATGGACCGCGGGGTGATGGAGAGCGACCCGCACCGCGTGATCGAGGGCATGATCCTGGGCGGCTACGCGATCGGCGCGTCGGTGGGCTTCTTGTATGTGCGCGCGGAGTATCCCCTCGCGGTGAAGCGGCTGGGGCGCGCGCTGGAGCAGGCCCGGGAAGCCGGGTGGCTGGGCCGGAACGTGGCCGGCAGCGACTTTGCCTTCGACATCTCCATCCGCGAGGGCGCCGGGGCGTTTGTCTGCGGCGAGGAGACGGCGCTGATCCAGTCGATCGAGGGCGAGCGGGGCAGCCCGCGGGTGCGCCCGCCGTTCCCGGCGCAGAAGGGGCTGTGGGGCTGCCCGACGATCATCAACAACGTGGAGACGTTCGCCAATGTGCCGTGGATCCTGCGGCACGGGGCCGCCGCGTTCGCCGCCCTCGGCACGGAGAAGAGCAAGGGCACGAAGGTCTTTTCCCTCGCGGGCAAGGTCCGCCACGGCGGCATGGTGGAGGTGCCAATGGGCATCACCCTGCGGGAGATCCTGGAGGACATCGGCGGCGGCAGCGTCACCGGCCGGCCGATCAAGGCGGTGCAGACCGGCGGCCCGAGCGGGGGCTGCATCCCGGCGAAGCTCTTCGACACGCGCATCGACTACGAGGAGCTGGCGCAGCTTGGCGCCATCATGGGCAGCGGCGGCATGATCGTGCTCGACGACACCGCGTGCATGGTGGATTTCGCGCGGTACTTCCTCAGCTTCACCGCGCAGGAGTCGTGCGGCAAATGCGCGCCCTGCCGGCTGGGCACCGCGCGCCTGCTGGAGATCCTCACCCGCATCACGGAAGGGCAGGGGACGGAGGCGGACCTCCAGACCTTGGAGGAGTTCGCGGCGAGCGTGAAGGCCACCTCCCTCTGCGGGCTGGGCCAGACCGCCCCCAATCCCATCCTGACGACGATGCGCTACTACCGGGACGAGTACGAGGCGCACGTTCGCGACAAAAAATGCCCGGCCAAGTCCTGCCGCGCGCTCCTGACCTTCTCGATCGCCGCGGAGACCTGCGTGGGCTGCACCCTCTGTGCCAAGGCC
>CAIKTR010000222.1 GCA_903830425.1 uncultured Opitutia bacterium
CCTGTTTTCGCGGTGGATTTCGAATCCTTCTACGACACCGGTTTCGACATCAGCTCGATGGGTCCCTGGCACTATCTGGCGGACCCGCGCTGCGACGTGTACCTGATGGGCGTCGGCGGCGAGGGATTCTCATGGGCCGGACACCCGCGCGACTTCGACTGGCGCATTCTGGATGGAGCCTTTGTCGTCGCCCACAACCTCGCTTGGGACGGACTGGTAATGGCCAGGCTGTCGCGCGAGGGCGTGATTCCTGCTGACGTCCGGATTGCGGGCGGCGGTTGCACCGCAGACCTCGCCTCCTACCTCGGAGCGCCGCGCGACCTGCGGGGGGCGGCCAGGGAACTCACGGGGGCCGACGTGTCGAAGGATCTCCGCACATGGATGAAGGGCCGCCAGTGGAGCGACGCCGTGGACGCCGGACGCGAAGATGAACTCAGGCAATATGTGCTGCGCGACGCCCGCGCGTGTTTCGACATATGGACATCCCACGCCAAGAGCTGGCCGGAACACGAGCGGCTCCTCTCCAACCTGACAATGACGTCCGGCTGGCGCGGGGTGGCCATCGATACCGATCTCGCGGTCCGATCCGCCGCACTTCTGGACCGGACGATGTGGGAAGCCGCCAATGACATCCCCTGGGCCGACGGCGGGACCGGAGTTCTTTCGGTCAATGCGTTGGCCGAACACTGCCGCGCCGCTGGCATCACCCCGCCACCCTCAACGTCTGAAGACGATCCAGCCTGCGCCCGGTGGGAGGAAACTCACGGCCAGCGGTTTCCGTGGGTGGCGGCCATGCGCGTGTGGCGTAAAGCCAACGCAATGCGTGAAAAGTTGTCCGTCATGATCAGGCGGACCCGCTCGACCGACGGATGCATGGGCTACGGCCTGAAATATTTCGGCAGCCACACGGGCCGTTGGAGCGGCAGTTCCGGCTTCAATCTCCAGAACCTCCCAAGGGGTGAATCCGCAGGCGTGGACCTGCGTGCATGCATCGTGCCGCGGCCCGGAATGGAGTTCGTGGTGTGCGACCTGGCGCAAATCGAGCCCCGCATTCTCGCATGGCTCTGTGGCGATACCGTGCTTCTCGACCAGTTGCGGGCCGGGGTGCCGCTCTACGAGGCCCACGCGCGTGCCACCATGGGCTGGACCGGTCAGAACCTCAAAACCGGCGACCCAGGACTATACCAACTCGCCAAGGCCAGGGTGCTGGGACTGGGGTATGGCTGCGGAGCCGAAAGATTCATCGAGGTGGCGCGGACCATGGCCGGCATCACCGTCACCCCGCAACAGGCGACCGCAACCGTCGGGTCTTTCAGATCCTCCAACCGGCGGATCACCGGGCTTTGGGCGCGGTTGCAGAACGGTCTCCACCGCTCGGTGGGCGAGGATCTGGAAATCGATCTTCCCTCGGGCAGGTCGCTCACCTACCGCGAGGTCTCGTCGTCCGGCGGCTGGACCGCCCGTGTCGGGCGCGGCGGGCGGCGCGTGCCTTTCTACGGCGGCAAGCTTTGTGAAAACATGGTTCAGGCCGTCGCCCGCGATGTCTTCGCCGCCGCGCTGTTACGCCTGCACCGGGCCGGCGTCAGGGTCGTCTTCCACGTGCACGACGAGGCCGTGTGCGAAGTCGCCGCCGGAACCGGCCATCACGAAATCGAGAACCTCATGTCCGTCACCCCCGACTGGCTGTCCGGCTGCCCGCTCGCCGCCTCCTCCGCCGTCACCAACCGCTACTGCAAATGACCCAAGACCCTTCCACCCCGTCCGCCACACGGGCGCTCTTCTGCCTCGAAAACCTTTCCTCCCAACGCGTCGCTCCGGGCGAACCGTGGTCCGCGTCAGCTGCGGCAATGGGCGGGGTGCCGCCCGGACTCGGCAAGGCCGGCTATCAAAAATGGTGCGCCCAGCCCACGACCAGCAGCCTGTTCTTCAGCGCCTACGAAGCGGCCAACCCGGCGCTGAGAACAGGCGATGCCAATCCGGCCTTGTTCATGCACGCGCTGGTCGCCGACTACGATGCCCCGGTGCCTCCGGCCGAAATCAGCACATTCATCGCCAGGACCTCCCCGGACTATCCGCCCAACATGGTTTCATCGACATTCTCGGGCAACGTGCGGGCGGTGTGGTTTTTTGACGGGCCACTGCCGGTGTTCGACAACAAGACCCATAAGTCGGTGATGGCGCACCTCAAAAAGGAGCTCAAGCTCAAACGGTTGCTGCCGGGGCTCGACGAGGAG
>CAIKTR010000223.1 GCA_903830425.1 uncultured Opitutia bacterium
CGAGGTGGCGGCTGGCGGCGCGGAGCACCTCGATCCGGGCGAACCGCTTGTTGTCGGCCGGCACGAGGTGCCACGGGGCGTGCGGCGGGTCGGTGAGGGCAATCATATCGCCCACCGCCACCTCGTAGTCCGCCCGCTTGCGCCGATTGCGCCAATCCTCCGCGTTGAGCTTGTGCCGCTTGTGCGGGGTGACTTCGCGCTCCCGGAAACGGCGCAGCTGCTCCGCATGGGACACCTGCAGCCAGTATTTCAGCACGATGGTGCCGTGGTCCGCCAGGGCCCGCTCGAAGTCGTTGATCTCGCTGAAGGACCGCTTCCATTCGTCCTCGCGGCAGAAACCCTCCAGCCGCTCGACGAGCACACGGCCGTACCAGGACCGGTCGAACACGGTGACGCGGCCGTTGCGGGGGATGTCCCGCCAGAAGCGCCAGAGGTAGTGGGCGTGCTTCTCCTCGTCGGAGGGCTTGGCGACGGGGATCACGCGATAGTCGCGCGGGTCGATGGCGCTGGTGAGGCGGCGAATCGCGCCGCCCTTGCCCGCGGCGTCCCAGCCCTCGAAGACCAGGATAATGGACCGGTCGGCGGCCAGCGCCTCCCGCACGGCGCGGCTCAGGCGGCCGAGCCATTTCTCGCGCAGGGTGGCATAGTCCTTTTCCGCCAGGTCCTGATCCAGCGGCAGCGCGCGGAGTCGCCGCCGGCCGGACGGGCGCAGGGGCTGGGCCGGCCCCGGGGCGCCGAGCGGCGGCAGCCGGGCGAAGCGGCGCTGCTGCCGGCGGAACTGCGCCAGCAGCAGCTGGCCGACCTTGAGGTCGCGGGCGCGCTCATCCTCGGCATCAATCAGCGTCCAGCGGGCGCCGGGGCAGTCCGTCTTGGCGCGGATCAGCTCGGCCGTCTGGGCGAGCCGGTCATAAATTTGGTGATGATGCCAGTCCTCCTCCGTCACCCGCCAGGCGGTGGCCGGGTCGGCGCGCAGGGTCCGCAGGCGCCGGCCCTGGGCGTCCTTGGACAGGTGCAGCCAGACCTTGATGATCAGCGTGCCGCTGTCGGCGAGCAGCCGCTCGAAGTGGCGGATGCGTTCCGCTTCGTCGGCGCAGTGGCTGAGCGCGCGCTTGTTGCGGGCCTCCTCGCGGAGCGTCTCGGTGTACCACGATCCGGCGTAGAGGCCGATGCGGCCCATCGCGGGCAGGCTGCGCCAGAACCGCCATTGGTGGGGGTGGGCCTGCTCATTCTCGGTCGGAGGATGGTAGGAGAAAGTATCGACGCCCCGGGGATCGAGCCACTCGGCCAAGGTGTTCAGGAGATTGCCCCGGCCGGCGCCTTCGGGCCCCGCCAGAATCAGGAGCACCTTGAACGGGGCTTTTTTCAGCTGCAGCTGTAGCTGCACGAGCTGCTCCCGCAGGAGGGTCGCCCTGGCTTGGTAGGTTTTTTTGGCCAGCCGCCGCGTTGCCTTTGCCATGCGCAGGCGAAGGTGGCGCGCCGACGGTGAATGTCGAGACGGAGAAACGTCTGGACCACCGATGTCACCGACGGGCCGGCCTGGCGTGTTACGATTGCGCAAAATCGCGCCGCGCCGGGCACCCGGGCCGAGTGGCTCCTTGCGGTGGAGGGCCCAAGCGGTTCTCACTTCCGCCTCACCCCCCGATATAGACATGCCCAAAAAAACCACGAATCACGACAACCAGCTCATGCAGCGCGTCCACCGCGAGCTCATTGACGACTACGACGAGGAGCTGGAGATGGAGCGCGAGGATTGGGAGCGGATTGATCCGGGCCAGGCCGCGCGCCCGGTCGAGGCCGATGCCACGCGGGAGGCGCGGAACACCTATTTCCGGGAGCTCTTCCGGCTGCAGGGGGAGCTGGTCCGGATGCATGATTGGATCGTGGCGAGCGGGCATCGTCTCGTGATTATCTTTGAGGGACGCGATGCGGCGGGGAAGGGAGGGGTGATCAAGCGCATCACCCAGCGGCTGAATCCGCGGGTGGCCCGGGTGGCGGCCCTGCCGGCCCCCTCCAATCGCGAGAAGACCCAGTGGTATTTCCAGCGCTACGTGGCGCACCTGCCCGCGGCCGGGGAGATGGTGCTGTTTGACCGCAGCTGGTACAACCGCGCGGGCGTGGAGCGGGTGATGGGCTTTTGCACCGACGCGGAGTACGAGGAGTTCTTCCGCTCGGTGCCGGAGTTCGAGAAGATGCTCGTGCGCTCCGGGATCCAGGTGATCAAGTACTGGTTCTCGATCCCCGACGAGGAGCAGGAGTTCCGGTTTCGCTGCCGGATCAACGACCCGCTCAAGCAGTGGAAGCTCAGCCCGATGGACCTGGAGTCACGCCGGCGGTGGGAGAGCTACACCAAGGCCAAGGAGGTGATGTTCGAGCGGACCCACATCCCCGAGGCCCCCTGGTGGGTGATGCAGGGAGCCGACAAGAAAAAGGCGCGGCTGAACTGCATCCATCACCTGCTCTCCCAGGTGAAGTACGCGCCGGTCGAGCACGAGACCATCGAGCTGCCCCCGCGGGTGCATCACCCCGACTATCGCCGCGAGCCCGTTCCGCCCTCGATGCTGGTCCCGGAAATCTACTGAGCCGAATCCGCGGGTGGCGCGGAGGTGATCGGGGCGGGGACGTCGGGCTGGGGCTGGGCGGGGAGCGCCGTCGCCTGGAGCGCCGTGCTTGGGCGGACCCGCTTGGGCGCCGGCTTGGCCTTGCGTGGGGCGGGCTTGCGCGGGGTGCGCTTGGCGGCGAGGGCGGCCAATTCGCCTTTGAGTGATTTGACGGCCTTGCGAAATTTTTTGGCGGCGCGCTTGGCCTCCTTGAACTTCTCCTTGGCGGCGCGAAAGCCGAGCTTGGCCAGTTTGGACACTTTCTTGGCCGCCTCGGCCTGCTTCTGGGCGGCAGCGATCCGGGCGTGAAGTTCGTTGGCGGCGGCCGTGGGCACGGGTTTTTTTGTCATGGGGTAACGGGCTTGGGTGCGAAAGGTTGGGCTCCCGGTGCAAGCGGAGGCAATCCTCCTAGTGTTACATTATTGGGGGTGATGCGCTGGGCCGGCGGGGACGATGCTGGTGTTACAATTTGCCTGATTGTCACGTGGGCGGGGTAGACACGGACCCGGCCGGGGGGCTTTGCTTTATTTAATCCTAAACGATGGAAATGCAGCAGGTTCCAAGATGAAGTACTGGGCTCTGGCGGGCTGTCTATGGCTGGCCGTGCAGGCGTCCGCCGCCTCCGGCTTGAGCGAGGCGGAGGCCCTCTGCCGGTCCCGCCGGTTCGCCGAGGCCGAGGCAGTTTATCATCAGCTGGACGCCGGCGGTGCACCGCGCGCTGCGGTTGCGTATGGCTTGGGCAAGATCGCGATCTTCCGTGGAGACTATGTGGTGGCGGTACGATTATTGGAGCGTGCGGTGGCCATGGCACCGGACCGTTCGGACTATTTTTTGTGGCTGGGAAACAGCTATGCCTGGGCGGCCTCGACGGCCCCGCTCGGCGGCAAGATGGAATTAGGGCGTAAATGCCTCGCGGCCTACCGTCGGGCGCTGGAACTCAACCCGGACAATGTCCCGGCGCATCTCAGCCTGATGAATTTTTACCGGCATGTGCCCGCCGTCTTGGGTGGCGGCATGCAGAAGGCCCAGGCGGAAGCGGAGGAGATCGGTCGCCGCGATGCCGCGCGCGGGGCCTATGCCCGGGCGGTGCTCTACGCCCACGAGAAGCAATACCCGCGGGCCTGGGTGACGCTGGAAGCCTTGCTGCACCAGTCGCCAGACCACTATGCCGCCAATCTGTTGTATGGGCGGCTGGCCCTGGTGACCGGCACGCGCACGGCGGAAGGGGAGGCTTGTCTGCGGCGCTGCTTGGAGGGGTGTCCGAGCGAGGATGACGAAGGGCAGGACACGGTGCGGTGGTGTCTGGGCCAGCTGGCGGAAAACCGCCATGAGGTCGCGGCCGCGCGCCGAGCGTATGAGGACTGCCTGCGAACCAACCCGACCTTTGGGCCGGCCCTCGACGGGCTGGCGAGATTGCACCCGGCGGAGCCGGGGACCACCGCCGTCACCAGCGTCCAGGCAAAGACCGGCACCTCACGACTCATGGCCGCCGACCCGCGGCCAGGCCGGGGTGAGTGAGGTTTAACCCGTTTGTCTTTTACCCGTCATGCGGTCGTGACGAAGAGACGGTAAGGTCAGGTCCCGACCACCCGCATGACGAACCATCCGAAAATCCCGCTGAGTCTCTCCTTGTTGCGGCCGAAAGACCGCATGTTGATCGAGGCGCTCTCACGCGGGTTCAGCGCCGATGCCCGTGAATTCAGGCAACTTGCGCTCCGGGTGACGCGCCGGCAGCGGGGCGCGAGATCCACCGCCGTCTGAAGGCGTGGGGCGAGCTCCCGTTTCCGCGGGCAGCGGTTCGCCGGCGAGATTTTGTCGACTCGGGCCGGTGGGGCGGTATGGCTTGCGGTGCCTCGGCTAACATTTTTCACCCACTACCATGTCCAACACATCCAATCCCTCCCCCGCCGCCCGCAAGAAGTGCGGCTGTGGCAAAACGAAAGACGCCCAGGGTTTCTGCGACGGTGCCCACTCCAAGCCGGTCGAGGCGCCCGTCCGCCACAAGTGCGGCTGCGGCAAGACCAAGGACCC
>CAIKTR010000224.1 GCA_903830425.1 uncultured Opitutia bacterium
CCCGTGCCGGTCGCGCCGCTGCCGGGGGATCCCGCGGCGGCCCCGATTCCGGCCCCGACGCCGTTCACCCTGCCGGCGGGCGACAAGGCCGCCCGCTGGGACGCGCTGCGCGCGCTGGTGCTGGCCGATCCGGTGTGCCGCGCCCATGTGCGGCCCGGCAAGCAGGTGGTCTTCGGCGTCGGCAGCAGCGAGGCGAAGATCATGTTTGTGGGCGAGGCGCCCGGGGCGGAGGAGGAGGTTCAGGGCGAGCCCTTCGTCGGCCCCGCCGGCCAGCTCCTGACCAAGATGATCGGCGCGATGGGCCTGTCGCGGTCGGACGTCTACATCGGCAACATCATGAACTGGCGCCCGGAGATGCCGCTGGATGCGCGCGGGGTGCAGTTCGGCAACCGGCCGCCGACCGAGGCGGAGATGGCCTACTGCCTCCCGTACCTCCGGGCGCAGATCGAGGTGGTGAGCCCCGACCTGATCGTCGCGCTGGGCGCGACCGCCACCCAGGGCCTGCTCGGTCCCGGGGCCTTCAAGGCGCTCGGCGAGGTGCGGGGCACCTGGAAGGAATTTGCCGGCCGCCCGCTGATGGTCACGTACCACCCGAGCTACATTTTGCGCAACCAGTCGAACCGCTCCAAGCGGCTGATCTGGGAGGACCTGCTCAAGGTGCTCGAGCGCGCCGGCCACCCGATCACGGACAAGCAGCGCGGCTTCTTCCTCGACCGGGCCTAGGGGGAGGGGAACAGCCGCCCGAGCTCAAGCTGCGCGCGCCCGTACTCGGTTTTCAGGCCGGCCAGCAGCGGGGCCACGCCGGCCAGGCCTTCCTGCAGCGTGCGCCGCTCGAGCTCGTGCGCCGCGTGCTGCAGGGCCGTGGCGCCCAGGTTGGAGGCGCTGCCCTTGATGCTGTGGGCCGTGAGCCGGAACCGGTCGGTGTCGCCCGCCGCCAGGTGCGTGTCGAGCTCCGCGATCCGGGCGAGCGTGTCGGCGTGGAAGATGCCCACCAGCTCGCGGAGGAACTCGTCCTGGTCCGCCGGATTCAGCGCGCGCAGGTCCTCAATGGCCTGCAGATCAATGACGACGGAGTCAGGCATGCGCGGGGGGGGCGGGCTGATCCCAACGCGCCGCCGCCGCCCGGGCAAGGGTACAATGGCGGGGGCCCTGTCCCGCCGACATATCATGAGATAAGTATGCGTTGATATTGTGCTTGCTAGGCGGGTGGGGGCGGCATTGCTTCGGGGCCACTCCACTTATGGCCAACCAATTCGTATTCTCCTCTGAGTCAGTCGGCGAAGGGCATCCGGACAAAGTCGCGGACCTGATTTCCGACAGCGTGCTTGATGCCTGCCTGGCGCAGGATCGCTTCAGCCGGGTCGCCTGCGAGACCATGGTGAAGTCCAACATGGTGATCCTCGCCGGCGAGATCACCACCCGGGCGAACCTCAACTACGAGGCGATCGTGCGCGGCGCGATCCGCGACATCGGCTATGTGAACACCGACGACGTGTTCCACGCCGACACCGTGTTCATCAACAATTACCTGACGCGGCAGTCGAACGACATCGCCCAGGGCGTCGACGCCAAGAAGGCCAAGGGCAAGAAGACGGCCGAGCAGGGCGCCGGCGACCAGGGCCTGATGTTCGGCTACGCCTGCAACGAGACGCCCGAGCTGATGCCGACCCCGGTGATGTTCGCGCACCGCCTCGGCCGCCTGCTCACCCGCATCCGCAAGTCCGGCAAGGCCCCGTGGCTCCGCCCCGACGCCAAGTCCCAGGTTTCCATCCGCTACGAGAACGACCAGCCGACCGAGGTCGTCAACGTCGTCATCTCCACCCAGCACACCGCCGACGTCGAGCACCGCCAGATTGAGAGCTACCTGATCGACCACGTCATCCGGAAGGTCATCCCCAAGCGGATGCTGACCAAGCGCACCCAGTTCCTGATCAACCCGACCGGCCGCTTCGTCATCGGCGGCCCGCAGGGCGACTCCGGCCTCACCGGCCGCAAGATCATCGTCGACACCTACGGCGGCTGGGGCCGCCACGGCGGCGGCGCCTTCTCGGGCAAGGACCCGTCCAAGGTCGACCGCTCGGCCGCCTACATGTGCCGCTGGGTCGCCAAGAACATCGTCGCCGCCGGCCTCGCCGACCTCGCCGAGCTCCAGGTCGCCTACGCCATCGGCCACCCCGAGCCGGTCAGCGTCTACGTCGACACCATGGGCACCGGCCGCGTGGCCGACGAGAAGATCGCCCAGGCCGTCCGCCGCGTCTTCGGCTTCAAGCCCGCCCAGATCATCGCGCAGCTCAACCTCCTCCGCCCGATCTACCGCCAGACCACCAACTATGGTCACTTCGGCAAGGCCGGCCTCCCGTGGGAGCTGACCAACCGCGTCGCCGCCCTCCGCGCCGCGGTGAAATAACCGATCCCTCCGCCCCTCCTTCTATGACCGCCCGTCCCGCCACTGCCGCCGCCACCACCCCTGACTATCTGGTCAAGGACATCACCCTCGCCGACTGGGGTCGCAAGGAGCTCACCATCGCCGAGCACGAGATGCCCGGGCTCATGTCCGTGCGCCGCAAGTTCGGCCCGGCCAAGCCGCTCCAGGGGGTCCGCATCACGGGCTCGCTGCACATGACGATCCAGACCGCGGTCCTGATCGAGACGCTCAAGGAGCTCGGCGCCGACGTGCGCTGGGCCTCGTGCAACATCTTCTCGACCCAGGACCACGCCGCCGCCGCCATCGCGCAGTCCGGCACGCCCGTGTTCGCCTGGAAGGGCGAGACCCTCGAGGAATACTGGGACCTCACCCTCCGCGCCATCTCCTTCCCCGGCGGCCAGGGCCCGCAGCTCGTCGTCGACGACGGCGGCGACGTCACCCTCCTCATCCACAAGGGCTGCGAACTCGAGGAGGGCAGCGACTGGGTCCACACCAAGTCGGGCTCCCACGAGGAGCAGGTCATCAAGGACGTCCTCAAGCGCGTCCACCGCGAGGACCCGCGGCGCTGGACCACCATCGCCCAGCAGTGGCGCGGCGTCTCCGAGGAGACCACCACCGGCGTGCACCGCCTCTACCAGATGCTCGAGAAGGGGAAGCTCCGCGTCCCCGCCATCAACGTCAACGACTCGGTCACCAAGTCCAAGTTCGACAACCTCTACGGCTGCCGCGAGTCGCTCGCCGACGGCCTGAAGCGCGCCACCGACGTCATGATCGCCGGCAAGGTCGCCTGCGTCTGCGGCTACGGCGACGTCGGCAAGGGCTCCGCCTTTTCGCTCAAGGGCTTCGGCGCCCGCGTCATCGTCACCGAGATCGACCCGATCAACGCCCTCCAGGCCGCGATGGAGGGCTTCGAGGTCAACACCCTCGAGTCCACCCTCGGCACCGCCGACATCTACGTCACCACCACCGGCAACAAGGACGTGCTCACCCTCGAGCACATGCGGCGGATGAAGGACCAGGCGATCGTCTGCAACATCGGGCATTTCGACAACGAGATCCAGGTGGACCGGCTGAACGCGTCGGACGCGAAGCGCACCAACGTCAAGCCGCAGTACGACCTCTACACGTTCCCGAACGGCACCAACATCTACCTGCTCGCCGAGGGGCGGCTGGTGAACCTCGGCTGCGCCACCGGCCATCCGTCGTTCGTGATGTCGAACAGCTTCACCAACCAGACGCTGGCCCAGCTGGATCTCTGGAAGAACCGCGACACCTACAAGATCGGCGTTTACCGGCTGCCGAAGCACCTCGACGAGGAGGTGGCGCGGCTCCATCTGGAAAAGATCGGCGTCAAGCTGACGCGGCTCACGCCGGCGCAGGCCGAGTACCTCGGCGTCCCGGTCGACGGTCCCTACAAGCCGGAGCACTACCGCTACTGAGCCGGCGCCCCGCCGCTGCCACTCCCGACCCGCGCCCGTCCGGCGCGGGTTTTTTTTGCCCGGATCGCGGCAACTCGGCGCGGCGGCGGGTGGGCTCCTTCCGGGGTGGCCGCCAGGCCGGTCGCGACCGATCCCAGCTTGATCTGCCGCGCCGAATGCGGCCATACTCCCATTGCCGGACAGCGCGTGCCGCCCGGAGCTCAGACCCAAACCCAGCCTGTTCCAGTCATGGATCCCCAGCCGCCCACCGTGCCGCGCTCGACCGCGGAAAAGGTCTGCTGGGGCGTGGCGCTGCTGGGCGTGGCGGCCACCGTGGCCCCGTTCACCGTGCTGGCCTCCCTGGGCTCGGGGCGCTTCGCGCTGGTCCTGCTGGGGCCGCTCGCCGCGCTCACCGCCTTGCTGGTGATCCCGCTGTTCCGCGGCCGGCAGCGCGTGGCCGCGGCCCTCGCCGACGACCGTCAGCTGCTGGCCCGCTGGGCACTGACCGAGGGCGAATGGCTCGCGTGGGTGGGGGAGGACGCCGGCCGCGAGCGCCGCGCCAAGTGGCAGCTCTTCGCGGTCGTGCTGTTTTTTTCCGTGGGGATCGGGATGTTTTTCGTCTGGATGGATCCCTCGGCCGGCCCGGTGGTGCTGGGCGTGCTGCTCGGCCTGTGCGCGATTATCGCCGCGGTGATTCCCTGGCGCGTCGGCTATCAGGAGCGCCACCGCCGCCAGGGCGAGCGAGAGGTGCGCATCGGGCGCGACGGCCTGCGGCTGGGCCGCGAACTGCACGTGTGGCGGGGCTACGGCGCGCGGCTCGAGCAGGTCGAGGTGGGCAGCGGCACGCCGCCGTTCATTGAGATTTCCTATTCCACCCGCGCCAAAAACCAGCGCCAGATCAACGTCGTGCGGGTGCCCATTCCGCGCGGCGGCGACGTCCTCGCCGCCGAGGTCGTGGTGCAGCTGCGCGAGAGCCTCGCGCCGCCGGCGTCCTCCTGACCGCCGTTCGCCGCCCGCGCCGCCGCCCGGGCCGTGGAACCCCTTTCGGATCAATCTCGGTCACCAACCCTGCGCCTCATGAACCTCCGCTCCCTTTTTCCCCGCCCGCCCCAGTCCCGCCCCAGCCGCTCCCGGTTCCTCCTGCTGCTGGCGGGGCTCGGCTCCTCGCTCCCGCTGCTCGCGGGCACCCCGCCGCCGGAACCGCCTTTCCTGCTGCAGACCGAGCGGCCGGGCTGGC
>CAIKTR010000225.1 GCA_903830425.1 uncultured Opitutia bacterium
GCAGGAAAAAATCGCGCTGCGTGCCGCGGGCCGGCGGGGCGGCCTGCACCCGGGCGAGGGCGTCGGCGAGCGGGCCGGCCTCGCCGGGCGCCACCAGCGGCGTGCCCGGCGGCACCGTCTCGGGCAGCCCGCGCCAGCGGCTGACGACCAGCGCGCGGTCGCAGGCCAGCGCCTCCAGCAGGACGAGCGGCTGGGCCTCGTGCGGATAGCGGGTGGGCAGGCACACGCAGTGGCACGCGGCGAGCAGCGCGAGTTTTTCCCCGCCCGCGACAAAGCCCGCGAGCCGGACGCCCGGGCCCGCGGCGGCGAGCTGCGCCCGCAGCGCGGCGTCGGGGCACTCGCCCGCGAAGGTCACCCGGACGTCGAGGCCGCGTTCGCGCAACAGCGCGGCCGCGGCGAGCAGCACGTCCGCGCCCTTGGCGGCGGTGACGGCGCCGAGGAAGAGGACGTGGAAGGGCGCGCCGGCGGGGGGCGGGGGCGGGGCGCCCGCCGGGCAGGGGTCGGGAATGCCGTTGGGGACGACGGCGACGCGGCGGGGCCGGAGGGCGTCGGCGTCTGGGCGCAGGGACGGGGTCAGCACGATCGCCAGGTCGGCGCGGCCGAGCAGGGCGCGGGTGAGCCAGCGCTCCGGGGCGGTGGCGTGCGTGGCGAGCCAGTCGGCGAGCCCGCCGTTGTGCAAGTGCAGCACCAGCCGGGGGAAGAACGGCCGGCACAGCGCGAGCAGCAGCCAGTCCCGGTAGAGCGCGCCGCGTTTGCCGGGGGCGGGCACGCAGTAGAGTGTGTCACAGCCGTGCCGCCAGCGCGCGGCGACGGCGCGCCCGGCCGCCGCGAGCACGGCGAGGAGCTTCCCCGGCCGCCAGCGGCCGATGTCCGCGTGGTCGCGCGAGAGCCGCAGGTTGACGTGATGGAGGGGCAGGCCGTGTGCGGGCAGGCCGTCCACCAGCGTCCGCACCATCTGGCTCTGCCCGTGCAGGGGCGGAGGCGTTTGGGCGAGGACCAGGAGTTTCATCACAGGGTTGAGCTTGGCGGCGCTGGGGAACGGTGCAGCGTTACGGGATGGCCTCCGACACCGCAAGCCGCCAACCACGTCCGGCGCTCTGGCCGGCTTTGGCCGGCGGGCTGGCGGGGGTCGCGCTGTTCCAGGGCTTCGGGAATGCCACGCGGGGCTACCTCGACACCGCCTCGCTCTTCTCCTGGTGGGGCCGGCAGTGGCTGAACCCGGCGTCGGAAACCGAGCACGGGCTGCTGATCGTGCCCCTCGCGGTCTGGCTGCTCTGGCGCAATCTGCGCGGCGCCGGGGGCCAGGGGCAGGGGGGCGCAGCGCAAGGAGCAGGGAGCAGGGGGCAGGGGGCAGGTGGGGCGGAAAATCTTTGGGTGGGGGTCGGGGCGATGGGGGCGGGGCTCGCGCTGCATGCGCTCGGGTTCGCAGCCCAGCAGACGCGGGTTTCGATCATTGCGCTGCTGGTGTTTACTTGGGGCGTATTGCGGCTGGCGGGCGGGCGCCGGTGGGGGCGGGCGGCGGTGTTTCCGCTCGGGTTCATGGTTTTTGCGATCCCCTTTGATGCGCTGGATTCCGTCGGGTTCTGGCTGCGGCTGTGGGTGCTCCAGGCGAGCACCGGGCTGGCGCACGCCGTGGGGATCGGGGTGGTGCAGAGCGGCACCCAGCTGCTGGCGCCGGATGGCCGCTACCAGTACGACGTCGCGGCGGCGTGCTCCGGGGTGCGCTCGCTGGTCGCGCTCCTCGCGCTGGCGCTGCTCTCCGGCTATCTCACGTTCCGCACCGGGCGGCGGCGCGCCGCGCTGTTCCTGCTGTGCCTGCCGCTGATCTACCTCGGCAACGTGGCGCGGATCACCGCCATCATCCTGCTGGGCCAGTGGGGCGGCCAGGCGTGGGGCGAACGCGCCCATGCGGTCATGGGCTACGGCGTGTTTGGGATCGTGCTCGGCGGGCTGCTGCTCGCGTCCTGGCTGATCGAGCGGCGCTGGCCGGAAAAGCCAGAGGAGCCGGGGGCCGGGAGCAGGGAGCCGGGGGAGACCGATGGTGGCAGCGGGGCCGGCCGCGCGGCGAGCGCCGGGCGCCGGGCGCCGTCCGGCTGGGCGGGGGGCGCGCTGATTGTCGGGCTGGCGGTGGCGGAGATGTTTTTCCTCGCGCACCTGGCGGCGCTGCCGCCGCGGGGGCGGGTGGGCGTGCGGCTGGCGGCCGACGGCCGGAACCCGGTCGCGCTGCCGGTCTTTCTCGGCACCGAGTGGATCGGCCGCCGGGCCGAGGTGACGGCGGTCGAGCGCGAGCTGCTGCCGCCGGACACGGGTTATGCGCGCATGGATTACGCCGCGGTGGCGGACCCCGCGCGGCGGGTGTACCTGTCGGTGGTGCTGAGCGGGCGCGACCGCACGTCGATCCACCGGCCGGAGCTTTGCCTGGTCGGGCAGGGCTGGACGGTCGGGGCCGCGACCCGGCAGGCGTTCACGGCGGCCGGCTGGCCGGGGGGAAAGTTTCCGGCGACGGTGCTGCCGGTGCGCCGGGCGGCGTCGACCCCGCGCGGCCCCGTCGTGGTGCCGCAACTGGTCGCCTACTGGTTCATCGGCGGCGACACGGCGGTGGCCTCGTACTGGCAGCGGCTGGGGGTCGACGCCTGGAACCGCGTGACCCGGGCCCGGGCGGACCGGTGGGCGTATGTGCTGCTGCAGACCGACGCCCGGGACGGCGACGCCGCGGCGCTGGGCCGCATGCAGGCGGTGCTGGACCAGGCCCTGCCCGGCCTGCTGGCCCCCCGATGACCCCCCGGCGGGGGCGGCGGAAGAAAGGTTGAAATGCCCGCCTGCCGCCGCTTAGCGTCCGCGTCCTTTGATTGCCGTGCCCGCCATGCCTTGCCTGCTGCTGCTCCTGGAGATCGACTATGGCGACTGGGTCTCCCCGCTGGTCCTGGTCGTGGGCGGCGGCATTGGGTTCCTCGTCGTCTGGTCGCTGACCCGGCACACGCGCCGGGTGGCGCACGAGCAGGCGGCGGAGCTGGTCGAGGTGGCGCGCCGCGAGGCCGCGGTCGCCGCCGAGGAGCTGAAGCAGAAGGCGGAGGCGGACATCCAGGAAAAACGCGCCGACGCCAACCGCGAGTTTGACCGCCGGGAGATCGAGGCCGACGTCCGGCTGCGCGAGATCCGGGCCCACGAGGAGTCGCTGGCGCTGCTCGACTACCAGTTTGAACAGAAGCAGGAGCGCCTCAACCGGGAGAACGCCGCGATCCGGCAGGCCCGCGACGCGATCCGCGCGCTGTCCAAGGGCGTGCGCAAGCGGCTCGAGGGCGTCTCGCAGATGGACGCCGACGCGATCCGGCTCGCGCTCCGCGAGGAGGTGCTGCTCGAGTGCCAGGACGAGCTCCGGCAGCTGCGCCGGGAGACGCTGGAGAAGTCCGAGCAGGAGCTGCAGACCAACGCGCGCCGCGTGCTGGTGGCGGCGATGCAGCGGCTGGCGAGCCAGCCGGCCAACGACCTGACCTCGACCCTGGTGCCCCTGCCGAGCGAGGAGATGAAGGGCCGCATCATCGGCCGCGAGGGGCGCAACATCAAGTCCTTCGAGTCGGCCACGGGCGTCACCGTGCTGATCGACGAGTCGCCGCAGATGGTGCTGCTCTCGTCCTTCGACCCGGTGCGCCGCGAGGTCGCGCGGGTCGCGCTGGACGCCCTGGTCAAGGACGGCCGCATCCACCCGGCGAGCATCGAGGAGGCGGTGAAGCGGGCGCAGGCCGAGATCGACCTCACCACCACGCAGGCGGGCGAGGAGGCGGTGGCGCGGCTCAACATCAACGGGCTGCACCCCGAGATCATCCAGCTGCTGGGCCGGCTGAAGTTCCGTTTTGCCTACAACCAGAACGCGCTGGACCACTCGATCGAGACGGCGTTCCTCGCCTCGATGCTGGCGAGCGAGGTCGGGCTGGACCCCAACGTCGCCAAGCGCGCCGGCCTGCTGCACGACATCGGCAAGGCGGCGAGCAGCGAGCTGGAGGGCAGCCATGCCCACATCGGCGCCGAGTTCATCAAGCGGCACGGCGAGACGCCGATCGTGGTCAACGCGGTCGCGGCGCACCACGAGGAAGTGAAGCCCGAGACGGTCTACGCGGGGCTGGTGATTCTGGCGGACACGGTGTCGGCGATGCGGCCCGGGGCGCGGGCCGAGTCCATGACGGTGTACGCGCAGCGGCTGGAGCGGCTGGAGAAGCTGGCGCTGGCGCTGGAGGGGGTGCAGCAGGCCTTCGCGATCCAGGCCGGCCGGGAAATCCGCGTGGTGGTGGCGCCGCAGGTGGTGACCGACGACGGGGCGCGGGAGCTGGCGAAGCAGCTGCGGGCCAAGATCGAGGCGGAGCTGCAGTACCCGAGCACGATCAAGATCACCGTCATCCGCGAGCAGCGCTTCACCGAGACCGCCACCTGAGGTCATCCGCGGGAATTTCCCCGGCCGGTTTTCCCGCCGCTCCCCCCTTAAACCTTACCTCGCTTACCCACCTTACACCCTTCCCTGCCATGGCCGATCCCAAGCTGCTTGAAACCTTCCCCAATCCCGCGCCGCACCGCGCCTACGTGATTGAGCACACGCACCACGAGTTCACCTCGCTGTGCCCGATGACCGGCCACCCGGATTTCGCGGCGATCACCCTGCGCTACGTCGCGGGCAAGCAGTGCGTCGAGCTCAAGTCGCTGAAGCTCTATTTCCACGCGTTCCGCAACGAGGGGATCTTCTTCGAGGCGGCGACGAACAAGATCTGCGACGACCTCGGCCGGGCGCTGCAGCCGCGCGAGCTGACGATCGTCGCCGACTGGAAGGCGCGCGGCGGCTTCACCTCGCGGGTGACGGCCAGCTGGTCGGCGCGGAAGCAGCGCTAGGCCCGGCCCGGCCTCGGCCTCACGGGTTCAGCGCCGCGATCACCGCCGCATGCAGGGCGGGGCCGGCGGCGACGATGGACTGGGCGTTGACCGGGTCCCGGCCCTGCCAGTCGGTGATCACGCCGCCCGCGCCGCGGATCACCGGGATGAGCGCGGCGATGTCCCAGGGGTTCATGATGGGGTCGCACATGACGTCGGCCCAGCCGCCGGCGACGAGCAGGTAGCCGTAGCAGTCGCCCCAGGTGCGGAACAGCTTGGCGCGGGCGGCGAGCGCGTTAAACGCCGGGCCGTGCTGGTACTTCGCGGGGGAGAGGACGTTGGTGGTGAGGACGGTGGCGTCCTCGATCCGCGCCCGGGGGCGCACGCGCACGGCGCGGCCGTTGAGCGTGGTGGCCTGGCCGTCGCCGACGAGGAGCTGGCGCAGGATGGGCTGGTGGATGGCCCCGAGCACCGGCTGGCCGTGGTGGAGCAGGGCGATGAGGGTGCCGAACAGCGGGCAGGCGGTGGCGAAGGACTTCGTGCCGTCGATGGGATCGAGCACCCAGACCCACTCCGCCCCGGGCTGCTCGTTGCCGAACTCCTCGCCGATCACGCCGTGCGTGGGAAACCGCCGGTGGATCAGCGCGCGCATCAGCTCCTCCGCGCCCCGGTCGGCCCGGGTCACCGGCGTGGCGTCGTCCTTGGTCTCAACGACCAGGTCGGGATGGCCGAAGTACGGCCGGATGAAGTCGCCGCTTTTTTCGGCGAGTTCGGCCAGAAACGGACGGTAGGGCGAGAGATCCACGCTGCCTTTGAAACCGCGAAGGGCGCCGAGGCCAAGGGCCAAGTGACGGGGCCGGGCGGCGGCCCAAAATCTACTCGCTACCCGCCACCCGCTTCCCGCTACTTGGCGGCACCCCATGTCCTGGACGGCCCAACCCATTTTCTTCGTCGACTTCGAGGGCAGCCGGGCGTCCGGCATCCTGGAGTACGGGGTGGTGGAGGTGCTGGGCGGGAGGATCGCGGGGGCGCGCACGCGGTTGTGCCGGGCGACCGGCCGGGTGCGGGCGGAGGACGTGGCGGTGCACGGGCTGGAGGCGGCGGCGCTGGCCGGCCACGCCCCGTTTGCGGAGGAGTGGGGGTATTTTGCCGGCCTGCGGGAGCGCGGGCCGCTGGCGGCGCATTATGCCGGGGTGGAGAACGGCCTGCTCAAGTCCGTCTGGCCCTACCCGCGGCGCTCGCCCGACTTCGCCCGGCCGGGCGAGGGGGCGATGGAGTGGGGGCCGTGGGTCGACTCGGCCCGGCTCTACGCGCAGTTTTACCCGCAGCTGGAGTCGGGCCGGCTGGAGTCGCTGGTGGCCGCGTGCGGCCTGCAGGCCGAGCTCGACGCGCTGGCGGCGGCGCACTGCCCGCCCGACCGCCGCCGCTACCACGCCGCGCTCTACGACGCGCTCGCCGGCGCCCTGCTGCTGGCTGCGCTGGCCCGGGAGCCCCGGCTGGCGGGGCTGACGGTGCGGCAGCTGCTGGCCCTGAGCACGCTCGACGGGGACAAGCGCGACGCGCTGCAGCAGCAAAACCTGTTTTGACCGCGGCCCGGCTCAGGGCGCCGGCGGCTCCGGGGGGGGCAGGGGATAGCGGCGCAGGCCGCTGCGCTGGGCCAGCACCCGGAGGACGAAGAGCGGGTTGGTTGTGAGGTAGCGCGGCCCGAGCCGGCGCGGCTCGGTGACGAGGCGGAACAGCCACTCCAGGCCGCTGCGCTGCATCCAGCGCGGGGCCTGGCGCACGCGGCCGGAATGAAAGTCGAACGCCGCCCCGACGCCGATCAGCAGGCCGGCGTCGAGCTCCCGCCAGTGCGCCGCCATGAAGCGCTCCTGCTTCGGGGTGCCGAGGCCGACCCAGATGATGTCGGGCTGCAGGCGGGCGACCTCGGCGCGCAGCGCGGCGGTCTCGTCGGCCGTGAGCGGATGATAGGGCGGCGTGCCGGTGCCGACGACCACCAGGCCGGGAAACCGGGCGCCGAGGCGGGCGCGCAGGGTCTCCGCCACGCCGGGGGCGCCGCCGTAGAAATAGTGCCGGAGCCCGACGGCGCGGCCGGCGTCGCAGACGGCGAGCAGGAGGTCGGGGCCGTAGACCCGCTCGACGCCGCGGGGCCCGAGCCACACGAGGGGCATGCCGTCCGGCGTGGTGAGGTACGAGGCGTTGAGGATCTGGCGGAAGGCCGGGTCGCGGCCGGCCTCGCAGACCGCGTGCACCGGCGTGACGCACACATAACCCAGCCGCCGGGCGCCCCGGGCGCCCAGCACGAGGTCCCGGGCGCGCGCCAGGGTGAGGGCGGAGACACCGACGCCGAGGACGTTGTAGCGGGGGATGGGCACGGGTGACGCAGCCGAGGATGCAGCGGATGGGGAAAAATTGAAGTTTGAAAGACGCGGGCCGGCCGGGGCCGGGGGCGGGGCGGCGGCACACGGGCCTTGCGCTGCACCGTTCGTCGTCCAACGTGCCCGGTTCCCATGGCCATTGTCAGCCTCCTCGATGTCAGCCTGAGCTTCGGCGGCGCGCCGCTGCTCGACCGGGTCAATCTCCAGATTGACCGCGGGGAACGCGTCTGCCTGGTCGGCCGCAACGGGGCGGGCAAGTCCACCCTGATGAAGGTCATCGCGGGCGAGCTGCAGCCGGATGACGGGCAGGTGTTCCGCCAGCCGGGCACGGTGTTTTCCACCCTGCGGCAGGAGGTGCCGAGCGGCCTGGCCGGCACGGTGCGCACGGTGGTGGAGGGCGCGGGCGGCGCCTACGACGAGCACAACGACTGGGAGCGGCACGACCGGGTGGAGCGGCTGCTCGAGCAGATGGGGCTGCCGGTGGAGCAGGCGTTCGAGTCCCTTTCCGCCGGGCAGAAGCGCCGCGTGCTGCTGGCGCGCGGCCTGGTGGAGGCGCCGCAGCTGCTGCTGCTCGACGAGCCGACCAACCACCTCGACCTCGCCTCGATCCAGTGGCTGGAGGAGTTCCTGCTCGAATGGGGCGGGGCCCTGCTGTTCGTGACGCACGACCGCACCTTTCTGCGCCGGCTCTCGACCCGCATCGTCGAGGTCGACCGCGGCCAGCTCATCGGCTGGGCCTGCGACTACGACACGTTCCTGGTGCGGAAGGAGGCGGTGCTGGAGGCGGAGGAGGTCGAGCGCGCGCAGTTCGACAAGAAGCTTGCGCAGGAGGAGGTCTGGATCCGCCGCGGGGTGAAGGCCCAGCGCTCGCGGGCGAACAACCGCATCCATGCGCTGGAAGCCATGCGGGCCGAGCGCCTCGCGCGGCGCGACCGCACCGGCACGGCGAAGCTGACCGCGCAGGAGGCCGACCGCAGCGGCTTCAAGGTCATCGCCTGCGAGGGGGCGGGCTTCAAGTACGACGACCGCTGGATCATCCGCGACCTGACCGTGCGGATCGAGCGCGGGGACAAGATCGGCATCGTCGGGCCGAACGGCGCGGGCAAGACCACGCTGCTGCGGCTGCTGCTCGGCCAGCTGGCGCCGACGGCGGGGACGGTGGAGCAGGGCACGCGGCTGGAGGTGGTCTACTTCGACCAGCTCCGGGCGCAGCTGGACGAGACGATGCGGGTGCAGGACGTGGTGGCGGACGGCAACGCCACGGTGACGATCAACGGCCGCACGCGGCACGTGATCTCCTACCTGGAGGATTTCCTGTTTGAGCCGCAGCGCGCGCGGACGCCGATCAAGGCGCTGTCGGGCGGCGAGCGCAACCGGCTGCTGCTGGCGCGGCTGTTCACCAAGCCCTGCAACGTGCTGGTGCTGGACGAGCCGACGAACGACCTGGACGCCGAGACGCTGGAGTTGCTGGAGGACCTGCTGGTGGAATTTGGCGCGACGCTGCTGCTGGTGAGCCACGACCGGTCCTTCCTCAACGAGGTCTGCACGAGCCTGCTGGTGTTCGAGGGCGAGGGAAAGATCGCCGAATACCTCGGCGGCTACGACGACTGGCAGCGGGAGCGGGCGGCCCAGGCGGCGGCGGCGCTGGCGGC
>CAIKTR010000226.1 GCA_903830425.1 uncultured Opitutia bacterium
ATGTTCACCTCCCGCACCCGCTATGCCGCCGCCATGCGCCTGGAGCGTCCGGACCGCGTGCCGCTGATGTGCCAGCCCGCGCTGGGCTTCGTGCTGCGGCAGCTGCCGGAGCTGGACCCGATCGACCTGTGGCACAACCACGGCGGGGCGATGGCGCGGGGGTTCTGCGAGATCAGCCGGCGCTTCGGCTTCGACGGGGTGCTGCTGCCGGCGGTGGGCGCGGCGGCGCTCGACGAGCGCACCGTGCTCCGGATCGACCGGACCCAGCCGGAGGGCCCGGTGGTGTATTTCAAGAACGGCGACTCCTGCCTCTACTGCCGCAACGACCTGCCGCGCTACACCCACGCGGTGCCGCCCGAGCGCGAGCTGGGCGACCTCGACCCGGCCGCGGTGGCCGCGCAGCTGAGCTACCACCCGCCCTCGACCCGGCTGCGCATGGCGCTGGCCCCGGACCCCGCCGGCCGGGTGGCCGACCTGATCCAGGCGCGGGCGCTGGTCGGGCCCGACGTGTCGGTGCACGGCTCGCTCTACTCGCCTGAGGACTACCTGATCGACCTGCTGGGCGCGGACGGCGCGATGATCGCGCTGCTGACCGAGCCGGAGAGGTGCCGCGCGCTGCTGGCGAAGTTCGCCCACGCGGTCGCCGGCCATGCCCGCGAGCAGATCGCGGCCGGCGTGGACGCCCTCAACGTGTCGGCCCCTTGGGTGGGGCAGAACTTCATCTCGCCGGAGCTGCACCGCGACCTGATCGCGCCGGCGCAGGCCGTGCTGGTGGCGGCGGCCCGCGCCGGCGGCGTGCCGAGCTACTGCCACACCTGCGGCGCGATCGGCGACCGGCTCGAGGCGATCATCGACACCGGCTTTGACGGCGTGGAATGCCTCGACCCGCCGCCGCTGGGCAACGTGGAGCTGGCGGACGCGGTCCGGCGCATCGGCGACCGGGCGTTCATCAAGGGCAACATCGACCCGGTGCACGTGCTGCTGCAGGGCACCCCGGCGCAGATCCGCGCCGACGTGCTCGCGCGGCTGGAGATCGGCATGACCGCCCGCGGGTTCATCCTGAGCACCGCCTGCGCAATCGCTCCGGACACCCCGGCGGCGCACGTGGCCCTGCTGCGCGAGCTGGTGGACCAGTACGGGCGTTACTGAAGCGGCTCCGCCACCCCGTCACTTTCCCTCCTTTTCCCCTTTCACCGCACCATGGAAACTCCCCCGCCCGCGTCTCCCCTCAGCCCCCTCCGGTGGCAGAAAATCCCCGGCCGCCGGCTGTTCGGCAACGCCCATTGCGGCGAGGTGCCGCTCGTCTACCGCGGCCATGCCGGGCTTGTCACCGTCACCTCCGGCGCCGGCCAGACCTGGCCCGAACCCTTGGTCAGCCTGGCCCCTGACCGGCTCCCCGCCCTGCCCAAGTCGGTCACGCAGCGCGTGCAGCAGCGGCTGCTGCGCTTCCAGTCCGCCCGGGACACGCTGGAAACGACCGTGACCCTCACCAACCGGGGCAAGGTCCCCGTCTCGATCCTCCTCGAGTTCGCCACCTCGGCCCACCCCAGCCTGACGCGCACCCATGAGCGCGTGCACCTCCCGCTCACGGCCGCCGCCCTCGCCTCCCACTGGGCCATCAAGGAGATCATCGCCGACGCGCCCCTGCTCGAGACCGACTTCATCCTCGGCGTGCCCGGGGAAAGCGCGGCCCAGTTCACCGCCCACTACCTGGAGCCGCGCGCCAGCGGCTGCACCGAGATCAAGACCCGCGCCCCCCTGCTCATTCCGCTCGTCCAGATCTCGCAGCCGGTCACGCCGCTGCGGCTCGCCTTTTTCGCCGGGGCCCAGCGGGCCTGGCGGATCGCCTTTGCCGGCGACATGTGCGGCGCGGGCGGCTGCTGCTTCGGCACCCAGGTCCTGCTGCAACCCGGCGAGAGCCTCACGGAAAAATTCTGGCTGCTCGCCCACGCCGGCGGCCCGGAGGAGGCCTGGCGCGCCTTCCACGCGCTGGCGCACCCGGCCCGCCGCCCGATCCCCTGGCTGCGGGAAACCAAGGTGCACTATTACGACTTCCTCTCGCCGCGCGCCGGACAGCAGAAGCGCGG
>CAIKTR010000227.1 GCA_903830425.1 uncultured Opitutia bacterium
CTGGGGCACCGACCACGTCCACTGCCGCCTGACCGGCGCGCCCGCCTCCCCCGCCGGCGAGCCGCTCATCCACGTCCGCCGCTCCCAAAACGGCCGCGACCTCGTCCTCTTCTCCACCCAAGACTGAGCCGGGGCCCTCCGGCGCAATGAACCACGATCCACGGCGCGTTTTACCTCTCCCTGCTCCGATGATCATCGAGTTTGCCCACCCATGAAGCGCGAGCCTTTCGTCCCGGGTGACAGCAGTGGATTCGCCAACCGCACGGGCAACTCCGCCGAGGAAACCACCCGGCACGTCTGGGAGACCGCAGCGGCCAGGACCTTGGCCACCTCCCTCGCCGCCCCGGCGCCCGGGACGAAGGTCTGGGCCCTCAGCCTCCCGGTAAAATCCAACCGGGCCACCATGCTGATCGTCGAGGTCTGCCTCGACTGCGGAGACGACTCCGCCGTCCCCGTGACCTGCGGCTACCAGACCAGCTTCGTTGTCGAGTGGTCCGGCTGGAACACCCTGTATTTCACCGCCTCCTCGCTCAAGCTGATCGGCCAGCCCGCCGGCCTCCACACGGTCCAGCGCCTCCGGCTCACCGCCGGCACCACCACCTTCGCTGGCTCCGTCCTCGAGCTCGGCGGGGCGTCCTGGCCGAGCGACTCCCCGCTGGTCCCCGTCACGCCCTACGAGGACATGGTGGTGAACTTCCTCAGCGAGCGGATGTGGGACCGCGGCGACTGGACCCACACCGGGCACGAGGGCCTCCCCGTGGGCGAGCAGTCCTTCGACGTCGCTTGGATGTTCGCCAACCTGCGCTACCTGCAGCGGCCGGGGCGGCGGCACCAGACGGCCTACACCCGGAAGATGAACGTGGACCTGTCCGGCTACCAGGCCGTGACGGTCTGGACCGCGACTGACCTGCGCGCCAACTTCAGCGTCATTCTCGAAATCGACGGCGTGGCGGTGCGGGTCATCGACCGGCGGCGCGGGCTGGGCGGCGGCGACGAGATCCGCGCCCTGATCGCAGGGCGTCGGCTGACCGCGCTCACCTTCGAACTGGAGCAGGCGGAAGGCGAAATCACCGAGGCGCTCGAGGTGCAGGTCGCCAGCTCGATCCGCTGGGTCCTGCTGGAGCGCACCGGCACCGATCCCGCCCTGGTGGGCCAGGCCGAGGGCATCCCGGCGATCCCGCCGCCCAGCCGCGTGGAACCGCTGGAAAGCACCATCCTGCCGGTCGGCATCATGATTGGCCGGGAGGAATTCCTCCAGTTGCGGGAGAAGGCGAAGCGGCCCGGCCCGCTGAAGAAGATGGCCGACGAGATCATCGCCGAGGCGGTGGACCATCTGGACTACGCCCCGGAGCGCTACGTTGGCCGCTACCTGCCGGTCGACCTGGGCAATCAGGGCTGCGAGCGCCGGGTGTCGCCGTCCGACCAGATGTACCACCTGAGCAGCTGCATGGTCTACGGCGGCATGGCCTACGCGCTGACCGGCGACCGGCGTCACGGGCAGACCGCCCGCCGGGGCCTGTTCTCGGCGCTGCGGTGCCGGACGTGGCAGGGCGGCTTCCCCAGCCGGATCCCCGCCGGGCTGCCCGGCTACCGCGCCCCCTTCATCGAGACCGACGCGGCCGAGGTCGTCGCCCTGTGCTACGATTTCATTTACCCGCTGCTCTCCGACGCGGAGCGGCGCGAGGTCGAGGACGCCCTGTACGAAAAGGCGCTGCCCTGGATCGACATGTACCTGCGCCTGCACGGGGAGGGTTATCTGCTGAACAGCAACCAGGGCGCGGTCTACACCGCCGGGCTCGCGTACGCCGCCCTGGTGTCGCGCCGCAGCCACGCCGACGTGGACGCGATTCTGGAGCGGGGCATCCAGTGGTTCCCGCGGATGATGAACCACTATTACAAGGTGACCGGCGCCTCGAACGAAGGGCCGGGCTACTGGGAGTTCACGACCAAGTACGCGGTCTCCGCGCTGATCGCCATCTCCCGCCACAAGGGCTGGCAGGTGCCGGACTACGCCCCGGCGCATCTCGGGCGGACAATGGACTACCTGATGCACACCCGCTCCCTGGCGCGGGAGCGACTCTCGTTCCTCCCGCTGAGCGACAACATCGAGGGCGTGGGCTTCAATTTCATGAACAGCTCGTTCATGTTTTTCGCGAAGTATTACCACGACCCGAACGCCCTGTGGCTCTGGCATGAATACTTTGCCCGCCGGCCCAATCCGCCGGGCAGCCCGTTCTTCGGCAAGAAGGTCGCCGGCGCCTACACCACGTCCGGGCTGATGGATTTCCTGCTGTTCGTCGAGGGCACCCCCGCCCGGCCGCAGCTTCCCCTGCGCAAGCACTTCGAGGTCTGCGACCGGATCCTCCTGCGCACCGGGTCCAGCTACGGCGACGTGCTCTTCCTCTTCGAGGGCGGCCCGCAGACCTTCGACCACACCCACAGCGACAAGGGCCAGTTCATCCTCGAGGCCTACGGCGAGCGCTTCGCCGCCGATCCCGGCGTGATCAAGTACCAGGACCCCGCCTGCCTGAACTTCAAGCACACCTGCTACCACAACCTCGTCACCCTCCGCGGGCGCGATCAGGACTACCGCGATCCGCCGCACGCCGTGGTCCTGGACCGGGTCGCGTTCGGCGGGGCCTGCGACTACCTGTCCGCCGACCTCCGCAACTCCTACCGGGCCCTCACCCGGTACCGGCGCCAGATCCTGTTCGTCCGGCCGCACTACTTCCTCGTCGTCGACGACGTCCAGGCCGACGAACCCGGCTTGGAGTGGAACTATCACTCCTGCGCCCCGATCGCGCAGATCGACCTGCCCGCCGGGCTCATCCGGCTGCAGGGCGCCCAGGCCGCCATGACCCTCGCGATCGGCTGCCTCCAGCCCCTGACCGCCGCCACCGGCCAGTACGCCTCCGACGGCGTGGTCCTCACCCACAACCTCGTGCTCACGCCGCTCCAGCCCGCCGCCACCCTGCGGATCGCGGCCCTGCTGCTCCCCTTCCCGCTCCCGGCCGGGCCCGGGGACGCCTCGCCCAGCGTGACTGTCTCCCGCCAGCCGGACGCCGTCCAGTTCACCGTCCGCGGTCCCTGGGGCGTCGACCAGGTGCGGTGCGACCTGAGCGCGACCGCGGGACCGCCCGGCATCCAGATCACGCGGGAATCGGGCCAGCACCGCGCGATCGTTTTCCCCACCCGCGACGAACCCGCGGCCGCCCAGCCATGAACCGCCCCGCCCACCCCTCCGGCTGCGGCCACGAATTCGCCCACCGGCCGGAGCCCGCCCCCGCGGAACCCCTCCGCGCGGTCTGGGACACCGGCACCGCGCCCCGGTGCTCCGTGCCCCTCGTCGCGCCGGCCGCCGGTGAAAAAGTCTGGGCGCTCCAGATGCCGGTGCAGTCCAACCGGGCCACGATGCTGATCGTCCAGCTGTGCCTCGACTGCGGGGAGTCGGCGGAGGAAACCGTGACCTGCGGCTACCAGACCAGCTTCGTCGTCGAGTGGGCCGGCTGGAACACGCTGCACTTCGCGGTCGCCTCGCTGCTGCCGCTGGGCCAACCCGCCGGACTCCACGCGGTCCGGCGCCTCCGCCTCACCGCCGGCAGCACCACCTTTGCCGGGACCGTGCTGGAACTGGGCCCGGTCACCTGGACCGCCGATTCCCCCGTGGTCCCGGTCACGCCGTACGAGGACCTGATCGTCAACTTCCTCGCCCCGCGCATGTGGGACCCCCGGGACTGGACGTACACGGGCAGCGTGCCGCTGCCCGCCGGCGAGCAGTCGCTCGACGTCGCCTGGATGTACGCCAACCTGCGCTACCTCCAGAAGCCCGGGCGGGCGCACCAGACCGCCTACACGCGGCGCATGGACCTCGATCTTTCCGGCTATCAGGCGGTCACCGTCTTCACCGCGACGGACCTGCGCACGGTGTTCAGCCTGATCCTGGAAATCGACGGCGTGGCGGTGCGCGTCATCGATCGGCGGCGCGGTCTCGGCGGCGGCGACGAGATCCGCGCCCCGCTGGCCGGCCGCCGCCTGACCGCCCTCACGATCGAGCTCGCGCAGGCCGAGCGCGAGGTCACCGAGGCGGTCGCGGTGCAGGTCGCCAGCTCGATCCGCTGGATCCTGCTCGAACGCACCGGCACCAACCCCGCCGCCGTCGGCCAGGTGGAGGGCCGGCCCCCGGTGCCGCCGCCCTCGCGGGTGGAGCACCTCGAGGCCGGCATCCTCCCCGTCGGCATCCTGATCGGCCGGGAGGAGTTCCTGCAGTTGCGCGCCGCCTCGCAGCAGCCCGGCCCGCTCAAGAAGATCGCCGACGAGCTCATCGCCGAGTCGACCGCGCACTGGGACTACGCCCCGGAGCCCCACGCCGGCCGCTACCTGCCGGTGGACCTGGGCAACCAGGGCTGCGAGCGCCGGGTGTCGCCGGCCGACCAGATGAACCACCTCAGCAGCTGCATGGTCTACGGCGCGGTGGCCTACGCCCTGACCGGCGACCTGCGCCACGGCCAGGTGGCCCGCCGGAGCCTGTTCACCGCGCTGCACTGCCGGACCTGGCAGGGCGGGTTTCCCAGCCGCATCCCCTGCGGCGTGCCGGGCTACCGCGCGCCCTTCATCGAGTCGGACACCGCCGAGGTCGTCGCCGTCTGCTACGATTTCATCTACCCGCTCCTCTCGGACGCGGAGCGGCGCGCGGTGGAGGACGCCCTCTACGAAAAGGCCCTGCCCTGGATCGACCTGTACCTGCGGCTCCACGGCGAGGGTTATCTCCTCAACAGCAACCAGGGCGCCGTCTACACCGCCGGGCTCGCCTACGCGTCGCTCGTCGCCCGCCGCAGCCATCCCGACGTGGACCCGATCCTCGAGCGCGGCATCCAGTGGTTCCCGCGGATGATGCGGAACTACTACCAGACCGACGGCGCCTCCAACGAGGGCCAGTTCTATTGGGAGTTCACGACCAAGTACGCGGTCACCGCCCTCATCGCCATCACCCGCCACCAGGGCTGGCGCCTGCAGGACTACGCGCCCCCCCATCTGGGGCAGACCCTCGACTACCTGATGCACACGCGCTCGCTGGCGCGCCAGGGCCGCCTCTCGTTCCTCCCGATGAGCGACAGCATCGAGGGCTTCGGCTACAATTTCATGAACAGCTCGTTCCTGTTCTTCGCGAAATACTACGGCAACCGCAACGCGCTCTGGCTCTGGCACGAGTATTTCGCCCGCCGGCCCAATCCCCCCGGCGGCTCGTATTTCGGCCGCAAGATCGCCGCGGCCTACACGACCTCCGGACTGATGGATTTCCTGCTGTTCGTGGAGGGCACGCCCGACCGGCCGCAGCTGCCGCCGGCCAAGCGGTTCGACGCCTGCGACCGCATCACCCTGCGCACCGGCTGCGACTACGGCGACCTCCTCTTCCTCTTTGAGGGCGGCCCGCAGACCTTCGACCACACCCACGGCGACAAGGGCCAGTTCATCCTCGAGGCCTACGGCGAGCGCTTCGCCGCCGACCCCGGCGTCATCAAGTACCAGGACCCGGCGTGCATTTTTTTCAAGCACACCAACTACCACAACCTCGTCACGCTCCAGGGGCGCAATCAGGACTACCGCGACGCGAAACACGCCGTCGTGCTCGAGCGGGTGGAGTTCGGGGCGGGCTGCGACTACCTTTCCGCCGACCTGCGCAACTCCTACCAGCACCTCACCCGCTACCGGCGCCGGATCCTGTTCGTGCGGCCCTATTACTTCCTCGTGCTCGACGACGTCCAGGCGGACGAGAGCGGGCTGGA
>CAIKTR010000228.1 GCA_903830425.1 uncultured Opitutia bacterium
CCGGCGCGGCGGCGGCGAGGTCCGCCCCGCGGTCCGGCCACCCGGCCCAGTCCCCCCGGAGGCGGGCGGCGGGGTCGACGATGAGCCGCGTGTAGGCGGCCTGGCCCAGATGGATCTGGCCGGCGGCGAGGCGTCCGTCCTCCTCGAGGGTGCGCTCGTCGGTGACGTCGTAGGGAATGCCGGCGGCCTTGAGCGCGGCGAGGCGGGCGAGGAACGCGGTGTTCATCCGGCTCGCGGGGGTGTCGGGGAAGGTGGTGGCGACGTGCTGGTTGGTCTGGAACAGCTCCCAGGGCTCGTACTCGGACATGAGGCCGCGGTAGGGCGCGACCACGAGCGTGGCGGGCACGGCGGGCGGGTGCGCGGTGAGCTCGCGGGTCACGCGGTCGAGCAGGGCGGGGAAGGCCTCGCGCCAGCTGAGGTGCAGCGGCTCGGAGGGCGGCCAGTCGGTGAGCGCGGGGGTGTCGAGCCGGTACTGGCTGAGGTGGAAGACGAAATCGGTGAGGCCGTTGCGGCCGAGCCAGAGCACGTAGCGCTCGACGTCCTCGGGCGAGGCGCCCCAGCCGGCGCCGCCGAGGCACTCGACCATGCAGCGCCCGGAGCCGAACTGACGGGCGGCGGCGGCGGCCTGGCGCGGGTAGAAGTCCAGCGCCGGGTAGCGCTCGAGCGAGTCGATGCCGGGCAGGCTGAGGTGGCGGTAGATGCGGTGGCACGAGCCGACGAGGGGCACCTGGAAGAGCGGGTGCTCCTCGCCCTTCACGTGGCCGATGAACTGCTTGCCGTGCCGCTGGCACCACGCGAGGTAGGGCGCGAAGAAGCCGTCGATCAGCGTGTCGGTGACGAGCTCCCAGTACTGCTCGCGCACCTCCCGGGAGCCCGGGCCGCGGGCGAAGAGCAGGGGGAGCTGGGCGGCGAAACCGGGGCCGAACGTGTCCCGCAGGCGTCCCGGCATGACGGGGGACCAGGGGATGCCGGCCACGGCGGGGAAGGGGTCCTTGATGATGCCGGACTCGGGCTCGTCGGCGAAGAACGCCTCGACGTAGGCGAACGCCTCCGGGTCGAGGCCGGTCCGGTAGCGCTCGTGGACCAGCTCGAGAAAATGGCCGAGCACGGCGGGGTTGAGGGAGTCGACGTAGTTGATGCGCCGGGGGGTGAGGTGCCAGGTCCGGGCGCCGGGCGTGCCGGCGGGGACGAGGCGGTTGGCGGCGTCGACCTGGAACGAGCCGACGGAATCCGGGGCGGGCAGGGGCGTGAGGTCGAGGCGCATGGCGCCGCTGTCGGGGTAGCGGGTGAGGACCTGACCGTCGCCGGTGCCGCTGGGCCAGCCGTTCTCGTCATAGAGCCAGAAGCGCAGGCCGAGTTTTTTCGCGTGGAGGATGCAGGCGGAGACCTCGGCGAGGTAGGCCGGGCTGAGGTAGGGCGGCTGGCCGGGGTAGAAGCGGGGGTGGAACACGACCCCGTGGAGGCCGGCGGCGCGGAAGGCGGCGAGCTGGCGCTGGAGGCGCGCCTGGTCGAGGGCGCCGTTGATCGACCAGAAGGTGTAGTAGCGCGGGGCGCGGTCGGCCGGGGCGGGGAAGGGGTTCAAGGAGCGCAGGCTACGACGCGCGGGCGGGCGGAGGAAACCGGAAAAATTCGCCGGCCGTGAACGTTCACCCCCGGCCGGCGGGGGCGGGCGGCCGTTGTGTCCTTGCAAACGGGCGCCGCCGGCGCGACACCAGAGGGCCGGGGCGCGCCGACCATGAACGACAACCGCAACTACGACTACACGAACTGGGGGTTTGGCTCGCGGGCGGAGTTTCAGGTGATCGCGGACTGGATCCCGCCGGGGGCGAAGGTGATCGACCTGGCCTGCGGCAACGGCTCGCTGATGAAGCTGCTGCGGGAGCAGAAGTCGGTGGACGTCGAGGGGCTGGACCTCGCCGTGACCGGCGTGGATTTCTGCCGGGCGCACGGTTTCAACGCGCGGGTCGCGGCGATCGACCAGCGGGCGAGCTACACGGGCTACCGGGACGGCGAGTTCGACTATGCCATCTGCAACGTGACGGTGCAGATGGTCATGTACCCGGAGGTGCTGCTGGCGGAGATGCGGCGCATTTCCCGGCGGCAGATTGTGACGTTTCCCAACTTCGGGCACTGGAGCAACCGGCTGGACCTGCTCTGCCACGGCCGGATGCCGAAGCCGATGATCTTTGGCTACGACTGGTACAGCACGGGGCACATCCACCACCTGGGCGTGACGGACTTCCGCGGCTACTGCCGGGCGCACGGCGTGCAGCTCCTGCGGGAGGAGCACCTCGACCGCTGGCGGTGGCTGGCCCGCCGCTGGCCCAGCCTGTTTTCCAGCGTGGCGATCTACCTCTGCGGGACGTCGGAGCGCGAGCTCACCCCGGTCGGGCGGGCCGAGCGGCTGGAGTTCGGCTTTCCGGACGGGCAGCCGGCGGCGCCCCGCGCGTGACCGCGGTCGCGGGAGCGGGCCAAAAAGCTTGTTCGCCGGTCCGGACGGGAGTTTGTTTGCAGCCCGGGGCCGCCCGCGCGGCCGCACCGCGTTTTTCCCCATGACCTCCCCCCGCCTCCTTCGCGCCGCCCTCGTCGGCTGTGGCAGCTACGGTGCCGAGCACGCCAAATTCCTCTCCGCCTGCCCCGGCGTCCAGCTGCACGCCGTCGCCGACCTCGATCCGGCGCGGGCGGAGCAGTTCCGGCAGGCGTACGGCGCGGGTTATGCCACGGCGGACGTGGCGCGGATCTGGGCGGATCCCGCCATCGACGTCGTGTGGATCTGCACGCAGCACCACACGCACGCGCCGCTGGCCGAGGCGGCGGCGGCGGCCGGGAAGCATTTCTTCCTGGAGAAGCCGCTCGCCCTCACCCTCGCCGACTGCGACCGCATCGTGGCGGCGGTGGAGCGCAGCGGCGTGATCGCGTCGTCCGGCTTCAAGCTGCGGTTTTTCCCCGCCGTGGTCGCGGCGCGGGCCTTCCTGACCAAGCCCACCCTGACCGTCGCCCAGGTGATCGACGACCACTGGGCGTCCGATTTCTGGGCCAACGACCCGGTGCAGGGCGGGGGCAACGTGCTGTCGCAGGGCTGCCACATCGTGGACACCGTGCTGCACCTGCATCCGACGGGGCCGGTGCGCGTCTACGCGGCGGGCGGCAACCGGCACCACCCGACCCGGGACATCGTGGACACCGCGGCGATCACGCTGACCTTTGCGGACGGGGCGGTGGCGAACCTCGCGATCGGCGACGTCGGCGTGCCGCCGCACACCTCCAAGTTTGCGCTGCAGCAGTCCGACGGCGCGCGGAGCTTCAGCCTCTTCAACCGGCTCAACTCGCTCATGACCCGGGTGGACCAGCAGGTGACGGAGCACCCGGCGGAGGTGGAGGCGGGGGCGGCGGTGATCGACCGGCCCTTCCTGGCGGCGGTGGCGGCGGGGCGGCCCGCGCCGTGCACGGTGCAGTCCGCCCGGCGGACCACGGCGGTCGTGCTGGCCGCGGTCGAGTCGATCCGCACCGGCCGGGTGGTGGACCTCACGGCCCCGCCCTACGCGGCGGCGATGCAACTCCCATGAACGCGATCGGCCGGCGTCTCACCGACCTGGCCCGCGTCCACGGCGCGACCTGGTATGATCCGGCGACGCGGCTGTGCGTCGGGCCGCGGGACACGCTCTGGTATGCGATCGCGCTGCTGCAGGCGGAGGACCCGGCGGAGCGGGCGCGGGGCGACGCGCTGCTGGGGGAGGCGCGGAGCGCCGACGGCACGCACACGCCGGCGACGATGCTGGCGATCCTGCTGGCCCTGCCCGGGCGGCTCTCGGCGGCGACGGCGGAGCATATGGGGCGGGAGGTGCGCCAGTCGCTGCCGCGGGCCGCGCTGGCCGAGTGGCACGACGGCAACGTCAACCACCCGCTGGCGGCCTGGTGCGCGCTGATCCTGGGCGGCGAGCGGTGGGGCGAGCCTTTGGCGGTGGCGAGCGGGCGGGGGCGGCTGCAGGCGCTGCGGCAGACGGTGGGCGACCGCCGGCACGCGCGGCGGCGGCAGGCGGTGAGCTCGGAGTACAACAGCCCGACGTACAGCGCGCTCGACCTGTGGTGGCTCGCGCTGATTGCGGAGTACGCGCAGGACGCCGAGGCGCGCCGGTGCGCGCGCTTCCTCGAGGAGCGGCGGTGGGTGGAGACGGCGCTGTTTTATCACGCCCCGAGCCAGCAGTTCGCGGGCCCGCACTCGCGCTCCTATCTCGACGACTCGCTCGGGGGCTGGTCGGGCCTCCACGGCACGATGGCGGTGGCGTTCGACGCGCCGCTCTTCCTCGAGCCGCAGCGCGCGCTCGGCTGCGGGCACCCCTCCGCGATCCTGCAGAACGCGCTGCCGGCGATCATCCCCTTCCACGTCCCGGCGGCGGCGCGCCGGCTGGCGTTCGAGAAGCCGCTGCCGGCGCTGCTGCGGCTGGCCACCTACGGCGAGAGCTACCACGAGAACCACGCCGGCTGTGGCTTCGAGGACGGGCTCTACCCCGGCGGCTGGAGCGACCTGGTGAGCTACCAGACGGCGGAGTATGCGCTGGGCACGGCGTCGCGGCCCTATGTGAACGCCGGCCATGCCGACGCCTTCATGGTGCGCCTCCGCCGCGGCACGCCCGTGCGCTCCGCGGCGGACTTCCGGTCGATCTTCGCCCGCGGCGTGTTCAACGACGCCGAGGTCGGCCGGCCCAACCGGGTGCACGTGACGGGCGGCGCCACCGATGCCAGCTTCCTCTACGAGGAGGGCCGCACCTTCGCCCTGCAGCACCGCAACCGGGCGCTGCTGCTCTACGCCCCCAAGGGCGCCGGGCACCGCGGCGTCGCGCGCTTCCGCGTCGACGTGATCTGCTCGCACGACGCGCCGTTTGACGAGCTGTGGCTCGACGGCCGCCCGGTCGGCCCGCTGCCGGCGTCGCGACCGGCGGGCCGCCGGCTGGTGTTCCGGGACGCCCGCACGCTCGGCGTGCTGCTCCCGCTCGGCCCGCAGCCGGCGGCGGGCCCGGCGCCGCTCACCGTCCGCCTGGTCGGCGGCTGTCTGGTGATCTCGATCGCGAACTACGACGGGCCGGCGCGGGACTGGCCGCGGGACGAGCTCCGCGGCTGGCAGAACGGGTTTTACTGCGAGCTGTGGACGACGGCGGACTTTGCGGACCTGGCGGCGCTCGACGCGCATGCGGCGCGGA
>CAIKTR010000229.1 GCA_903830425.1 uncultured Opitutia bacterium
CTTCCTGCTGCTCCGCACGCTGCTCGAGACCGGCCAGCTGGCGGCCATCCGCGAGCGCGTGCTCGCCGGCGTGCCCTACAACGGCTCGAGCGCCGGCTCGAACGTGGCCGGCCCGGTCATCGGCTGCACCAATGATTTTCCGGTGGTGGACGTGCCGACGCGCGCGGCGCTCGGCCTCTTCCCCGCGGTCATCAACCCCCACCATCCCGCCTCCAAGGACGCGGAGTATGCCGGCCGGGTGAACAAGGTCCGGATCTACACGCGGCTGAATCCGGCCGAGAGCGTGATGGGCATCGGCAATGCGGCGGTGGTCCGGCTGCACCAGGGGCAGGTCACGGTCGAGGAGGGCCCGGCGTTTTATTACCACCAGGACAAGGTCCGGGAGCTGGCGGCGGGGCCGGTGCCGGAGCTGACCGCGCTGGTGGCGGCCGGCGGGGCCTGAGGCGGGGTCAGCCCGTCAGCGGGCCGAAGTCGTACTGCAGCTGCCAGGCGCGCTGGGCGCCGGGGGCGAGCTCGCTGGTGAGGTAGGGCTCGATCGACCAGGTGTTGCTGTTGCCCCAGACGGGGCAGAGGTCGGGGGTGAAGTCCGTGGTGAAGACGATCGCGCTCAGCCGGGGGTGCGAGACGACGGCGCGCAGGAGGGTGCCGGGGGCGATCTGCAGGTGCTCGAAGTGCCCGTCGTGCTGGTGCTGGAAGCGGCGCTTGAAGGTGAGCCGGTGGGCGGCGTCGAGGGCGAAGCCCGGGTTGTCCGCCATCTGCCAGCCGGCGGGGAGCCCGCAGGTCAGCTGCCGGTCGGCGAGGGCGAAGAACGGGTGGGCGAACCAGTGGAGCGGGAGGGTCCGGGCGCCGGTGTTGGCGAGCGTGGTGGCGGAGGTGAGGGTGCGGCCGGCGAGGGTGAGGCGGCGGGTGAGCTGGCAGGCGTAGCCGCCGCCGGACTGCCCGGTGCAGAATTCCACGGTGCCGGCGCTGCGGGTGACGGTCCAGCGGCAGGGCGCGGTGACGGCGAGCTCGTTGGCGTCGTCCGGGGCGACCTCGCCGATGCCGATGATGAAGCCCCGGCGGTCCTCGAGCAGGAGCGGGCGGCCGGTGCCGAGCTCGGCGTGGCGGAAGGACTCGGGCAGGCCCTGGCCGTTGAAGGGGAGGGGGCGGGGCTCGGGCCACTCGGGGCCGGCGAGCAGGGGGCCGGCCGCGGCGGAGCGGACCTGCCAGACGTAGCCGCCCCAGCAGTAGCGGGTGCCGAGCCGGGCGCGGTCGGCCGGGTCGGCGGGGTCGAGCAGGTCGACCGCGAGGGACGGGTTTTCGAGGGTCAGCACCGGGCGGGGGGCAGGGCCGGCCGGCGGGGGCTCACTTGATCCGGTGGATCCGGAGGGTGGTGTTCTCGCCGTCGACCACGAGGGCGAACTGGCCGCCCGGCCGCGCCTCGATCGAGATCTCGCGGTTGGTGAGCTCGACGGAAATGGGCTCGAAGCCCTCCCAGATCTGGCCGTTGTCGAGCTTGAAGCTGTTGCCGCCGACCCAGCCGGTGCAGCGGGCCTTGATCGAGGGGGCGTCGCGCCAGTCCTGGCTGAACGAGAGGTCGGGCAGGCCGAAGTTTTCCAGGAAGGAGTGCTTCTTGTCCGCGTTGGTCTGCTGCACGATCTGCTCGGCCTGCTGGGTGGCGGCGGTCGCCACGGTGCGGGTGTAGTGGCGGACGACGGCGGCGTCGATCAGCGCGAGCTGGTCGGGGCTGAGCCCGGACAGGCCGGCGCGGGCGAAGTCCTCGGGCGACATCACGGTCTTGACGCCGGGAAAGGTGGCCGGGGGGGCCTCGGTCTGCGCGAGGGCGGTGGCGGCGGCGAGGAGGAACAGAGCCAGCAGGTTTTTCATGGGGGAGAGGGGGAGACGGGTCACGGTTCAGACCCGGGGCGGCCGCATTGGTGCCATGACCGGGGGGGCGGAGTCAAAATCAGGTTTTGAGGAATTCGGCGTCGCCGGACTGGGCGGCGATGAGCTCGGAGAAGGCGCCGCCGAGCTGGACGAGCTCGCGGTAGCTGCCCTGCTCGACGATGACGCCGTCGCGGAGCACGACGATGCGGTCGGCGTTGCGGATGGTGCTGAGGCGGTGGGCGATGGTGATGACGGTGCGGCCCTGGGAGAGGCGGTCGAGGGCCTCCTGGATGAGCCGCTCGCTCTCGTAGTCGAGGGCGGAGGTGGCCTCGTCGAGGATGAGCACGGGCGGGTTGCGGAGGACGGAGCGGGCGATGGCGATGCGCTGGCGCTGGCCGCCGGAGAGGGCGACGCCGCGCTCGCCGACGGGGGTGAGGTAGCCGTCGGGCATGCGGGCGATGAACTCCTCGGCGTTGGCCAGCTTGGCGGCCTCCCGGATCTGGGCGTCGGTGGCGGCGGGCTTGGCGAACCGGATGTTGTCCCCGACCGAGCCGGAGAGCAGGATGCTGTCCTGCATGACGACGGCGAGCTGGCGGCGGATCCAGCGCATGTCCCACTCCGACTGCGGCACGCCGTCGATCAGGATGCGGCCGGTGGTGGGGGCGTAGAGCCCGAGGAGCAGGTTGGCCAGGGTGCTCTTGCCGGAGCCGGAGGGGCCGACGAAGGCGATGTGCTCGCCGGGGCGGATGGTGAGGTTGAGGTTCCGGATGACGACCTTCTCGGGGGCGGAGGGGTAGAAGTAGGAGACGTTTTCGTAGACGAGGTCGCCGCGGAGGCGCTCCTCGCGGCGCGTGCCGTGCCAGGTCTCGACGTAGCGCGAGTCGATCAGCTCCTTGATGCTGAGGTAGCCCTCCTGGGCGGTGAAGTAGGGCTCGCTCAGGCCGATGAACATGTGGACGGGGCTCAGGATGTAGCCGAAGCCGGCCATGAAGGCGAAGAGGGTGCCGATGGTGATCTGGCCCTTGATCGCGAGGATGGAGCCGCCGGCGATGACGATCAGGGAGAGGAGCTGCATGCCGACGTAGACGTAGGTGCCGAAGAGGGCGTTGACGTAGGACTGGGAGACGCGGCTGCGGGCGAAGGACTCGCTGCTGCGGTCGAGCTCCTTCTCCACCTGGGCCTCCTCGCCGAAGCTGCGGACGAGCCGCAGGGCGGAGATGTATTCCGAGGCGGCGCCGGTGAGCTTTTCCTGGGCGAGGCGGTTCTCGTTGTTGGCGCGCTGAATGTGGCTGAAGAAGAAAAATTTCGCGGTGGCGTAGATCGGGATGGCGAGCAGCAGGACGAGGAGCAGGACCCAGTTCATCCAGGCGAGGATGACGAGGATGCACAGGCCCATGAGCAGGTTGGGCAGCAGCTGGTTGAGGACGGCGGTGAGGAGGCCCTCGATCTTCTGGGTGTCAAAGGCGTACTTGGAGAGGAGGCGGCCGGTCTTCTGGCCGTCGAGGTAGCTGAAGCTGAGGAACTGGAGGCGGAAGAAGATGCGGCTGCGCATCTCGACCAGGAGGTTGGCCATGGTCTTGGCGATGGAGTTGGCGCCCCAGACGGAAAAGCCGTAGTGCACGACCAGGCAGAGGACGAACCACAGGCTGTAGCGGATGACGCCCTCGACGTTTCCCTCCTTCAGCGGCTTGTCGATGATCCACTGGATGAGGAGGGTGCAGGGCGCGGCGGCGAGGCTGCGGAGCATGGCCAGCGCGACGCCGCTCTTGAAGCGCCGGCGGGCGGCCCAGAGGTAGGCCGCGAGGCTGCGCTGCTCGAGTGGATTGGGGGGAGTCGGGGACATGGGCGGGACCGCGCCTGACGAAGCACCCGCGGGAACCGGGCTTGGCAAGATATTTACTTCTTATGTCGCACCGGGGCCAGGCCCCCGTGGAGCGCGGTGTAAAACGGGTCGCCGGGCTGGATGGAGCCGCGGGTGACGGTGGTGCCGGTGTAGGCGGACTTGTAGAGGGCGGTGAGGAACTCGAGGGTGCGGCGGGCCTCGGCGCCGCTGGTGAGGGGCACGGTGCCGGCCTCGCGGTCGGCAAGCAGGGCGTTCAGCTGGGCGCCGTGGGTGGAGCCGACGTCGGGCGGGAAGGCCTGCCAGGCGGCCTGGAGCTCGGCGCTGGCGGCGGGCTGGGCGGGGGTGAGCTTCCAGTTCGCCTGCTGGTAGGCGTAGAGGTGGGTGAGCTCCACGGTGGCGTGCTCGCAGTCCAGCCGGAGGTAGGTCTCCTGCCGGGGGCAGAGCGTGCTGTTGACGATCGAGGCGCGGGCGCCGCTGGCGAACTTGACCAGAGCCATGGAGACGTCCTCCACCTCGATCTCGTGGAAGAGGGTGTCGGCGACGGCGCGGACCTCGGTCCATTCGCCCAGCAGGTCGAGCAGGTGGTCCATCGCGTGGATGCCCTGGCTCATGGTGGGCCCGCCGAGCTCGGTGGACCACTTGCCGCGCCACGGCACGGCGTAATAGGCGGCGTCGCGGTACCAGAGGGTGTGGCAGACGGCGACCAGCGGGCGGCCGAACCGGCCGGCGGCGAGGAGCGAGCGCACATGGCGGTTCGACGAGGCGTAGCGCATCTGGAAGACGCAGGCGGTGCGCTGGCCGGTGCGCTGCTCCGCGGCGGCGATGCGGTCGAACTCGGCGAGCGAGGCGCAGAGGGGCTTCTCGCAGAGCACCCAGGCGCCAACCTCCATCGCGGCGATGCTCATGCCGGCGTGCAGCCCCGGCGGGGCCGCGATCAGCACCAGGTCGGGCCGCTCCGCCTGCAGCATGGCGGCGTAGTCCGTGTGGGCGCGGGGAATCTGGTGGCGGTCGCAGAACGCCTGGGCCCGGGCGGCGTCAATGTCGCAGGCGGCGACCAGCGTGACGCGGCCCTGGGTGTCGGCCACGGCGCGCACATGCGCGTCGCCGATGCCACCGGTGCCAACCAACACAGCGCGATAGGTTTTTTGCATAAGTATGAAGGGAAAGGGTTAGGCGGCGGGGGTCTTGAGCTGGTCGTAGATCGTGAGGCCGCGCAGGGAGTGGCGGGGCGCGGGGAAGCAGAGGCTGCCGGCGTAGCCGACGACGATGCACGCGCTGATCGAAATCACGCTGTACATCAGCACATGGATGGAGGTGGTGAGCTTGGTGAGCAGGGTGAGCACGATGCTGGCAACAATGCCGCAGACGCAACCCTGCCAGTTGGCGCGGCGGGTGAACATGCCGAGCGCATAGATGCCCGCGAACCCGCCGCCGAGGAGCGCAAACAGCTCGATGAACTTGTCCCAGAGCGAGGCGATGCTGAAGCGCGAGAGCCAGAGCGCCAGCAGCGTGCCGGCGACCCCGGTGGCGACCGTGACCCACTCGGCCAGCCGGATGCTCCGGGCGGCGGTGGCCGAGCGGAGGTGGCGCTCGTAGAAGTCGACCGAGACGAGGGTGGCGATCGAGTTGATGTTCGAGCTGAGGGTGGCCATCGAGGCGGCGAAGATGCCGGCGATGATCAGGCCGGTGACCCCGGTGGGCAGCTCCGCCGCGATGAACTGCGGGAACACCTGGTCGGTGGCGAGCAGCGGGTTGAGCCCGGCGGGGTGGGCCTTGTAATAGGCGTAGAGCAGCGTGCCGAGGGAGAAGAACATGACGCTGCCGGGCAGCGCCAGGGCGGTGAGCGTCAGGATCGAGCCGCGCGCGGCGCGGTCGTCCGGGGTCGACAGCACGCGCTGCATCATCACCTGGTCCTGCGGCCAGACGAGCGTGCCCAGGACCATCGCCAGCACCGAAATCCAGATGTTCGGCAGCGAGAAGTCGAAGCTCCACTCGAGCATGCGGGTCTTGTGGCCCGCCGCCGCCACGCGGGCGACCTCGCCGAGCCCGCCTGCGCCGTGGATCATCCAGGCCATCGCAAACAGCGCCCCGCCGACCATCACGCCGACCTGCAGCACGTCGGTCCAGATGACCGCCTTCATCCCGCCGAGGACGGTGTAGACGGTGGTGATGACGCCCATCAGGAGGATGCTGGTGACCACGCTGACGCCGGTGACGGCGGAGAGGGCGAGCGAGGGCAGCAGGAGCACGATGCTCATGCGGCCGGCGAGGTGCTGGATGATGCAGATGAGCGAGGCCACCAGGCGCACGACCGGGTGGAAGCGCAGCTCAAGGTACTCGTAGACCGACATCAGATTCAGGCGCCGCACGAGGGGGACGATGACAAAGGCGACGTAGATGGTGCCGACAACGCCGATGAAATTCTGGGTGAGGTAGAGCCAGTCGGTGGCGTAGGCCTTGGCCGGGATGGCCAGGTAGCTGATCGCGCTGGTGCCCGTGGCGTAGAGCGAGATGCCCGCCGCCCACCACGGGATTTTCCGGCCGGCGAGGAAGAAGTTCGCGGTGTCCTTCTGGCTCGTCAGGTAGAAATACAGCCCGATGCCGGCGACGGCGCCGAGATAGACGACGATCACGGCGTAGTCGAGGAGGTGGAGGCCGCGCTTGGCCGCGGTGAGCTGCACCCGGAGGGTCGGCCGCGCGCCGGCGGCGTCGCGGCTCTGGACGAGGAAGCCGTGGTCCGCCGGGTGGATGGCGGTGACGGTGCCGGCGACGGCCCAGTCGCCGAAGGCGGCCCAGGTGTCGGTGATGACGTGGTAGGCGAGCAGCTGCTGCCGTCCGGCGACCGCGGGGGTGGCGAAGAAAAGGTGGGCGGGGCCGACGGCCTGCGCCACGGCGAGGAGGGGGCCGGGCGGCGCGGCGCGGCGCTGCCAGGCGCCCGGCGCGACCTGGCGCAGGAGCACGGGGCGGCCGGTGGCGTCGCCGGCCAGC
>CAIKTR010000230.1 GCA_903830425.1 uncultured Opitutia bacterium
CTCCGGGTGTTGCGGAATCTTTTCCGCCACCGGGCGCAGGGCATCGTGCTGCTCTGGAAGCAGTGACGACCGATCGCCGCCGCCAAATCCGCCCCTGCTTCGTCAGCTTCCGCAGCCACCTCTGCCCGCCACCGCCGCGGGCGCCGCCGCGATCTCCCGCTACTGCAGCACGACCTCGTCCCCGACGCGCAGCGTGCCGGACTTGGTCTCATGGATCAGGTTCTGGCCGAAGTTGACGTCGGTCGGCTCGTCCGGGTCGCGACGATAGGTCGCGAGGGTGCGCAGCGGTTCCGGGCCGCGCTCGGCGGTGAGCTGGTTGGTGGTCGTGACGCGGCAGCGGGCGCAGGGGCCGGCGGCGCGAAACGTGACGCCGCCCGCCTGGAAACGGGTCCAGGTGTCCTCGGCGAACGCCGCGCAGCCGCTCACGACGAAGCTGGGGCGGAAGCGGTCGAACGACAGGGGCTCGGCGAGGCGGGCGTTGAGGTCGGCGAGCGAGGCCTCGCTGAGGACCATGAACGGGTAGCCGTCGGCGAAGTTCACGAGGTCGCCGGACCGGGACGGGCCGGGCGAGAGGACGGGCCGGGTGAACTTTTCGCCGAGGCGGACGAGCCGGCAGGGCGTGCGGAGGAAGTCCGAGAGCCACACGGCGATTTCCACGCCGCAGTCCTCGGCGAGGAGCCCGGTGCTTTTCCAGACGCGGACGGAGACAAGTTCGGCCGGGCCTGTGGCGCGCCGCGGGACGGCGCAGGCGCCGCCATGGGGGGCGCGCAGGATGAGGTCGCGGTCGGTGAGGGCGGTCGCGATGAGGGCCAGGCGCGGGAGGGTGCGCTGGGTGAGGAACTGGCCGGACTCGTCCACCACGAGGAAGCGCCGGTCGCCGGCGAAGCCCAGGGCGTCGATGTCCGCGGCGGGCACGGCGAGGCCGCGCAGCGATTTCACCGGGTAGAGGAACAGGTGCGAGACGTGCATGGCCGGTGGCGGGAAACAGTGGCCGGAGGGCGGGGCTTGGCAACGCCGGAGGGCGCGGCGGCGTTTCGGTCCTCCCGTCCTAGGAAACTTTCCGCCGGTAGGTCGCGAGGTAGAGGTTTTGGCCGGGGCCGGTCGCGAAGCCGCCGGGGCGGACCCCGTCGAGCCCGTAGCAGACGCGCAGGCGGTCGCCGGCGAGCTGGTAGAGGGCCGGGATGGAGCGGCCGGCGTTGGAGCCGGTGAGGCCCGCGAGGAGCAGCCCCGCGTGGCGGCCGGCGGGCGCGAGGGTGTAGGTGCCGTGGTCGGACACCTCGCCGGCGAAGCGGACGGTGTAGGTGTCGGCGGCGAACTCGACCTCGATCTTGCGGGCGACGAACGCGGGCATCTCCTCGCCCGCCAGCTCCGCCTTCACGATCTGCCAGGTGCCGGCGAGGGCGGGTGGGGCGGGGGATTCCATGGGGCCGGCCGGGCGGGCGGGAGCGGCGCTACGGCTTCAGCTCGGGCGCGGTCAGGGGGCGCGGGATCTCGTCGACCAGGCGCGGCTCGATGATCTTTTTCTCGCTGCCGGCGCCGAGCTTCTCGAGCTTGCGGCCGGTGACGAGCACCTGGCTCTCGGTCTGGTAGATGGTGCTGTTGTAGGCGGCGACGGCCTGCTGCAGGCGCTGGCCGAGCTCGTCGAGGTTCTTGGCGACGGTGGCGACCCGCTCGTGCAGCTCGAGGCCGAGCTTGCGGATGTCGTCGGCGTTGCGCGAGAGGGCCTCCTGCTTCCAGCCGTAGGCGGCGGCCTTGAGCAGGGCGATCAGGGTGGCGGGGGAGGCGAGGATGACGCCGACGCTCGTGCCGCGCTCGAAGAGGTCGGGCTCGTAGCGCAGGGCGGCGCTGTAGAAGGCCTCGCCGGGGATGAAGAGCACGACGAATTCCGGCGAGGGCTGGATGTTCTTCCAGTAGGACTTGGCGCCGAGGGCCTCGATGTGCCCGCGGACGATGCGGGCGTGCTCGATGAACTTGGCCTTGCGGACGGACTCGTCGCTGGCCTCGAGGGCCTCGAGGTAGGCCTGCATGGGGGCCTTGGCGTCGACGGCGATGGATTTGCCGCCGGGCAGCCGGATGATCATGTCGGGCCGCACGTCGCCGGCGGCCTCCTGCTGGATGAAGTCGACGTTCTCGACCATGCCGGCGAGCTCGACGACGCGCTGGAGCTGGATTTCACCCCAGCGGCCGGCGGTGCTGGTGGAGCGCAGGGAGCGGGAGAGCTTGGTGGTCTCGGACTGGAGGGAGGTCTGGGCGAGGGCGAGGCCCTTGAGCTGCTGGGTGAGGGAGCCGTAGGCCTCCTGGCGGGCGTTCTCGATCGCGGCGATCTTGGCGTCGACCTGCTGGAGCGACTCGCGCAGGGGCTTGACGAGCGCATCGATGGCCTGCTGGCGCTTGTCGAGGTCCCCGCTGGACTGCTGCTGGAGCTGGGCGAAGGACTCGCGGGCCAGGGCGAGGAAGGAGGTGTTGTTGCGGCTCAGGGCGTCGGCGGAGAGGGCCTTGAACTCGTTCGTGAGGCGGAGCTGGGCGTCGCGCTCGGCGGTCAGCTGGGTGGTGAGCTGGGTGGCCTGGGTGGCGAGCCGGGCGGCCTCGGCGCGGAGCCCCGCCAGCTCGGTGTTGAGCCGGAGGTTCTCGGCCTCGCTGGCGCGCAGGCGCTCGGCGACGGCCGCCTGCTGGCCGCGCAGGAGGACCCAGACAAAAGCCCCGGCGAGGGCGGCGGCGGCGAGAGCAGTGAGGATGAAATCCACCGGACGATTGTCCGGGGCCGGCCGTGGTAAATCAATCCCAGATGCGTCTCTTGACACCCGAAACCCCCTCTGCAAACACGTGTCATGCTCGGTAACAGTAATTTGCCTGACGATGGGCGGACCTCCCTGCCCCGGGCCGACGTATGCTAGCCAGCCCGACCCCGCCGGGCGACCCGGGGGCCGCCAAGCCCCTGGTCCTGGTGGTGGATGACGAGTACGGACCGCGGGAATCGATCGCGTTTGCCCTCTCGACGGAATTTGCGGTGGAAACGGCGGAGCGGGCCGCCGAGGCGCTGGCGAAGCTGCGCGCGAAGGCCTTCGCCCTGGTGGTGCTCGACATCCGCATGCCGGAGATGGACGGCATCCGCGCGCTGGAGGAGCTGCGCAAGATCGACCCGGAGGTTTCCGTGATCATGCTCACGGGCTATGGCACGCTGAGCACCGCGCAGCAGGCGATGCTGGCGGGGGCGAACCAGTATCTCCGCAAGCCGCCGGACCTGCCGGAGCTGATGGAGGCCGCCCGGAAGCAGACCGCGGCGACGCAGCTGCGCCGCCAGCAGGCGAAGATGAACGCGGCGGCGCACGAGCTGAACGCCGCGCTCCAGCGGGAGATCGAGCAGAAGCAGCCGCAGATCTGGCAGGGCCGGGCCTCGGTGGAGCTGGTGCACGACCTGAACAATCCCCTCACGGTGGTCATCGGCTACGCCGCGCTGCTGGTGGAGGAGGCCCGGATCGTCGGGGCGGTGGACCCCGACCGCGGCCGCCGGCTGCTCGACTACGCGGGCATGGTGGAACGGGCGGCGGAGTACTGCCACCATCTCTCCGAGAACTGGCGCCGGTCGTCGCGGCAGACCGCCGAGTTTGCGCGGCTGGACCTCGTGGCGGTCGCGCGCGACGTGCAGCAGGTGGTGTTCTTCAGTTCCGTGGCGATCCAGTTTTCCGGGCTGACGCAGGCGGCCATCCAGGGCTCGAAATTCGAGCTGATGCGGGTGTTCCAGAACGTCTTCAAGAATGCCCTCGAGGCCGGCGCCGACCGGATCGCGGTGGCGGTGGTCCGCGCGGGCGACCGGATCGAGCTGACCATCGGCGACAACGGCGCGGGGCTGGATGCCGACGGGGTGGCCCGGGCGCTGAAGGGCGGCTTCAGTAGCAAGAAGAACGGCACCGGGCTCGGGCTGAGCATCTGCCGGCACCTGCTGGGGTCGCATGGCGCCACGATGAGCTTCACCTCGACGCTTGGCCAGGGATCGACGGTCCGCATGAGCTTCCCGGCGGCGGACTGACCGCGCCATGAAACGCCGCCGCGTAAAAATCACCGGGCTCGGTTTCGTCACCCCGGCCGGGATTGGCAAGGAGGCGTTCTGGCAGGGCATCCTCGAGCCGGTCAGCCGGGTGACCGCGGCGAAAAAGTTCCCGGAGGAGGCCGGGGCCTTCGTGGCGGCCGAGGTCCGGGGCTTCCGGCTGGACGACTATGCCAGCGGCGCCAACAGCAAGCGCATGCCGCGGCACAGCCAGTTTGCGCTGGCGGCGGCGGCGCTGGCGGCGGCGGACGCGGGCCTGACGCTGCCGAAGCTGCGCGGGCAGAACCCGCTGGTCATGATCGGGGCGACCCTGATGGACTTCGGGGTGATCAACAAGGGGGTGGACATCATCGTGCGCAAGGGGCCGATCAACGCCCTGCCCACCTCGGTGGCCACGGCGCTGGTCAGCGCGATCGGGGCCACGGTGGGCGACGCGATCGGCGGGACCACCCGCACCATGTCGCTGCAGAGCGCCTGCTGTTCCGGGCTGGACGCGATCGGCCGGGCGGCGGAGATGATCGCGCACGGCGAGACGGACATTGCCGTCTGCGGCGGGTCCGAGGCTCCGCTCTATTTCCACCCGATGCTGGAGCTCAAGCTGGCCGGGCTGGCCCCGGGCAACCCGGAGCATCCCGAGCGGCAGTGCCGCCCCTTCGACCTGTGGCGCACGACCGGCGTGATCGGGGAGGGCGCCTGTGTCCTGATTCTGGAGCCGGAGGAGAGCCCCCGCCCGGGTTATGCCTACGTCGGGGGTTATGGCTACGCGTCGGATCCGGCCACGTTTCCCTGCGCGGGGCTGTCGGAGGCGATGCGGCTGGCGCTGGCCAACTCGAGCCTGCGGCCGGGCCAGATCGAATGCGTCAGCGCCTGGGGGCCCGGCCACAAGGTGCTCGATGCCGCCGAGGCGGACATGCTCGGGAAATTTTTCGGGCCGGAGCTGGCCGCCATCCCGGCCGTGTCGCTCAAGGGGGCGATCGGCAATCCCCTCGGGGCGGCGGGGGCGATCCAGGTGGGCTGCGCGGCGCTGGGCCTGGCCCGCGGCGCCATCCCGCCGACCGTGAACTGGGAGCACCCCGATCCCGCCTGCGCGCTGAACCTCAGCGGCCAGGCCCGGTTCGTGGGGCATGAAAACACGCTGGTCAACGCCCACGGGCTGTCCGGCACCAACGCATGCCTGGTCCTCACCCGATAACCCTCTACCCGGCCCTGCTGGCCGCGATCGCCGCGGTGGTCGTGGGCTTTGCCGCGATCTGGTCGAACCCGCAGCGGCCGATCAACCGGTTTTTCTTCAGCGCCTCCCTGCACGTGGCGCTGTGGCTCGGCTGCCTCTACCAGGCGGTGACCGACCTGACCCACGGCCTCTTCTGGCTGCGCATGACCTCGGCGGTGGGCGCGCTGATCATCCTGCAGCTCTGGCTGGTGAAGGAGACCGTCAGCGGGCGGCACGAGTCGCTGGCCGGGCGGCTGTGGAGCAGCCGCTGGTGGACGCTGGCCACCGCGCTGATCGCGGGGATCTGCTTCACTGACTGGTTCATCCCGGGCCGGATCACCCACAGCGTGGCGGAGAAGCAGATCTACGGCTTGGGCTATTATGTCTTCATCGTCGGGCTGGTCGTCCTCTACGGCCTGCTGACCCAGGAGACGGTGCGCCAGATGCGCGCGCAGAAGGGCGTGGCCCGGCTCGAGCTGCAGGTGCTGATGCTCGGCGGCGCGGTCACCGCCTCGGCCGTGGTGCTGCTCATGGCGATGCGGGCGCTGCTGGCGCTTCCCGTGCTGATCCGGCTGCAGCCCCTGGTCATCCTCGCGTTTTACACCGCCACCGTGGTCGCGATCACGACCCACCGCATCTTCGACGCGCGGCAGATCATCAAGGTGGGCCTGCAGAAGATCGCCCTGGTCACGATCGTGGCGGGGGCGGCCTACGTCGGGGACCTGGTGCTCGGGCTGGTGCTGCCCGAGCCCTTCGCCTTCATCGTCACCACCGCGCTGGCCCTCTGGTTTGCCACCGCGCTGCACGGCTGGATCAGCCCCATGTTCCAGTTCTACGCCCAGGACTCCGCGGTCCGGCAGGCGGCGTACGCGGTGTCGCGGCGCGAGGTGCGGGTGGACAACCTCGAGCAGGCCTTTCTCACCGTCCTGAAGGGCTGGGGCCACACGGACCACGCGCTGGTGATCTCCGGCGCGGCCGGCCCGCTGCGCGGCGGCGGGGTCGAGCTGCCCGAGAACTCCCCGGTCCTGCAGACGCTGCGGGCGATCCGCTGGGCCACCCCCGAGCGGCTCGCGCGGGAAAAGGCCACCCCGGAACGTCTCGAGCTCGGGCGCTTCCTCGCGGCCCATAGCCTCGGCGTGGTGGTGGTGGGGGAGGGGCCCACCCTGACCGTGCTCGTCGGGGTCGGCGTGGCGGCGTCGCGCCAGCCCTTCACCTATCCGCAGGTGACGCAGCTGATGGAGCTCGCGTCGATCATCGAGAACGCGCTCGAGCGCGCCCATTTCTCCCTCAAGGCCCAGCGCGCCGAGCAGCTGGCGACGGTCGGCCTGCTCGGCGCGAGCCTGGCCCACGAGATCCGCAACCCGCTGGTCTCGATCAAGGCCTTTGTGCAGCTGCTGCCGCAGCACTACCAGGACCCGGTCTTCCGCGACAAGTTCTTCCGCCTGATCGGCGACGAGGTCACGCGCATCGACCGGCTGACCGAGCAGCTCCTCGACCTCGCCTCGCCGCGGGTCTACGCGGCGCAGCTGATCGAGCTCCACCCGGTGCTGCGCTCCACCCTCGAGCTGGTCGCGGCCAAGTCCGTGGACAAGCGCATCCCGTTCCTCCTCGACCTCCAGGCCACGCCCGACCGGGTGTACACGGATGCGTCGGCGGCCAAGCAGGTGCTGCTCAACCTCTGCTTCAACGCCATCCAGGCCCTCGAGGGGCAGCCGGGCGAGCGCTGGGTGAAGCTGTCCACCCGCAACGTGCCCCGGGGCGTCGAGGTCCAGCTGGAGGACAGCGGGCCGGGCATCGCGCCGGAGATCCGGCCCCGGCTGTTCCAGCCCTTCCAATCCACCAAGTCCTCCGGCTTTGGGCTTGGACTCGCCATCTGCAGCGACATTCTGGCGGGTCTCGACGCGACCATCTCGGTGGATCCGGCCCAGCCGGGACGCGGCGCCACCTTCCGCATCGTCTTCCCATGCCAAGCCTAGTCATCCTCGCGACCGCCGACTCCGTCCTCGCCGACGCGTGGGAGCGGCAGCTGCCGCCGGGGCGGAGCGCGCTGCGGCTGACGCCGGCGAGCTTCCCGTCGGGCACCTCGCCCGGGTTTTCCGCCGTGGTGGTGCTGGATGCGGCGGTGGAGGCGAGCCTGCCCCCCGCGCTGGCGCGGAGCCCGACGCTCTACGTCGGGGAGCCCCGCAGCCTGCCGTTTGAGCAGGCGCGCATGACGGGCCGGGCCCGCGTGTATCTTTCGTACGAGGAAAGCACGACCCGGCTGCGGGAGCTGCTGCCCCTGCTGGAGGAGGTGGCGGAGCAGCAGTCGATGGTGGCGCTGCTGACGGAAAAGGCGCGCCGGGCCGAGCCCGCCCGCCCGCCCGTCCGGGCCGCCGGGGCCGGCGACGCGGCCGAGCTGTGGGATTTTCTCGAAGGCGCGGTGGAGAACCTCGACACGCGCGACCGCCTGATCGCGGAGTTCCGCCGGGCCTCGCGCCAGCTGCTGCGGGCGTCGCACGCGGTGTTTTTCCTGCGGGAGACGGACGGGTTCCGGGCGGACCGCGGCACCTCGTTTTTTCCGGCGGACGACCCGCTGGTGGCCCTGCTGGAGAGCCATCCGGCGGTGATTGACGGGGCGAGCTGGGAGGGCCCGGCCGATCCGGTGGCGGAGCTGGCGGTGCGCAACCGCCTCGCGCTCTGGGGCGCCCGGCTGCTGGCCCCGATCCATGACAACGGCCGCCTGCTGGGCCTGATCGCGCTCGGGGTGCGCGACGATGGCGAGCCCTACGACGAGGCGGACCGGACGCGCGCGGTGTTCTTTGCGCGGCTGCTGCGGCATTTTCTGGCGAAGTCCGGCCAGCTGAGCCGGCTGCACCAGCTGGCGGAGCAGGCCCGGCTGGGGGCGAAGTATTTCCCGAGCACGCTGGTCCTGGGGCCCGACGAGGGCGTCCCGCGCCACGTGCCGCTGGTGGTGCGCGACCTGATTGGCCAGGCGCGGCGGTCGCGCGAGGTCTGCCGCGTGGCGCCGGCGGCCGGGCAGCCCTTCCGCGCGAGCGCGGGCCGCGTGGCCGAGACGGGCGGGGCCTGGGCGTTTTGGGAGGAGGCCAGCGGCGAGGTGCACGATGCCGCCACGCGCCTGAGCGCCAACCGCCGCCACCTGCTGCGCGAGCTCTCGCTGACCCTCAGCCACGAGCTGGGCAACGCGCTCGTGTCCCTCGCGACCTTCCGCCAGTGCCCCCCGGAGCAGCCGCTGACGGCCCCGCTGCTGGAGACGGTGAAGGGGGACATTGCGCAGCTCGAGACCCTGAACAAGCACGTCGGGCTGATGCACGCCCTGCACGAGCCCGAGGTGGCGCCGACCGACCTCCGCGAGCTCGCGCAGACGGTCGGCCATGCGCTCGGGGTGCGCGTCGAGGTGGGCCCGGACCCGGTGGTGCTGGCGGTGAGCAAGCGGCTGCTGGACTTTGCCCTGCGCTCGCTGATCGCGACCATCACCGAGAACCGCGGGGAGCTCGGGGCGCGGGAGCTGGGCCTGCAGGTGCGCTCGACCGGCAGCGGCGCGGACCAGACGGTGCTGTTTTCGCTCAAGGGCAAGCGGCTCGAGCTCGAGGGCATCCTGCCCGAGCCGGTGGAAGGGGCGGTGCCCAACCAGGGGCGGCTCGGGGTCTTTCTGGCCAAGGAAATCCTGCGCCTGCATCACGGCGAGATTCACGCGGGGCCCGGCATGGAAGGCACCGAGATCCTCCTTTCGCTGCGCTCATGGTGACCCTGCTGGATTCCCTGCGCGAGTGGATGCAGGCGCAGCCGGACATCCGGGTGGCGGCCGTCTTCGGCTCGCACGCCCGCGCGCTGTCCGGCGCCGGCCAGCCGGCGGACCCGTGGTCGGATGTGGATCTGCAGATTGTGACCACCCGGCCGGCCCGTTATCTCGACCGGGCCTGGACCGCCGAGCTGAAGGGGCAGGAGGTGGTGGCCTATGCGGTGCGCCCGGTGTTCGGGGGGGTGCAGAAGGTCACGGCGCTGTTTTCCGGCGGCGAGGCGGACTTTGTCATCATCCCCTACCGGCGGCTGTGGCTGGGGCGGCTGGCCTTCTGCCTGGGCCTGCACCGGCGGGTCCCGAGCATCCAGCGCGGACTGGGCGAGTTTGCGCTGGTGATGAGCTTCGGCCAGGTGGTGCTGAAAGGCGGGCCGGGCTGGCAGAACTTCTACACGCGGGCGGTGGCGGAGGTGCCGCTGGCGCACCTGACGGACGAGGCGGCCTGGGCGCTGGGGGAGGGGGCGTACGTGGATGCGACGTCGCTCCTCGGCAAGCTCGCCCGCGGCGAGTACGTGGCGGTGCAGCGCTGGCTGCATCGCTCCCTGATCGAGACCAATTTCCGGCTCCTGCATGAAGTCCGGGTGCGCCGGGGCCAGGTGTCCTATCCCGACGGGCGCCGCGTCGAGCAGCTGCTCGGCGCGGAGGAGCTGGCGGCCGTCCGGTTCGACGTGAGCCTGCGGCCGGAGTCGCTGCGGCCGGCGATCCTGACGGCGGTGGCCGGGACGCGGCAGCTGCTGCGCGCGCTCACCGGGAAGACCCCGACCTGGCCGGAGCTGGAGTAAGCCCGCCCCGCGCCCGCGTTGCCGCAATGTGCCGCACCGCGCCCTCCCCCAGAGCAATTGTCACGTATTACGTGACAATTGCTCTCGGCGGGTTGGCGTTAAACCCGGGGCTGGCGGGTGGGCGGCGGGGGAGCCGGCGGCGGAGTCGGAGGGCCAGCTGGCGGGGTCAGCGGGCGAGTCGAACTGGCCGGGTCGGACGGCGAGTCTATTTAGCGGAACAGCCGAAATTCGCCTATGGCTTTAGAAATGACCTGCTTTGCTGGGCGTATTGCTTTGGAGCACTATGGCTCAGTCGGCCGGGAGGGGCGTTCTCCTGCGCATGGCTTTATTGCCATTCATTACCTTGACTCCCGATAAGTAATCCGATTCAGGAGTCTCTGTCGTGTTTGACCGCCTCTTTGCTCCTCGTTTCGCTGCACAATCGGCCAAGCCCTACGTCAGCCTGCTCTTTGGTGCCCGCCAGACCGGCAAGAGCACCTTGCTGCGGTCGGTCTATCCCGAGCCGGCTCTGCGAATCGACCTCGCTAATGCCGAGGATCGGCTGCGTTACGGCACCTCCGCCACCGGCTTCGTCCAAGCCTGCCGCGGGCTCTCCCGGGAGCAGCAACCTGCCACGGTAATTGTGGACGAAGCCCAGATGAGCCCAGGGATTTTCGATGCTGTCCAGCATCTCTACGACGAAGACAAAAAGCGCTGGCGCTTCATCCTCTGCGGCAGCTCGGCCCGCAAGTTGCGGCGCATTGGGGCGAATCTGCTGCCGGGGCGATCACTATATCACCGGCTCTATCCTTTGGTGCAGGCCGAAATTGCCCCCGGTCTTGATGTGGCCTCACCGATGCCAGCCCCCGCATGGGCGAAACAGGCAGCCCGCCCATTCCCAGCAATGGAGTTGAACGACCGGCTGGCCTACGGCGCGCTCCCTGGGATCGTCACTGCCCCGGTTGAGGACCGGGCTGCGTTGCTTCGCTCCTATGCCGCCATCTATCTGGAGGAGGAGGTCCGCCGCGAGGCTTCGAGCGTCAACCTCGCCAGCTTCGCCCGGTTTCTCCAACTCGCTGCGCTCGAATCGGGTCAGATTGTTAATTACGCCGCGCTCGCCCGGCAGGTTGGCATCACCGGCAAGACGATTCAGAGCTACTATGCGTTGATGGAGGACATGTTCGTCGGTTTCCTGCTGCCCGCCTACTCGGGCAGCGTCCGACAAGGGGTGCTCTCGACCCCACGGTTTTATTTCTTCGACCTCGGGGTGCGCCACGTCGCCGGCGGTCTTCCCCCGGAGCCGACCCTCGTGCTCGCCAATCCCGGACCGCTGCTCGAACAGTGGGTCGGCATCGAATTGTGGAAACGCGTCGGCTACCTCGGTGAAGGCAAACTCAGCTACTTCCGCACCAAAACCGGCGTCGAGGTGGATTTCATTCTGGAACATCAGGGCAGGCTCACTCCCATTGAGGTCAAATGGACCGACCGGCCTGATATTTCCGATGCGCGGCACCTGCTTGGTTTTCTCGACGACCACAAGAAAGTCGCCAAGGAAGGTCTCCTTATCTGCCGCTGCCAGCGCCCGCTGCAACTCGCCCCCAACATCCGCGCCCTGCCGTGGTGGATGCTGTAGGCCAGGATGTCCTGAGAATCTGTTGGCCTCCCACGCCGGACGAAGAAGTCGCGGGCCGGCCGGGTCAGGACAGGTCCCGGCACAAACGGGACCTGAAGCTGGGCCTTCTGCGCACAGCCCGGTAGGTCCGTTCCGATCCCTTGGCCCTACACCTGGGACTGGAAGAGCTCCGCGATCACGTCCTCGAGCGGGACGTCCTCGATCGTGATGTCGGCGACGGGGCCGGTGCTGAGGAC